>NZ_JAPQKZ010000008.1:0-166171 GCF_027257075.1 Bacteroides sp. LFL-34 | reverse complement strand
TATCCGATTCTCCCTTTAGAATGTATTTGCGTATCTGATTCTGTGAAACTCTCTGTGTTTTACTTCCGTTTTCAATGCTCTCATTATGCTCCTTGACTTCCTTCCTCTTTTGTTGATACCTTTTTCGCAAGCTGGATGTTATCCTTCCAATAAGTGCGCCACTGATTTTACTCCCCATTTTTTGTGCCAATATTTTTCGAGTAATACAGCCCGCACTAATGATTGTAGCCAGTTCGGATACATATTTAAGAGCTGTCTTCTGTTGCTCATTCAAGTATGCCCCTATTCTTCTGTTGTGAATAATCTTATAAATGTAGCGACTTTTCTTACCCAAATGTGTGGCTGTCTGCTCAATGGTCATCCCCTGCATTTTTAAGTTCAAGCTTTCCCTGTATATCTTCAATTTTTCTCTGTGTCGGACATCTCCCATGTTAAATATGTCCTGAAGAATTAACGAAGAAGCCGTGTCTCTGTCAGGATATTCGTATTTGAGCTTTTTCTTGGTCTGACGGATTATTTTCTCTATTTCCGGTATCATCGTGTCCGTCATATTCTTGATTAGATGGAATCGGTCGCAGATTTGTGTAACACCAGGAATTATTCTGTTTATAGCCTCTGTGAAACATCTTCCACGGTCTCTCGTTATATATTGTATTTGAGGATTCCGGATGAGCCAGTTATCAAGTGCTTCTCCGTTTCTATCCTCTAACAAAGCAATAGGTATGTGTGTCATCTGGTCTACGACCACACTCATATAATCCTTACCTTTTTTATAGGCAAAATCATCAATACCTACATAAATACTTTTATTATGCATAGGATTGTGTTGTCCGCACTGTTGTAGGATGCGTAAGCAGGAAGAACTACTGGCTGTTATATGGAACAGTTGCAAAAGAGAAGAGGCCTTTCGGGAAGTAAGTTCCAAACTTATCGATCTGATGCGTTCCTCAACAAGATAGCTCCGTCTACCATACCGACGAGCCAGAAAAGACAACGGTTCGCAGAATATTTTTTGTGGACAAGAAACATTGTCACAATAATATTTGCCAACCTTGATGACTAACTCCAAAGTATGACCGTAAACTTCAAGATCCTCAATATGACGGGAGTAGTAACTGTGCAATCGGTGACTGAAATGTCCGCAATAAGGACAGGAAGCCCCTTTGCCAGCCGTATGTAGAAAGACCGTCAATGAGCCAACAGCTTCAGAGATACCATCTTGTTGCAGATTATTGTAGCCAAGACTGAATCTGAAATCATGGAATAATCCCCTATTTGTAGGAGCATTTTCTTTTTTTGATGTATATTTGTACGTTGTAGATATGACTTGTTGCATTGTAACTCTTAATGATGTGGTGTCTTTAAAGTTACTAAAAAGCAAACATATCTACAACTTTTAATAGGATTAAGAAAGAAGAAGACAGTTGAAATAAAAAAGAGATTACCACCAAATTTGACGAAGAACCCAAATCATTACTAGTGGACGTGCGTTTGGGAGGTGTCAAATTTGTTTATACGGGATATTAACCGTACATTTGTCTGTGGTAATAATCGCCCTACAAACACATGCAGGACAAATAAATTAATTAAGCAATGAGAATAACATTGGTAAGAGACGATGGCAAGGTGAACACTATGCGTACGTTAAGAATCGAACAGCTCGTAGAGCAAATGAAAGTGGAAACCAAAGCACAGTCTGTTTCAAAAATGAGAGAAGTCCTGCCTTTTATGCTTCCGGGTGATAAAAATGACTATGTGCAGAAAGTGCAGAAGGTGATACCTGCAGCGGCCTTTTTCCGCAAAGACGGAATAACGACCATGAGTGAATACAACGGAATTGTGATGATTCAGGTGAATAACTTATCCGGGAATATGGAAGCGGATGAAGTGAAAGAGCGGGTGAGGGAGCTGCCGCAAACTTATTTAGCTTTCACCGGTTCTTCCGGAAAGTCAGTGAAGATATGGGTCCGTTTTACTTATCCCAATGACCTTTTACCGGAAACCCGTGAACAGGCAGAGCTTTTTCATGCACACGCCTATCGGTTGGCTGTGAAATTCTATCAGCCCCAACTTCCTTTTGATATCGAACTGAAAGAACCTTCATTGGAACAATATTGTCGCTGGACTTTTGATCCGGATTTGTATTTTAATCCCGAAGCGATGCCTATTTATATGAAACAACCTGTGGCTATGCCGGGCGAAACCACTTATCGTGAACGGGTGCAAACGGAAACTTCACCATTGCAACGGCTTGCACCGGGGTATGAAAGATGTGATGCGCTTTCTGTTCTTTTTGAAGCAGCCTTCGCACGTGCACTGGATGAGGAGGATGGTTATCAACCGGAAGAAGGTGATAAACAGTCTTTGTTGATAAATCTGGCCGGGTATTGTTTTCGCGCCGGTATTCCTGAAGAAGATACGGTGCGATGGTGTCGGGCGCATTATCGTTTGCCAAAAGATGATACATTGGTTCGGGGGACTGTACGGAATGTATATCGGACTTCAGAGGGATTTGCGAGTAAGAGCAGCCTGTTGCCGGAACAATTATTTGTCATGCAGATGGATGAGTTTATGAAACGGCGTTATGATTTCCGTTTCAACCAACTAACGTCACAAGTGGAATGTCGCGAACGGAATAGCTTTAATTTTTATTTTCTTCCGGTGGATAAACGGTTGATGGCAAGCATTACAATGAATGCACAATATGAGGGGCTTAAACTTTGGGATAAAGATGTCGTGCGTTTCCTGAATTCGGATCATGTACCGGTTTATCAACCTATTGAAGAGTTTCTTTATGACCTTCCTCGTTGGAACGGTAAGGATTATATTGGCAATTTAGCCAAACGGGTTCCTTGTGACCATCCTTATTGGACTCAATTGTTTCGTCGTTGGTTTCTTAGTATGGTCGCACATTGGCGTGGGATGGGTAAGAATCATGCGAATAGCACTTCGCCTATATTGATAGGCCCGCAAGCTTATCGTAAGTCTACATTTTGCCGCTTGATCTTACCACCATGTTTACAGGCATATTATACGGACAGTATCGATTTCAGTCGGAAACGGGATGCTGAACTGTATTTGAATCGCTTTTTATTGATTAATATGGATGAGTTCGATCAGATTGGCATCAGTCAGCAGTCTTTTCTCAAGCATATTCTGCAAAAGCCTGTTGTCAATACGCGACGTCCGAATGCTTCGGCAGTGGAGGAACTCCGCCGGTACGCTTCTTTTATAGGCACAAGTAATCATAAGGATCTGTTGACGGATACTTCCGGCAGTCGCCGTTTTATCGGTGTCGAGGTGACGGGAGTGATAGATGTGGTCCGCCCTATTGATTATGAGCAGTTATATGCACAGGCAATGGCTGCATTGCGGAGTAATGAGCGCTATTGGTTTGATGAAAAAGAGGAGGCGATTATGACGGAGGCTAACCGGGAGTTTGAACAGTCGCCGGCGATTGAACAATTGTTTCAGGTATATTACCGGGCAGCGGAAGAGGAAGAAGAGGGAGAATGGTTGCTTGCTGCGGATATATTGCAGCGGATACAAAAGGCAAGTAAAATGAAATTCTCTGCCGGACAAGTTAATTATTTCGGACGTATATTGCAGAGGCTGAGAGTAAAGTCGTTTAGGAAAACACGTGGGGTTTATTATCATGTGATGCCTGTAGAGTAAGGATGATGATGAAATAATGTATAGTAGATGGCTTTTATTATTTTATAATAATTATCTTTGCGTAATAACGTGAGATGTATGAAGACTATGATAAGAAATCCTTTTATAACAAGCGGATATGTCTCTGCTGATTATTTTTGCGATCGCCGTTTTGAGAGCGAACAGTTGGTGCGCGAGGTGATGAATGGGAATAATTTGGCTCTTGTCTCTACCCGGCGAATGGGAAAAACAGGGCTGATCCGTCATTGCTTTCAGTTTCCTGAAATTAAACAGGGTTACTATACCTTTTTTATTGATATATATGATAGCCGTTCATTGCGTGATTTGGTCTTTGCACTTAGTAAGGAGATTTTGGAAGTACTGAAACCTATGGGGAAGAAAGCTTTGCATGGCTTTTGGGAATGTGTAAAATCTTTGCAGGCTAGTATCTCTTTTGATGTGAATGGTATGCCTTCTTTGAATCTGGGATTAGGAGATATACAAGCTCCGGCTACTACGCTTGATGAAATCTTCCGGTATTTAGAGCAAGCGGATAAGCCTTGTTTGATTGCTATTGATGAATTTCAGCAGATTACTGGATATGTGGAGAAAAATGTAGAGGCTACTCTCCGGACTTATGTGCAGCATTGTAATAATGCGCGTTTCATTTTTGCCGGGAGCCAGCGACATGTGATGGGGAATATGTTTTTGACGCCTTCCAGACCTTTTTATCAAAGTGTGTCAATGATGCATTTGGAAAGTATTCCTTTAGAAGAATATATTCGTTTTGCAAGTATGCATTTCAAACGTGCAGGCAAAGAAATAGAGGAAAGTGCTGTTACCACAGTTTATCAACAGTTTGAAGGAATCACATGGTATATACAAAAAGTATTGAATACACTTTATGATATGACCCCGGAGTACGGAGTTTGTAAAGTGGGAATGGTGTCAGGGGCTATTCGGCAGATTATTGATTCATTCAGATATACTTATTCGGAAATTCTTTTTCGTTTGCCGGAGAAACAAAAGGAACTGCTAATTGCTATCACTAAAGAAGGAAGGGCTAAAGCTCTCACTTCCGGCACTTTTATTAAAAAATACAAACTGGCTTCTGCTAGTTCAGTTCAGGCAGCACTAAAAGGGTTGCTGGAAAAGGATTTTGTGACTCAGGAAATGGGTATTTGTCAAATATATGATCGTTTCTTGGGTATTTGGCTGAAAGAGAATTATTAAGTCATATTTCATTTATTGAAGAGGGCTTTTCGATAAATCGCGTTAATAATTAATAGAAACTGCTGCCTGTTAATCTGTTTTATTGTATCTTTGCGGTCTTAACTTTTTTAATGGTAAATAATGAAGGAATTTCTACAACTAATGCGACGTTTTGTGTCGCCTTATAAGAAGTATATCGGCTGGGCTATTTTGCTGAATATTTTGTCTGCTGTATTCAATGTGTTCTCATTTACTTTTTTGATTCCTATCTTGAGTATTCTGTTTAAAACAGAAGGAGCAGATAAGGTGTACCATTTTATGGAATGGGGTAGTGGCGATTTAGCAGATGTTGCCAAGAATAACTTCTATTATTACATCTCTCAGATGATTGTGGATAATGGTCCCACTGTAGCTCTTATTTTCTTGGGACTATTCCTGATGGTGATGACATTGTTTAAAACCGGTTGTTACTTTGCTTCTTCAGCCGTGATGATTCCATTACGTACAGGAGTGGTACGTGATATTCGTATTATGGTGTATGCTAAGGTAATGCGTCTGCCGATGTCTTTCTTCTCGGAAGAAAGAAAGGGAGATATTATAGCTCGTATGAGTGGTGATGTGGGGGAAGTGGAAAATTCCATTACCAGTTCATTGGATATGTTGATGAAAAGCCCGATTCTGATTATTATATATTTTGTGACATTGGTTACGGTTAGTTGGCAGTTGACTCTTTTTACTATCATTGTATTACCGGGAATGGGTTGGTTGATGGGAGTCGTCGGAAGAAAACTGAAACGTCAATCACTGGAAGCACAGGCTAAGTGGAGTGATACGATGTCACAATTAGAAGAAACACTGGGAGGCTTGCGCATCATCAAGGCTTTTATTGCGGAAGATAAAATGATTAACCGCTTCACCAAATGTAGCAACGAGCTCCGGGATGCGACAAACAAGGTTGCTATACGTCAGGCTATGGCTCATCCGATGAGTGAGTTCTTAGGAACGATTCTGATTGTAGCTGTATTGTGGTTTGGAGGTACATTGATTTTAGGAAAGAATGCAACCATCGATGCTCCTACATTCATCTTCTATATGGTTATCTTATATAGTGTAATCAATCCATTGAAAGACTTTGCTAAAGCGGGATACAACATTCCGAAAGGGTTGGCTTCCATGGAACGTGTGGACAAAATCCTGAAGGCAGAGAATAAGATTAAGGAAATTCCGAATCCGAAACCGTTGAAAGGTTTGAATGATAGAATCGAATTTAAAGATATCTCTTTCAGCTATGATGGTAAAAGAGAGGTGTTGAAGCATGTAAACCTGACAGTTCCCAAAGGAAAAACAATCGCACTGGTTGGTCAATCGGGATCCGGTAAATCTACATTAGTCGATTTGTTGCCGCGTTACCACGATGTGCAGGAAGGTGATATTACCATTGACGGAACAAGTATTCGTGATGTACGTATTGCAGATTTGCGCAGTTTGATTGGTAATGTAAACCAGGAGGCTATTCTGTTTAATGATACATTCTTCAATAACATTGCTTTTGGTGTGGAGAATGCGACAATGGAACAAGTAGTAGAGGCGGCGAAGATTGCCAATGCGCATGATTTCATTATGGAGAAACCGGAAGGATATAATATGAATATCGGTGACCGTGGCGGAAAATTGTCCGGTGGTCAGCGTCAGCGTATCAGTATTGCGCGTGCTATTTTGAAGAATCCTCCGATTCTGATTCTTGATGAGGCTACTTCTGCTTTGGATACCGAATCAGAACGTCTTGTACAGGAAGCGTTGGAACGTTTGATGAAAACACGTACGACGATTGCTATTGCCCACCGTCTTTCTACGATTAAGAATGCAGATGAAATCTGTGTACTGTATGAGGGTGAGATTGTGGAACGTGGTAAGCATGAAGAACTCATTGAGTTAAACGGTTACTATAAACGTCTGCATGATATGCAGCAGTTGTAATTCTTGATATTGCAATGATATTATTAAGTTTTGATACAGAAGAATTTGATGTACCTCGCGAGCATGGTGTAGACTTTCCGCTGGATGAAGCAATGAAAGTGTCAGTCTATGGTACGAACAAGATACTGGACTGCCTGAAAAAAAACGGGGTGAAAGCTACTTTCTTTTGTACAAGCAATTTTGCAGAAAATGCGCCGGAAGTGATGCGGCGCATTATGGACGAAGGGCATGAAGTTGCTGCGCATGGATGTGACCATTGGCAGCCACAGGCTTCGGATGTCAGTCGTTCAAAAGAAATTCTGGAACGCCTTACCGGCAGGACGATACAAGGTTATCGCCAGCCGCGTATGTTCCCCGTATCAGATACGGAACTTGAACGGATGGGGTATGTATATAACTCCTCATTGAATCCCGCATTTATCCCCGGAAGATATATGCATTTGTCGGAGCCCCGTACCTGCTTTATGACGGGTAAGTTACTTCAGATTCCGGCTTCTGTAACTCCGTGGATTCGTTTCCCGCTATTCTGGTTGTCTTGTCATAATCTGCCGATGTGGCTGTATCAACTCCTGGTAAACCGGGTATTGAAGCATGACGGATATTTTGTGACTTATTTCCACCCGTGGGAATTCTACCCGTTGGGTGAACATCCTGAATTTAAGATGCCTTTTATTATCCGCAATCATTCCGGTAAAGGAATGGAGGAACGTCTGGATATGCTTATCCGCAAACTGAAAGAAAAAGGATATGCTTTTATCACTTACTCGGAATTTGCACAGATAAAACTGGCTGAACTAAATAAACCGGACGAAAAATGATAAAATTGGCTATTGTATCCCCCTGCTATAATGAGGAGGAAGTGTTGGAAGATTCGGCCGCCCGTTTGACAGCCTTGTTTGATGAGTTGGTGGCGAAAGAAAAGATCAGTGCCGACAGCTTTGTGCTCTTTGTGAATGATGGCAGCAAAGATCGTACATGGAGCATCATTAAGAAACTGCACGGAACGAATCCTTATATAAAAGGAATGAATCTGGCACGGAACGTGGGACATCAGTATGCAATCATGGCCGGTATGATGACCGCTAAAGACTGGAGTGATGCCGTTATTACCATTGATGCCGATTTGCAGGATGATCTGAATGCGATTGAGGAGATGATCGATGCCTATACGCAAGGATATGATGTTGTATATGGAGTGAAAGTATCTCGTCAGGCAGACCCCGTGTTGAAACGTCTTTCTGCAACAGCCTTTTATAAATTACAGCACAGGATGGGAGTGGAGACTATCTACAATCATGCGGATTTTCGTTTTCTAAGCCGGAGAGTGCTGGAACAGTTGTCTCATTATCAGGAACGTAATGTCTATCTGCGTGGTATTATCCCGTTGCTGGGTTTCCCTTCTACTACGGTAGATGATGTGATCCGGGAACGGACAGCCGGAACTTCCAAATATACAGTGAGAAAGATGTTCAGTCTGGCTTTGGACGGAATAACCTCTTTCTCGGTAAAGCCCATTTACGGAATCGTTTATCTGGGAGGTATCTTTGTTTTTATCAGTATTTTGATTGGAATCTATGTTCTTTACGCATTGATTTCGGGTACTGCGGAACATGGCTGGGCCTCTTTGATGTTGTCTATCTGGTTTGTTGGCGGGGTTGTTTTATTATCCATAGGAGCTGTCGGACTGTATATTGGCAAGATTTATAAAGAGGTAAAACGTCGTCCGCTCTATAATGTGGAAGAAGTGTTGTACGATGATCAGAATAAGTAAGGCTATACTTGAGAAGCACCCGGATTGGCGGGATAAGTTCTGGCAGTTTGTTCGTTTTGGAGTTGTCGGCACTATATCTTCAGCCATTCACTACGGCGTATATTGCCTGGTCTTGTTGGTTGCGAATGCCAATATCTCCTTTACGGCCGGCTATGCTGTAGGATTTGTCTGCAACTACTTCCTGACTACTTTCTTCACCTTTCGTTCCAAACCATCCTCGCATAATGCGATCGGCTTTGGTTTTAGTCATCTGATTAATTACCTGCTTGAGATCGGCTTACTGAATCTCTTCCTCTGGATAGGGGCGGGTGAACTGCTTGCACCGATACTGGTAATGATTATCGTGGTGCCTATCAATTTCCTGATTCTTCATTTCGTTTATATCTATAAAGGGAGGAAATAACACTATTCAATCCCTTTCATTTAATTCATAAAAAGAAAAGGCTATTATGAAACGTTTTCTAAATCTTGTTGTATATATTCTTACCATACATGTTTCGGCTTTACTGATCGCAGGACTGTTTCGCCTGGTGCTTTTTATCTCATCTTATCATCAGTTGACCTCTGAAGCCTTGTCGGATAAGACACTTCCGATGCTTGCTTTTGTGCATGGTGTCTGGTTTGACAATGTGATAGGCTGTTACATCCTTCTGTTGCCTCTGGTGGTTGCGGTAGTGTGTGGAGTTTGCAACTATTATGGGAAAGCGTTGTTTCGTTTCTTTACGATCTTTTTCAGTGTCTTTTATGGATTGGTTTATTTAATCAGTGCGTCGGACATTCCTTATTTTGCCTATTTCTTTAAACATATCAACTCTTCCATATTCGAATGGTTCGGTTATGCGGGAACTACCGCCGGAATGATATTGGGGGAAAGTGCCTATTATCTGTCCATCGGATTATTCCTTCTCTTTCTGGCCGGATTCGTAGTTTGGCTTATCTATCTGGCACGTTATTTCCATCATCGTAGCCTTACCATTTCCGCTCCGTTTCCTTATTGGAAGCGAGGAGGGGCGGTTCTGATCGGTGCTTGCTTAATCGGACTCTGCATCTTTGGAATCCGGGGGCGTACAGGCTATAACCCGATCAAAGTAAGTGCGGCATATTTCTGTCAGGATGCTTTTCTCAATCAACTGGGAGTAAGTCCTACTTTTAACCTGCTGACGAGTGTGATGGATGATATGAGGCCTGAAAATAAATACTTGCATCTGATGGATGAACAGGAAGCCATCACCAAGGCGCAAGCTCTGCTCAACCGTCCGGGAGATGCGAATGTTTCCCCGTTGGCTGTTTACAGGCGTGCTGCAAAAGCGGATAGCGTGCAACAACGCCGTCCTAATGTCGTCTTGATTATGATGGAGTCTATGTCCGCCAAGTTTATGAAGCATTTCGGGCAATCGGAGACTTTGACTCCTTTCCTGGATAGCCTGTATACCCGTTCTATCAGTTTCCGCAATTTCTATTCGGCAGGAATCCATACGAACCATGGTTTGTATGCCACCTTGTATTCTTTTCCGGCTATGATGAAACGGAACCTGATGAAAGGCTCTGTCATTCCCCGCTATTCGGGACTGCCTACCGTACTGAAAGAAAACGGCTATTACAACCTTTTCTTTATGACGCATGAAGGGCAGTATGATAATATGAACGCTTTCTTCCGGACGAACGGCTATGATGAAGTGTTTTCACAAGAAGACTATCCGGCTGATAAGGTTGTGAATAGCTTTGGAGTGCAGGATGATTTCTTGTATGACTATGCAATTCCGGTATTGAATCAGCGGGCTGCCACCGGACAACCGTTTTTTGCTACTTTACTGTCCATCAGTAATCATCCGCCGTATGTGATACCTCCTTTCTTCCATCCGAAAACAAGTGAACCGGAGATGCAGATCGTTGAGTATGCGGATTGGGCTTTGCGTCAGTTCTTTGAAGAGGCGCGTAAACAACCCTGGTTTGATAATACGATATTCGTATTGGAAGGGGATCATGGCAAACTGGTGGGAGACGCCGAATGTGAACTGCCGGAATCTTATAATCATATTCCACTGATGATTTACTCCAACCGTATTCAGCCGGAAGAGAAAACTGCATTTGGCGGTCAGGTAGATATACAGCCAACAATATTAGGGCTGTTGAATATTGATTATCTACAGAATAATTTTGGAGTGGACTTGCTGAAGGAAGAACGTCCCTGTATGTTCTATACTGCTGACAATATGGTGGTGGGACGCAATGACACGTTACTCTACCTTTATAATTACGAGACTCAGCAGGAACTTACTTATGATATCGGTAACGGCAAATTGAATGCTGTTCCGATGGATGATAGCTTTTTGCCTTTAAAAGAATATAGTTTTTCCATGCTCCAATCGGCGGAGTTCCTTGTGAAGCATGGAAAAACGCTTAATTCTATACCTTTTACTCAACAATAGGAGTCGTTTCGGTATTTTCAGGCTGTTGCTTTTTAACGAACTTGTATATCTTGGCTATTTGCCGGAGTACTCGTTTAGGGGATTCATATACCTCCTCAAACTGATACCCTTCTTTCTCGAATTCGGGAAGATATTTCTCTGCATCATTCGTGCCGATTAACAAGAAACCTTCCGAAGGACGTTTCTCATAGAAGTTGTCGAGACGATTGTGCAGATAGAAATTGAGTTCGAAATAATGTACGGGGTCACCTGCTGCATGCAGACTTTCTTCAATGAATTCGTACATCGTTCCTTCGCTTTCCGGCGCAACCTTTTCTATTTCTGTAGCGATGAATTTGACCGACTTCGAATTTAATGCTGCCGGCTGATAAGCACCGTCCAATGCAAGGTATAATCCCATTGTAAGCACAACGAGAGCGTATAGGAAACGGTTGTTCAATGCATTTTTCCGTTGATAGAACCACCAGTAGATACCGAGAATGGTAGGAATGGCAATCAGGAATAAGGCCCCTGCTCCGCTGATATTCTGTATTGCACGCATGAAATTAATATTGTCCTGCGCGTGACGACCCTGGAAAATAGTTTCAGGGATGAGTCCACATTTTAATACGATGAAGCAGGTGAACAGTAGCAGGCTGATTACTGCAAGAATACTTCCGTATACCTTGATGACTTTAGATTGCTTCTTGACCAGATAGAATAGATATTTGGCAAGGAAATAAGCAATGAAAGGATAGATCGGCATCAGATATACACTACGTTTGCTCTGCGGAATACAGTAGAAGACGAAGATTACAACGATACTGGTGAAAGAGAATAAATCCACCGGGTCCATATTCTTTATCCATGTGGTGAAGCGTTTCCACCAGGCTGCCGGTTGGATGCTGAATTTATGGTAAGTCAGGCTGAACAGGGAGAGCACGACTAACAGTGTCCAGGGAACGTATCCGGCAAATAGGGTCACAAAATTATAATGCCAGGGGTTCACGCATGAATTGTAACTCATGGTATTAGTCATACGACCGAAGTTTTCTTCCATAACTAATGCCAGGAACTCTTCTCCACCTTGTTGGTAAGCAGCGACATACCAGCAGAAAGGCAGGATGAGTGAAAGAATGGCCCAGGCGGAAAGTAACAAGAATGCTTTGAAGAAGTTGACACCCCGGAGTAACAAGAAGATGCCTACCACTAAACATGGAATGATAGTACCTACCGGTCCTTTAGTCAGTGTTCCGCAACTCATCAGGAGAATGGCCAGCCAGGGAATACCTTTGAGTCCCTTCTCATACCATTTGTAGAGACAATACAGAGCGCCAACGGTGAGCGCTGTCAATACCATATCCACCCGGCAGTTTGCTCCGGCCCGGTGCAGCTCAAAATTAGTCAGGGTAATAAAGGCGGCCAACAACGCCAGTTCCACTCCTTTTCTTTTGGCAAAGAACAGAAAGCCGCAGAGGGTCATGGCGATCAGGGCGATGGCAGACGGCAAGCGGGAGGTCATTTCTGTGACTTGCCCTCCATTCACTGCTGCCGAAACAGCAGCAATGCTCCAGTGGAAGAAAGGCGGTTTGTAAGCCATTTCTCCTCCGTTGTTTCTGGGTAAAATCCAGTTTCCGCTATCCAGCATGGAGTAGGAGACAATAGATTCGCGAGGCTCCCCTTTGGTGTGGTACTCCGATAAACCGAGGAAAGGCAGGATAGTAACTACGCAAATGACTAGTAACAGCCAGAAAGCTTTGCTTGAAGTCAATGTTTTCATCTTTTTCTTATATTGAAATTTATGTTCTTTTATTTTCTGCCGAAGTCGGCCGGAATTTCTCCCCATTCTTTGGTTTCCCATTTCAGGATACGGGTGGTATAGGTGTTTCCCTGCAACCATTTTTCTGCCCGTTCAATCAACAGGAAGAGTTCTTCTGTTTCCGGGGTTCGGGGGAGTTTGGTCTTGCACTTCTTCTGTCGCACCCAGCTGATGGCATTCGCGCTGTCACTGTAAATGGGCATATCGAAACCTTTCTTTTTCAGCAACGCCAACCCGTGTACGATGGCTAGAAACTCGCCGATATTATTCGTGCCTTTCATCGGGCCGAAATGAAAAATCTCCTGACGGCTGGCAATGTGTACGCCGCGATATTCCATCGGTCCCGGATTACCGCTACAGGCTGCATCGACAGCCAGGCTATTGTCGATCACACAAGAAGGTAAAGTATCCGAAGAAGGTTTAGGACCTCCTGATTTAGCCTTTGCATTCTTGCCGATATAAGCATAGGGAGACATTGTCAACGCGCGTTCCGCTTCTTCGCGCGTATCAAATGATTTGTATTTGGCAGCTTCATATCCTTTGATTTGAAGTTGGCAGTCTGTCCAGGAAGTATAAACTCCGGGGGTGACACCTTCCCATACTACATAAAATTTCTGTTTAGCCATTTTTTCTGACGATAATTTTAGATAGTCAATGAATTGACGCTGCGAAGGTACAAATATATTCTCTAACTGAACAAGTTAGGGGGGCTACTTGTTATAAAAAAAAGAGAGTTTTAAGAATATAAAATAAGAAAGGAACTATTATGGAAAGATCTTTTAGTGAAGCTTTGAAACAACGTCGAACTTACTATTCAATTACTAATCAGTCACCTATATCCGATCAGGAGATCGAATGTATCGTTAATATGACCGTGCGCCACGTACCGTCGGCATTCAATTCGCAATCTACCCGTGTGGTACTTCTATTGGGAGAATCGCATAAGAAATTGTGGCAGATTGTGAAGGACGCATTAAAGAAGATTGTACCGGCTGAAGCGTTTGTCAAGACAGAAGAGAAGATAGATCATTCCTTTGCCTGTGGGTATGGCACTGTATTGTTTTTTGAGGATCAGAAGGTTGTGAAAGGGCTTCAGGAGGCTTTCCCGGCTTATCAGGAGAATTTCCCGGGATGGTCATTGCAGACTTCTGCCATGCACCAGTTAGCTATCTGGGTAATGCTCGAAGATGTAGGTTTCGGAGCATCGCTGCAACACTATAACCCGTTGATTGATGAAGAAGTGCGCCGTGCATGGGATTTGCCGGAACATTGGCATTTGATTGCGGAAATGCCGTTCGGACTTCCTCTCGGCAAACCGGGTGAAAAAGAATTCCAGCCGCTTGAAGAACGGGTGAGAATCTTTAAATAAATCGGGAATGAAGAATGAAGAATGAAGAATAAAGAATTTTAGCCATTATGCCATCCAATTCTTCATTATTCATTCTTCATTCTTCATTAAATGATTAATTTTGTGAGCAAAATTAATCATTTATGGTTCGTATCTTCCTTACCGGCTATATGGGTGCCGGAAAAACGACGTTGGGTAAGGCTTTTGCCCGGCAAATGAATATACCGTTCATCGATCTGGACTGGTATATTGAAGAGCGTTTTCACAAAACCGTTGGAGAATTATTCATTGAACGAGGCGAAACAGGATTCAGGGAGCTGGAGAGAAATATGCTCCATGAAGTAGCTGAGTTTGAGAATGTGGTAATTTCGACGGGGGGTGGAGCGCCTTGTTTTTATGATAATATGGATTTTATGAACCGGACCGGAAAGACTGTTTTTCTGGAGGTGCATCCGGATGTGTTGTTCAGGCGCTTGCGTGTGGCTAAACAACAACGTCCTATTCTTCAGGGTAAAGAGGATGAAGAACTGAAAGCGTTCATTGTTCAGGCACTCGAGAAGCGTGCTCCTTTTTATCATCAGGCACAATATATCTTTAATGCAGACGAATTGGAAGATCGTTGGCAGATTGAAACATCGGTGCAATGTTTGCGACAACTTTTGGGATTGTAGAAGTAACAGTCGTTATATTTTGTGTAATCGTCATTTGGAAAGCTGTGGAATGTGTGTAATTTGTGCCTGATAATGAATGATTATTGGGAGGAATTTTACTGTATTCAGAAATCAGGTAGTTGTAATGTTCTCTTTTTGTTGGAACTTCGTTTTTTTTGAGACTCTTGTTTGTGCATTCGGTCAATATTTGTACCTTGCACTCGTTATGAGATTTTTTATTGACTAGTAACACAAAATTAAGGTAAAGTTCTATATCATGAAAACTTTAAAAGAGAAATTTGGGGAGTTATCCGCTAAAATTAAAGCATCCGGACAGCCTGCAAGGGTATGGTTTCCGCAGTATACACCGGCTTCATTGTTAAGTGCGGAAAACTGGTGGGAAGCATTGGCTGTATGTGAATATGCTTTGGACACAAAAGAAGACGAGAAATTAACAGAAGATTTTTTTGAACTGATATTCAGTGCTTTTGACTGTAACGTAGAGGTGGAACTCAACGCGGAAGAATATGAATTCTGGTGGGAAAAGGTGATGCAGGTATGCGATCGTGTGGCAAAGTTTAGCGGTGCGGGATGGGCGCAGAAGGGTGCACAATATTCCGAAGCCCGTTATGGAAAGCGGGACATGAGTTATTTGTTTCCATACTACGAGAAGGCCGCCGATATGGGTTGGGCTGAAGCGGAAGCAACTGTTGCCTATTGGCGATACATGGGATTCTATTGCGAACAAGATAAAGAAGAGGGTGAACGGCGTTTTGCAGCTCTCACTTCTCCCGAAGCTATTTTATGGGGAAAGCATTATCGTGCTTTTGCCGAAGAATTTGCAGGGGATAAAGCAAAGGCATTACAGATACGGAATGAACTGCTTGCCGAACTGCCTGAAGGTGAACGTTTGCGTGCTCATGTATATGCAGCGTTGGGGGATGCGCTCGACAGGGCGGAAGGTAACGTGGCAGAGGAAGCTGCTTATTACGAAAAAGCCCTGGAAATAGTTCCCAATCTTTATAGTCTTAAAAATCTGGCTACGCTTTATTTCCGTTACCCGGAACTGAATAAACCGAAAGAACTGAGCTTTGAACTTTGGGAAAAGGCTTGGTATGCCGGTGTGTGGTCTGCCGCCAATTTCCTGGGATATAACTATCAGGAGGAGGAATGGCTGGATATGCCTAAGGCGATTGAATGGCTGGAAAAGGGCATGCTTTATTGTGAACCCTACAGTGCGTATGAACTGGCATTGATCTACCTGTATAATGATGAATATAAGAACGTGGAACGTGGACTGATGTGTCTGAACCGTTGCGTGGAGGATGATTATATACAAGGTATCGAAGGACTGGCCAATATTTATTTCAACGGTGATTTGGTGCCGGAAGACATGAATCGCGCGAAAGAGTTGTTGGAGAAAGCCATTGAATTGGGTTCGGGAAGTGCAGCTTATCGTTTGGGCTGGATGTATGAACGTGGCTTCTTGTCTGAAGAACCGGATTATGTGAAGGCTTTAGAGTTTTATGAAAAAGCGGCTTCACTGAATAATGCCGATGGGTATTGCCGTGTGGCTCTTTATTTGGCTAATGGATATAGCGGTGTGAAGGACCCTGTAAAATCAAGGGAATATTATGAAAAAGCGGCCGAACTGGGTGCTTGCTTTGCCCTTGTGGAACTGGCATTCTTATATGAGAATGGCGATGGAGTGGAGAAGAATTATGAAAAGTCATTTGAACTGATTAGCAAGGCTGCCGAACAGGGTTATCCTTATGCAATGTTCCGTGTAGGTCTTTATATGGAAAAGGGTGTTCTTGGTGAAGTGAAACCGGAAGAGGCCTTTGCCTGGTATACAAAGGCAGCTGAAGCGGACGATAATGATGCGATCTTTGCTTTGGGACGTTGCTATAGAGAAGGTATCGGAACGGAAGAAAACTGGGATAGGGCACTCGAATGGTTTAGTAAAGGGGCGGAAAAGAATGAAGCCCGTTGTCTGACGGAACTGGGGATGGCTTATGAGAATGGTAATGGCGTGGAAGAGAATCCACAGAAGGCAGTGGAATATATGATGAAGGCTGCTGAACAGGATTATGGCTATGCTCAGTTTAAGATGGGAGATTATTATTTCTTCGGTTGCGGTCCCTGTCTGGAAGATAATAAAACGGCAGTGGAATGGTATGAAAAGGCAGTGGCTAATGAGATTCCGATGGCTATGCTGCGTGTGGGTGAGTATTATCTGTATGACTATGATAGCCTGAATGAGTCGGAAAAGGCTTTTGCTTATTTCAAGAAAGCTGCCGAATATGAATGGTATAGTGAAGGACTGGGTATCTGTTATGAAATGGGTATCGGAGTGGAAGAGAATGAAACGGAAGCCTTTAAATATTATACACTGGCTGCGGATAATGGAAATACGACAAGTATGTATCGTACCGGACTTTGCTATTATAACGGAGTAGGTGTGAAACAGAATTATGCCGAGGCCTATCGCTGGTTCACGGATGCGGCGGGGAATGAGAATGTCGCTGCAATTTATTATCTGGGCAAGATGATGATGTATGGCGAAGGTTGTAACCCTGATCCGGAAGCTGCAGTGCAATGGTTGCTGAAAGCTGCCGAGAAAAATAACGATAAAGCACAATTTGAACTTGGAAATGCCTATCTGACAGGAAATGGCGTGGAAGAAAACGATGAAATTGCAATGGAGTGGTTCGAAAAGGCCGCAGAGAATGGCAATGAGAAAGCTCTTAAAATCACCGGAAGGAGGAGGAAGTAAAAGAGGAACATGGAAAAAGAAGGGAATAATCTGTTTCAGGTCAATCTTAAAGGTATGATTGCCCTGTTATCAGAGCACATTTATAGTAACCCGAATACTTTTGTTCGCGAACTGTTGCAGAATTGCGTAGATGCCATCACGGCACTACGCAATATTGACGAGAATTATAAAGGTCGCATCGATGTCTTTCTGAATGAGGACAAGACAGTGGTATTTCGGGATAATGGTATCGGACTGAAAGAGGAGGAAGTTTATCGCTTTCTGACTGTTATCGGGGAGAGCTCAAAGCGGGATACTCCCGATGCGGACGATTTTATCGGAAGGTTCGGTATCGGATTGTTATCTTGTTTTGTGGTGACCAATGAAATCACCGTAGAGAGTCGTTCTGCAATGGGCGGACAGCCTGTTTGCTGGTGTGGAAAAGTGGATGGGACGTATCAGCTGACTTTATCAGACGAAGAACGGCCCATCGGGTCGCAGGTAGTATTGCACCCGAAAGGAGATTGGATGCATCTTTTTGAATATGAAACATTTAAGAAGATACTGGTCGGTTACGGAGAAATGCTGCCGTATCCTATCTATCTGCATTATCAGGGGGAAGAGGAGTTGGTAAATACGCCTTCGCCTGTATGGCTTGACCCGAAGGCGACTCGTAAGGAGTTGCTGGATTATGGGGCGAAAGTGTTTCAGTCGTCTGCTCTCGATGCTTTCCGGATCTATACTGAAAGCGGCAAGGTGGAAGGGGTGCTTTATGTCCTGCCTTTCCGTACACAATTTTCAGTGCGCAACTCTCATAAGGTCTATCTCAAACGTATGCTGTTGAGTGAGGATGATTGCAATCTGTTGCCGTCGTGGGCTTTCTTTATCCGTTGTCTGGTGAATGCGGACGGGTTGCTGTCTACCGCTTCCCGGGAGTCTTTGGTGAGTAATGACCAACTGAAAGATGCCCGGAAAGAGATCGGGGTGGCTATCAAGGATTATTTGCGGGGATTGGTGCAGAATGACCGTGCCATGTTCAACCGGATTCTGGATGTTCATCACTTTCATATCAAGGCGATTGCTTCGGAGGATAATGAATTGCTTCGTTTGTTTATGGATTACCTTCCTTTTGAAACCAATAAGGGGTTACGTAGCTTTGGAAGTATTCGTTCGGCAAGTAATGTGATATGTTATACCAAGAATCTGGAGGATTTCCGGCAAGTGCGGCGTATAGCCGGAGCACAGGGTTGGCTGGTCGTGAATGCTGCTTATACGTTTGATGAAACGTTGTTGAAAAAGTATGTCCGCCTGAATCCGGAGCTTACTTTGGATGAAATATCTCCTTCACGGTTGCTGGAGCAGTTTGGTGAAGTGGAGGCGAACCAGGAGTTTCAGGCTTTTGAGGTGAAAGCGAACGAGTTGTTGAAGCGATTTGGCTGTATCTGTCGTCTGAAGCATTTTACTCCGGTGGATATTCCGGTTATTTTTGTGGCGGAGGAAAAGGAGAATGCTGCTAAAAGTGCTAATAATCCGTTGGCGGCTGTACTGGGAGCTGTGAATACTACAAAGCAGATTCCGCCGACACTCACTTTCAATGCGGATAATGAAATGGTGCAGACCTTATTGCAAATACAAGGAGACAATAAACTGTTTCAGCATGTGGTGCATATATTGTATGTACAATCGCTTCTGCAAGGTAAATATCCGGTAAACAGCGAAGAAATGGAGCTTTTCAACCATTCGCTAAGTGAACTGATGACTTCGAAAATGAATGATTTTATAAATTTCCTGAATTAAAAAAGAGTATGAGATACACACTTGAAATACAAAAATTGCTGTTGCAGACACAGAATAACAACCTGCATCCCCGCGAAAAAGCCAATCTATTGAAAGAAGCTATCCGCATCGCTGATGAGAACGAAGATGTGGAATGGGCTACGGAGTTGAGACTGGATCTTATTTATGAACTGAATCTTCTTTCGGCGGATGCTGAAGAGATTACCGTGTTCTCTAAAATTCTGGATGATTACGAGAACCACAAGGATGTGATTAAGGAAGATGACTTGTTGTGGAAATATAAGTGGATATGGGCTTGTACGTTCGATCTTCCGGAGATCCCGATGGAGCAGGTACAGGCAATTGGGGAGGATTATAAAACCCGTATCCTCCGGAACGGATATTCTTTGCGGAGTTATTATCACCGCTGGTCTGTGGAATGTGTCTGGATGCGGCAGTATGACAAGGCGAAAGAATACATTGATAAAATGTTGAATGAGAAGATAGACGATCAGTCGTGTGAGGCTTGTGAATTGAACTTTATGCTGGATTATTATCTGGAAACGGGACAGTTTGATGAGGCTTACAGCCGCGCGCAACCGTTGATTAATAAGCAGGTCACTTGTTATGAAGCCAATTTGCGGGCCTATTTGAAGCTTGCTTATTATGCGCAGAAAGCAGGTAAACCGGAGATTGCCGCCGATATGTGTGCACGTGCCGAAGAAGCATTGGTGGGAAGAGAGAAGGATGAATATCTTTTGCTCTATCTGGGATTGTTTATTGCCTATTATATGATGACGAAGCCGGAAAGAGCTTGGGAATATGCCGAACGCTGTATCGGTTGGAGTTTGCGTACTAATACGCTGAAGAGTTATCGTTTCTCCTGTGATATGGTAGAGGCTCTGAAATATGAAACCCGTCCGGAAGTCTCGTTGTCTTTGCCGGAAGAGTTCCCGCTTTATCGTCCGGATGGAATTTATCAGGTAAACGAACTTCGCAATTATTTCTATCAACAGGCAGAAGAGCTGGCATGTCGCTATGACGCCCGTAACGGAAATAGTGGTTATATGGACCGTTTGAAAGATTTAATGTCTAATTAATTGCCAACATGTAGATTAATCCGTATTTTTGCCGTCCAATTATTTACTAAAAACACTGAATAACAGAAAATGAGAAAGTGGCGTATTGAAGATTCTGAGGAACTCTACAACATCACAGGTTGGGGTACCTCGTACTTTGGTATTAATGACAAAGGTCATGTAGTTGTTACACCTCGTAGAGACGGAGTGACTGTCGATCTGAAAGAACTGGTCGATGAGTTGCAATTGCGTGATGTGGCTTCTCCCATGTTGATACGTTTTCCGGATATTTTGGACAACCGTATTGAAAAGATGTCTTCCTGCTTTAAACAAGCGGCCGAAGAGTATGGTTATAAAGCCGAGAACTTTATAATTTATCCGATTAAGGTCAACCAAATGCGCCCGGTGGTGGAAGAGATTATCAGCCACGGAAAGAAGTTCAATCTCGGACTGGAAGCCGGTTCCAAACCGGAACTCCATGCAGTGATTGCGGTCAATACGGATTCTGACTCATTGATTGTCTGTAACGGATATAAAGACGAAAGTTACATCGAACTGGCTTTGCTTGCCCAGAAAATGGGTAAACGTATCTTCCTCGTTGTAGAGAAGATGAACGAACTGAAGCTGATTGCAAAGATGGCAAAACAGCTGAATGTGCAGCCTAACATCGGTATACGTATCAAACTCGCTTCTTCCGGTAGCGGAAAGTGGGAAGAGTCTGGAGGTGATGCCAGCAAATTCGGCTTGACTTCCAGTGAACTTCTCGAAGCGCTCGACTTCCTGGAGAGCAAAGGGATGAAGGATTGTTTGAAATTGATTCATTTCCATATCGGCAGTCAGGTGACAAAGATACGTCGTATCAAAACGGCTTTGCGTGAGGCTTCACAGTTCT
The DNA here is from genome assembly GCF_027257075.1 of Bacteroides sp. LFL-34. Taxonomy (NCBI): domain Bacteria; kingdom Pseudomonadati; phylum Bacteroidota; class Bacteroidia; order Bacteroidales; family Bacteroidaceae; genus Bacteroides; species Bacteroides sp. LFL-34. The sequence continues at coordinate 144,830 of NZ_JAPQKZ010000008.1, read as the reverse complement.
ACGTGCAGTTGCATTCGATGGGATTCAATGTGGAATTTGTAGATATTGGCGGTGGACTCGGAGTGGATTATGACGGAACCCGTTCGTCCAATAGCGAAGGCAGCGTGAATTATTCCATCCAGGAATATGTAAACGACTCTATTTCTACTTTGGTGGACGTGAGCGATAAAAATGGTATCCCACACCCGAATATCATAACGGAGAGTGGACGCGCATTGACGGCACATCATTCTGTTCTTATCTTTGAGGTACTTGAAACCGCTACATTGCCCGAATGGGATGACGAGGAGGAAATTGCTCCGGATGCACACGAATTGGTGCAGGAGTTATATGGAATCTGGGATTCGCTGAACCAGAACAAGATGTTGGAAGCATGGCACGATGCGCAGCAGATCAGGGAGGAAGCATTGGACTTGTTCAGTCATGGAATCGTGGATCTGAAAACCCGCGCACAAATCGAGCGTCTGTATTGGTCTATTACACGTGAGATTAATCAGATTGCAGCCGGTTTGAAGCATGCGCCCGATGAATTCCGTGGATTGTCCAAACTGCTTGCCGATAAATATTTCTGTAACTTCTCGTTGTTTCAGTCACTTCCTGACTCTTGGGCAATTGACCAGATATTCCCGATCATGCCTATTCAGCGGTTGGATGAAAAACCGGAGCGTTCGGCTACCTTGCAAGATATAACCTGCGACTCGGACGGCAAAATTGCCAACTTTATCTCTACCCGTAACGTGGCTCATTATCTGCCTGTACATGCACTGAAGAAAACAGAACCTTATTATGTGGCTGTGTTCCTGGTGGGAGCTTATCAGGAGATTTTGGGAGATATGCATAATTTGTTTGGTGATACGAATGCCGTGCATGTTTCGGTGAACGAGAAAGGATATAATATCGAACAGATTATCGACGGAGAAACGGTAGCGGAGGTGTTGGACTATGTGCAGTACAATCCGAAGAAACTGGTACGTACGCTCGAAACTTGGGTGACGAAATCAGTGAAAGAAGGAAAGATTTCTTTGGAAGAAGGAAAAGAATTCCTTTCCAACTATCGTTCGGGGCTTTACGGATATACTTATTTGGAATAACCGGCAGGGTGCCGGAGCCGGATTCTCCATTCGGTGAACTTATTAGAAATCAAGAAATGAGAGAAAAACTAACAGTTATTAAGGTGGGTGGCAAAATCGTAGAAGAGGAAGCCACCCTTCGTCAGTTGTTAAATGACTTTGCCGCTATCGACGGACATAAAGTGTTGGTTCATGGTGGCGGTCGTTCGGCAACAAAGATTGCCGCACAACTGGGTATTGAAAGCAAGATGGTAAATGGTCGTCGGATTACCGATGCCGAAACATTGAAAGTCGTAACGATGGTGTATGGCGGATTGGTGAATAAAAATATTGTGGCAGGTCTGCAAGCACGCGGAGTCAATGCACTCGGATTGACCGGTGCGGATATGAATGTAATCCGTTCGGTGAAACGTCCGGTGAAAGAAGTAGACTACGGGTTTGTGGGAGATGTGGAACAGGTGGACGCTACTTTATTGTCGGATTTGATACATAAAGGCGTTGTTCCTGTGATGGCTCCATTGACGCACGACGGCCACGGCAATATGCTGAATACGAATGCAGATACCATTGCTGGGGAGACAGCGAAAGCGTTGTCGGCCTTGTTTGATGTGATATTGGTATATTGTTTTGAGAAGAAAGGCGTGTTGCGTGACGAGAATGATGATGACAGTGTGATTCCCCAAATCACCCGTGCCGAATTTGAACAATATGTAGCTGATGGCGTTATTCAGGGAGGTATGATTCCCAAGTTGGAGAATTCTTTTGAAGCAATAAATGCAGGAGTATCTGAAGTGGTAATCACCTTAGCATCAGCGATTAATAACTCTGGTGGAACAAGAATAAAAAAATAATTCAAAAAAAAGTAGTGGGCGACTGTAACTTTTCATATCCTAGCCCGTCATTATTATAGAGATGCAAGAAATCAGCTTCCGAAACGATATTTTGCCGTTGAAGGATAAACTCTTTCGATTGGCTCTCAGAATCACCCTGGATAGGGCCGAAGCCGAGGATGTCGTTCAGGACACCATGATAAGAGTGTGGAATAAGCGTGATGAGTGGTCTCAATTTGAATCGGTCGAAGCCTATTGCCTGACAGTGGCAAAGAATCTGGCGATAGATCGAAGTCAAAAGAAAGAAGCTCAAAACGTGGAACTCACCCCCGAAATGGAGGAAGAACCTGATGCAAACAGTCCGTATGACCAGATGATTCATGATGAAAGAATGAACATTATTAATAGACTGGTAAACGAACTTCCCGAAAAACAGCGGCTTATCATGCAACTGAGGGACATTGAAGGTGAAAGCTATAAGAAAATTGCAGGGTTGCTGAATCTGACAGAGGAACAAGTGAAAGTGAACCTCTTCAGAGCCAGACAAAAAGTAAAACAAAGGTATTTAAAAATTGACGAATATGGATTATAAGGATATAGAACAGCTCCTGGAGCGATACTGGCAATGCGAAACTTCCGTTGAGGAGGAAGCAACATTGCGCGACTTCTTCGCAAAGGAGGAAGTTCCGGCTCATTTGCTTCGCTATAAAAACCTGTTTGTTTATCAACAGGTTCAGCAGGAAGTAGGACTGGGCGAAGACTTTGATACACGTATTCTGGCAGAGGTGGAGCCTACGGTCGTAAAAGCGAAACGCTTGACACTGACCGGTCGTTTTATTCCTCTATTCAAAGCCGCTGCCGTGATTGCAATCATCCTTTCTTTGGGGAATGTGGCACAACATTCTTTCTCCGGAGATGACGGAAGTGTATTGGCAACGGATACCATTGGTAAACAAGTAACAGCACCATCGGTCGCTATCTCAAATGATGTGAAAGCGGAACAGGTTCTGGCTGATAGCCTGGCGAAGATCAACCATAAGGTGCAAGTTATAAACGAATAGACATTTTCATTTGCTTTAAACATATAATATAGTTAGTGTGCTTAATTAAAACAACAACGAAGGCGAAACTGTGAAGTTTTCAATTCTCTCAAATTTTTATAATGAAACTAACTAAATAAATGGGCTACCGCGTGATGCAGTAGCCCTTTTATGCTTTTAGACTGTATTTGTTCAAATTGTCTTTATTTGATCTGCCGTATGTTTTTCCGTGGAGCATCCACTTCTTGTGGATTGCCTTTATAAGCAATATCGCCACTTCCTTTCACGCGGGCAACCAGTTTTTGACTTGCATAACAACTGATGTTTCCGGATCCACTGATACTTGCATCCGTATTCTCTGCTTCTAAATCTGCGGCCTGAATGTTTCCCGATCCGGCAATAGCATATTTTGCTTGAATGGCTTTACCTTTAAGATTAATATTACCCGAACCTGAAATTCCTGCCTGACATTCCTGGCTCTCTATTTGTTGCAGTCTAACATCTCCCGATCCGTTAATTGAAACAGCCATTCTTCGGCAATTAAGCCCTTCTCCCTGAATGTTCCCCGAACCATTTATATGGAACTCGATATCTTTAGAGGTTTGTATTCCATTGATTAATTTTATATTTCCCGATCCGTTGATTGACAGCTTATTCAGTTCCGGAGCAAAAACTTTTATTTCCAGTTTTCCTTTCCATATACTGACATTCTTCTTGAATTTTATCATTAATGTATTACCGTCTACATACGTTTCTACAAGTGGTATAATGTTGTCGGAACCATGTATCTCCACGTGACTGCGTGTGTCTTGGTGATAACTGATATTGGCACTTCCCAATAGTTTGATTTCATTGAAATGATCGGCTTTTACTTCTTGGGAGATGTAGTTTTTGCTGCCTACTACGTGTTTTCCCTGCAAGCAAGAGCCGGCAGTAAGTACTAGAGACAATCCGGTGACTAATACGAGCAATAAACTTGTTTTCATAATTATGTTTTTCTATGATTGATATGACAGTTAGACGGAAGAAACTGATATAAAGTTGCATCTTCCGCGAAGTTTTTCATTGGAATCTTCTTTTTTATTACTTTTGTGGCTGTTGATAGGAGGATTATAATGGATAAGATCGTAGAAGATGACGAATTAGGACGTCTGATAGTGCGTGTCAATTCACGTGCGAGGAGTCTTGTGTTTCGTACAAAGAGTGATGCTGTTTATGTTTCAGTTCCTCCCGGCACTACATTGAAAGAAGTGAAGCAGGCAATCGAGAATCTGCGTGGTAAACTTCTGGCCTCCCGTCAAAAATTAGCCCGGCCATTGATTGATTTGGACTATAAAATTGATGCGGAACACTTTAAGTTGTCCTTGGTGTCCGGTGAAAAGGATCAGTTTCTGGCTAATTCCCGGTTGGGGGTTATGGAAATTGTTTGTCCGCCTCATGCGGATTTTACGGACGAGAAACTGCAAAGCTGGTTGCATAAGGTGATTGAAGAATCGTTGAGGCGGAATGCGAAAAGTATCCTTCCTTCACGTTTGGCTTCCTTGTCCAAGCAATGCGGACTTCCTTATTCGAGTGTGAAAATAAACTCCAGTCAGGGCAGATGGGGCAGTTGCTCGGCTCGAAAGGATATTAATTTGTCCTATTACCTGGTTCTGTTACCTTCTCATTTGATAGACTACGTGTTGCTGCACGAATTATGTCATACTTGCGAGATGAATCATAGCGAACGATTTTGGGTATTGCTCAATCAATTTACAGAAGGAAAAGCATTGGCTTTGCGGGGGGAATTGAGAAAGTATCGTACGGAGATTTAGAATACTTTATTGCCAGGATAGTGCTATCGTGTTGGCACACTTGTGTCAACACGCTGGCACAGTCGTGACAATGCGATGGCATGGTTGTGCCAATATGGTGGCACAGACTTAGTTAATACCTTTATTACTTGGCTAATTGTTTAATCCCGTCTGATTCTTTTTCGAACTGATAAGTTCCTCCTTTTTCACTAAGATCAAACGTAGACACTAATTCTGTGTTATTATCTACAATCAACAAGGCGCTCTGTTCGGCAAAACGTCCTATTTCTACAGTGTAAGGTTCTTCCGACATGGTTTTGTTGGAGATCAGACTGTCGTTGACAAATAAAGAGATAGAATCTCCGGCAAAACCTTTTACCAGACTGATCGTATAGCTTTCGATGAAATGACGTTCTTCCTGCTTTTCCCGTTGTAGCCGCATGCTCATATAGACAAAAATAACCACGACAAAAATGACGGCAAAAGCAAGAATTCCGTTACCTACCATAAACTGTTTATTTGTGTTGAGACGATGTGCCATAGTCGTTATTTTTTGAATTACGGCGTAAAGATACGAATATAGCACTGTTAATTCATACTTTTTTTCTTTAATGTTTTGTAGTCGAACAGATTATTTATATCTTTGCAACCGAAAACGGATGAAAGGTGGAGGGGCAATTAAGCTCCTTTTTTTGTTCTTATATAGCTAATAAATGATAGAAAAGAAAACTGTTTGTCAGATTGTAGAAGAGTGGCTGGAAGGAAAAGACTACTTTTTAGTAGAGGTAACCGTGAGCCCGGATGACAAGATTGTGGTTGAAATAGACCATGCAGAAGGTGTTTGGATTGAAGATTGCGTGGAGCTTAGCCGCTTCATAGAGTCGAAACTGAACCGCGAAGAGGAAGATTATGAACTGGAAGTAGGGTCGGCTGGGATCGGACAACCCTTTAAAGTTCTGCAACAGTATTATATCCACATCGGACAAGAGGTGGAAGTGCTGACCGGAGACGGACGGAAGCTGGCCGGTATACTGAAAGATGCCGATGAAGAGAAGTTTACGGTAGGCGTACAAAAGAAAGTAAAAACCGAAGGATCAAAGCGCCCGAAATTGGTAGAAGAGGACGAAACCTTCACTTATGAGCAAATAAAATATACTAAATACTTAATTAGCTTTAAATAGTTATGGCCAAAAAAGAAGAAACAATCAGCTTGATTGATACATTTTCGGAATTTAAGGAACTGAAGAATATCGATAGAACGACGATGGTTAGCGTACTCGAAGAGTCGTTCCGTAGCGTAATCGCGAAAATGTTTGGCACCGATGAAAATTACGACGTAATCGTGAACCCGGACAAGGGTGACTTCGAGATATGGCGTAACCGTGAAGTTGTGGCCGATGAAGATTTGACTAACCCGAATATGCAGATTTCGTTGAGCGAAGCACAGAAAATTGATGCTTCTTACGAAGAAGGTGAAGAGGTGACTGACGAGGTTATCTTTGCCAAGTTCGGACGTCGTGCGATCCTGAATCTTCGCCAGACACTGGCTTCCAAGATTCTGGAACTCGAAAAAGACAGTATTTATAATAAATATATAGATAAGGTAGGTACTATCATCAATGCAGAAGTATATCAGATCTGGAAAAAAGAGATGTTGCTTTTAGACGATGAAGGAAACGAATTGCTGTTACCTAAGACCGAACAAATTCCGAGCGACTTTTATCGTAAAGGTGAAACGGCCCGTGCAGTAGTTGCTCGCGTGGATAACAAGAATAATAATCCTAAGATTATCTTGTCACGTACTTCTCCCGTTTTCCTGCAACGCCTGTTCGAGATGGAAGTACCCGAAATTAATGATGGTTTGATTACCATCAAGAAGATTGCCCGTATCCCCGGCGAACGTGCCAAGATCGCGGTGGAATCTTACGATGACAGAATCGACCCTGTAGGAGCCTGTGTAGGTGTAAAGGGAAGTCGTATTCATGGCATTGTTCGTGAACTTCGCAATGAGAACATCGACGTAATCAATTATACATCGAACATCTCATTGTTTATACAGCGCGCTTTAAGCCCGGCTAAGATTTCTTCTATTCGTCTGAACGAGGAAGAGAAGAAAGCAGAGGTATTCCTCAAACCGGAAGAAGTTTCGCTGGCTATCGGTAAAGGCGGTTTGAATATCAAACTGGCCAGTATGTTAACTGAGTACACTATCGACGTGTTCCGTGAGTTGGATGAGAATGTAGCTGACGAAGATATCTATCTCGACGAGTTTAGAGACGAAATCGACGGATGGGTGATCGACGCTATCAAAGCTATCGGCATCGATACAGCGAAGGCTGTGTTGAATGCTCCTCGTGAGATGTTGATTGAAAAGACGGACTTGGAAGAAGAGACAGTGGACGAGGTAATACGCATTTTGAAATCGGAGTTTGAAGAAGAAGATCCTTCAATTGAAAATAAAGATGAAATTAAAGATTAAAAGTTGCGATACAATATAATGCAGCAGACTTTTATTTCTTAATTCTCAATTTTCAATTAAACAAGCTCCATTTATTCATTAATTTTAAAATATGACGATAAGGTTAAACAAAGTTACAAGAGATTTGAACGTAGGAATCGCGACGGTAGTTGAGTTCCTGCAAAAGAAAGGGCATACCGTTGAGGCTAATCCTAATACTAAAATTAGCGAGGAGCAATACGCTATACTCGTAAAGGAGTTTAGTACAGATAAGAACCTTAGACTTGAATCGGAGCGTTTCATACAGGAACGTCAGAATAAGGAACGTAATAAGGCGTCGGTATCGATTGAGGGCTTCGAAAAGCAGCCCGAAAAGCCGAAGTCGGAAGATGTGATTAAGACAGTCGTACCTGAGGATGCACGTCCGAAGTTTAAACCTGTCGGAAAAATAGATTTGGATAAATTGAACGGTCGTAAACCTGAAAAGGTAGAGAAAGAACCGGAACAGAAACAGGAAGAACCGGTTGTGGAACGGCCTGTCGTTAAACCCGAAGTGAAAAAGGAGCCCGAGAAGAGAGAACCCGAGGTGAAGGAGGAAGAGGTGGTGACACCTCCTGTTTCTGTAGTAGAGCCTACTCCAGTGCTGGTTGAACCCGTAGTAGTGCCGGAACCTGTAGTGGAGACGAAGCCGGTAGAAGTTGAAAAAGTAGTAGAAGAAGTGAAAAAAGAAGAGCCGAAGGTAGTAGTAGCTGCACCTGTGAAGGCGGAAGAACATAAAGAAGAAGAAAAGGTGGAAACTGCACAGGCTGAAGTAACCCCGGTAGCGGAAAAGGCTCCGGAGGATGATGGTGTTTTCAAAATCCGTCAACCGGAATTAGGCGCAAAGATTAATGTGATCGGTCAGATCGACTTGGCTGCATTGAATCAGTCTACTCGTCCCAAGAAGAAATCGAAGGAAGAGAAACGTCGCGAACGTGAAGAAAAGGAAAAAATCCGTCAGGATCAGAAGAAGTTGATGAAGGAAGCTATCATCAAGGAAATCCGTAAGGATGATTCTAAATTGGCGAAGAGCGGACCTAAGGACAGTGCGGAAGCGGCTGCTAACAAGAAGAAACGTAACCGTATCAATAAAGAGAAGGTGGACGTTAACAATGTTGCAACTTCCAACTTTGCTGCTCCAAGACCTAATGTACAGGGTAAAGGCGGCAATAGTAACGGTCAGGGTGGCCAGGCCAACGGACAGGGAAATAACAACAGAAGAAATAACAACAATAAAGATCGCTTCAAGAAACCGGTTATCAAACAGGAAGTGAGCGAGGAAGACGTAGCAAAACAGGTAAAAGAAACCCTTGCACGTCTGACAACCAAAGGTAAGAATAAAACGTCCAAATACCGTAAAGAGAAACGTGAAATGGCTTCCAACCGTATGCAGGAACTGGAAGATCAGGAAATGGCAGACAGCAAGGTATTGAAGTTGACCGAGTTCGTTACGGCTAACGAATTGGCAACGATGATGGATGTTTCTGTTAACCAGGTTATCGCTACTTGTATGAGTATTGGTATCATGGTTTCCATCAACCAGCGTTTGGATGCTGAAACCATCAATCTGGTGGCTGAAGAATTCGGATTCAAGACTGAATATGTAAGTGCGGAAGTGGCACAAGCTATCGTTGAAGAAGAAGATGCTCCGGAAGATTTGCAACCGCGCGCTCCGATTGTAACGGTGATGGGACACGTTGACCACGGTAAGACTTCTTTGCTTGACTATATCCGTAAGGCGAATGTAATTGCCGGTGAGGCCGGAGGTATTACCCAGCATATCGGTGCTTATAACGTGCAATTGGAAGACGGTCGTCGTATTACATTCCTCGATACTCCGGGTCACGAAGCGTTTACCGCTATGCGTGCACGTGGTGCCAAAGTAACGGATATTGCTATCATTATTGTGGCTGCCGATGATAACGTGATGCCACAGACGAAAGAAGCGATCAATCACGCGATGGCTGCCGGTGTACCTATTGTATTTGCAATCAATAAGGTAGATAAACCGACTGCAAATCCGGATAAGATTAAAGAAGAACTGGCTGCAATGAATTACCTTGTTGAAGAATGGGGTGGTAAATATCAGTCACAAGATATCTCTGCCAAGAAAGGTATGGGTGTGGAAGACTTGCTGGAAAAAGTATTGCTCGAAGCGGAAATGCTCGACCTGAAGGCAAATCCGAACCGTAATGCTACGGGTTCCATCATCGAATCTTCACTGGATAAGGGACGCGGATATGTAGCTACTGTATTGGTATCTAACGGTACTTTGAAAGTAGGAGACATCGTATTGGCGGGAACCAGCTACGGACGTGTGAAGGCTATGTTCAACGAACGTAACCAACGCGTCAAGGAAGCAGGACCTTCCGAACCGGCATTGATTCTGGGATTGAATGGTGCTCCTGCCGCAGGTGACACATTCCATGTAGTCGAAAGCGATCAGGAAGCTCGTGAGATCACTAATAAACGTGAGCAGCTGGCTCGTGAACAAGGTTTGCGTACGCAGAAGATCCTTACATTGGATGAATTGGGTCGTCGTATTGCTTTGGGTAACTTCCAGGAATTGAACATCATCGTTAAGGGTGACGTGGATGGTTCTGTGGAAGCGTTGAGCGATTCGTTGATTAAGTTGTCTACGGAACAAATTCAGGTAAATGTTATCCATAAGGGTGTGGGAGCAATTTCTGAATCTGATGTTTCTCTGGCTGCTGCTTCGGATGCGATTATTGTCGGATTCCAGGTACGTCCTTCGGGTGCTGCCGGTAAGATGGCCGACCAAGAGGGTGTTGACATCCGTAAGTATTCTGTCATCTACGATGCAATCGAAGAGGTAAAGGCTGCTATGGAAGGTATGTTGGCTCCGGAAGTAAAGGAACAGATTACTGCAACCATCGAAATCCGCGAAGTATTCAATATTACGAAAGTCGGTCTTGTAGCCGGAGCAATGGTGAAGACCGGAAAGGTGAAACGCAGCGACAAGGCTCGTTTGATCCGCGATGGTATCGTAATCTTTACCGGAAACATCAACGCATTGAAACGCTTCAAGGACGATGTGAAGGAAGTAGGTACAAACTTCGAGTGTGGTATCAGTCTGGTGAACTGCAACGACATGAAGGTAGGCGATATGATCGAGACATTCGAAGAAATAGAAGTGAAACAGACGCTGTAAATATAGTAAGGTTATAAGTGTATTATAATGTTATAATATAGCAGAGGTCATGATTGATAAAGAGGTGGTAATGTGGTACTGTTTGCAGAACACCACCTTACCACCTTATTTTTTATCATTCGGCACCTTCTCATTATAATCAGCTTATATACGACTTATTGGTTTATAGCTTATAACATAATAAACGTGGCAACGATTGATATAATTATCCTTATTGTAATAGGCGCCGGAGCGATTGTAGGTTTTGTAAAAGGCTTCATTCGTCAGTTGGCTTCTATTTTGGGGTTAATAGTCGGTCTGTTGGCAGCGAAAGCTCTGTATGCTTCTTTGGCGGAAAAGCTTTGCCCGACAGTGACGGATTCAATGACAGTTGCGCAAGTGTTGGCTTTTATCATGATCTGGATTGCCGTACCATTGATCTTTGTATTGATTGCCTCGCTATTGACAAAAGCAATGCAGGCTATTTCGTTGAACTGGTTGAATCGCTGGTTAGGAAGTGGGCTGGGAGCACTTAAGTTTCTGTTGTTAACGAGTGTAGTGATTGGTGCGATAGAGTTTGTGGACAGCGATAATAAGTTAATTAGTGCAACAAAAAAGGAAGAATCTTTGTTATATTATCCGATGGAAACGTTTGCGGGGATCTTTTTCCCTGCTGCGAAGAATATGACGCAACAATATATATTAGAGAATAAAGATAAAGATGCAACAAGAACCCAATAAAATGAAACCCAATCAGAAAGACGAACTTGAAAAGAAGACTGATAATGAGTTTGTCCGGAAATTTGCGGAGGAGAAATATAAATACGGTTTCACCACAGAGGTGCATACGGACATCATTGAGCGTGGACTTAATGAAGATGTCATTCGTCTGATTTCATCGAAAAAGGACGAACCGGAGTGGTTGCTGGAGTTTCGACTGAAAGCGTATCGCCATTGGCTGACGCTGGAAATGCCTACCTGGGCACATCTCCGTATCCCTGAAATTGATTATCAGGCGATTTCTTATTATGCCGATCCGACAAAGAAGAAAGAAGGACCGAAGAGCATGGAGGAAGTCGATCCTGAACTGATAAAGACGTTTAATAAACTGGGAATTCCTTTGGAAGAGCAAATGGCTCTTAGTGGAATGGCAGTGGATGCCGTTATGGACTCTGTTTCCGTAAAGACTACCTTCAAGGAAACGCTGATGGAGAAAGGAATTATATTCTGCTCGTTCAGTGAAGCCGTGCGGGAGCATCCGGATTTGGTGAAGAAATATATGGGCTCGGTAGTAGGTTATCGGGACAATTTCTTTGCAGCGTTGAATTCCGCAGTGTTCTCTGACGGCTCTTTCGTGTATATTCCGAAAGGAGTACGTTGCCCGATGGAGCTTTCCACTTATTTCCGTATCAATGCCCGTAACACGGGACAGTTTGAGCGTACGCTGATTGTAGCGGATGATGATTCGTATGTTTCTTATCTGGAAGGATGTACGGCTCCGATGCGGGATGAAAATCAGCTGCATGCCGCTATCGTTGAGATCATTGTGCATGACCGTGCAGAGGTAAAATACAGTACCGTTCAGAACTGGTATCCGGGAGATGCAGAAGGCAAGGGCGGTGTATACAACTTTGTGACTAAACGCGGTAACTGTAAAGGAGTGGACAGTAAATTATCCTGGACACAAGTGGAAACCGGTTCGGCAATCACCTGGAAATATCCTTCCTGTATCCTGACGGGCGATAACTCGACCGCTGAATTCTATTCCGTAGCTGTAACGAACAACTATCAGCAGGCAGATACCGGAACGAAGATGATTCATCTGGGTAAGAACACTCGTAGTACGATTGTAAGTAAAGGCATTTCTGCCGGACATAGTGAGAACTCCTATCGTGGGTTGGTACGCGTGGCCGAGAAAGCGGATAATGCCCGTAATTATAGCCAGTGTGACTCTCTGTTGCTGGGAGATAAGTGTGGTGCACATACCTTCCCGTATATGGATATTCACAATGAGACGGCAGTGGTAGAACATGAAGCTACGACAAGCAAGATTAGTGAAGACCAGATATTTTATTGCAACCAGCGCGGTATTCCGACAGAAGATGCTATCGGACTTATTGTGAACGGATATGCAAAGGAAGTGTTGAATAAACTTCCGATGGAGTTTGCGGTAGAAGCACAGAAGCTGCTTACCATCTCATTGGAAGGAAGCGTGGGGTGATGTTGACTTTTTAATAGTAAATCGTAAAATCGTAAATATAATCATGTTAGAAATAAAAGACCTGCATGCCAGCATTAATGGCAAAGAGATATTGAAAGGTATTAACCTGACGGTGAATCCCGGTGAGGTGCACGCTATTATGGGACCGAATGGTTCCGGTAAAAGTACGCTTTCCTCCGTATTGGTGGGTAATCCGGCTTTTGAGGTAACAAAAGGTTCGGTCACTTTTTATGGAAAGGATCTGTTGGAGTTGAGCCCCGAAGATCGTAGCCATGAAGGAATCTTCCTTAGTTTCCAGTATCCGGTGGAAATCCCGGGTGTGAGCATGGTGAACTTTATGCGTGCTGCTGTGAATGAGCAACGTAAATATAAAGGTCTGCCTGCACTGACAGCCAGTGAGTTTCTGAAACTAATGCGTGAGAAACGTGCGGTGGTAGAGTTGGATAATAAACTGGCTAACCGTTCGGTGAATGAAGGCTTTTCCGGTGGTGAGAAGAAACGGAACGAGATTTTCCAGATGGCTATGCTAGAACCGCGTTTGAGCATCCTCGACGAGACAGACTCCGGTTTGGATATTGATGCGCTCCGTATTGTTGCGGAAGGGGTGAACAAGTTGAAAACTCCTGAAACAAGTACAATCGTTATTACCCACTACCAACGTTTGCTCGATTATATCAAGCCTGATATTGTGCATGTCCTTTATAAAGGTCGTATCGTAAAAACTGCCGGACCGGAACTTGCTCTGGAACTGGAAGAAAAAGGATACGATTGGATCAAGAAAGAAGTAGGAGAATGACAAATATAAAACGATGATGGTTGAACAACAATATATAGAACTTTTCTCACAGACGGAAGCGATGATCTGTAAGCATAGTGCCGAAGTGCTGAATGCACCTCGTGCGTCAGCATTTGCCGATTTTGAGCGACTCGGATTTCCGACCCGTAAGATGGAGAAGTACAAATATACGGATGTGAGCAAGTACTTTGAACCGGATTTCGGTTTGAACTTGAATCGTTTGGCTATTCCGGTCAATCCGTATGAAGTGTTTAAGTGTGATGTGCCGAATATGAGTACCTCCTTGTATTTTGTGGTAAATGACACATTTTATAATAGAGCGCTTCCCACAGGAAATCTGCCGGAAGGTGTGATTTTCGGTAGCCTGAAAGAAGTGGCCGAGCAACACCCGGAATTGGTGAAGAAATATTACGGTCAACTGGCAGATACCTCTAAAGATGGTGTGACTGCTTTCAATACCGCTTTTGCACAAGATGGCGTTGTCTTTTATGTGCCGAAGAATGTGGTGGTGGAAAAAACAATCCAGTTGGTAAATATCCTGCGTGCAGATGTTAACTTTATGGTGAACCGTCGCGTACTGATTATCCTGGAGGATGGCGCGCAAGCCCGTTTGCTGATTTGTGACCATGCAATGGATAATGTGAACTTCCTGGCGACACAAGTTATTGAAGTATTTGCTGGTGAGAATGCGGTATTCGATATGTATGAACTGGAAGAAACACATACAAGCACAGTTCGTATCAGTAACCTGTATGTAAAGCAAGAGGCCAACAGCAATGTATTGCTCAACGGAATGACTTTGCATAATGGTACTACCCGCAACACGACCGAAGTGTTGCTGGCAGGAGAAGGAGCCGAAATAAACCTTTGTGGTATGGCGATTGCCGATAAAAACCAGCACGTAGACAATCATACAAGTATTGACCATGCCGTACCGAACTGTACCAGCAATGAGCTGTTCAAGTATGTGCTCGACGACCAGTCGGTAGGTGCGTTTGCCGGATTGGTACTCGTGCGCCCCGATGCACAACATACGAATTCCCAACAGACTAACCGGAATCTTTGTGCTACGCGTGATGCAAGAATGTATACACAACCTCAATTGGAGATTTATGCGGATGATGTGAAATGTTCGCATGGAGCAACAGTAGGCCAGTTGGATGAAGGCGCATTATTCTACATGCGTTCGCGCGGTATTGCAGAGAAAGAAGCCCGTCTGCTGTTGATGTTCGCATTTGTCAACGAAGTGATCGATACCATTCGTTTGGAAGCGCTGAAAGATCGTTTGCATCTATTAGTAGAGAAACGTTTCCGTGGCGAGTTGAATAGATGTCAGGGTTGTGCCATTTGTAAGTAACCACTAAAAAATAATGAACGTGGATATTCAAAAGATACGTGAAGATTTTCCGATATTGAGCCGTACGGTTTACGGTAAACCTTTGGTTTATTTCGACAACGGTGCGACAACACAGAAACCCCGTCTGGTGGTTGATGCGTTGGTGGATGAATATTATTCCGTCAATGCCAATGTGCATCGCGGCGTACATTATCTTTCCCAGCAAGCTACGGAACTGCATGAAGCTTCCCGTGAAACGGTACGTGAGTTTATCAATGCCCATAGCACGAATGAAGTTGTCTTTACACGCGGAACAACAGAAAGTATCAACCTGCTTGTTTCCAGCTTCGGCGACGAGTTTATGGAAGAAGGGGATGAAGTGATTGTTTCCGTGATGGAACATCATAGCAACATCGTTCCCTGGCAACTGTTGGCTGCCCGTAAAGGAATTGCCATAAAAGTCATCCCGATGAATGATAAAGGCGAACTTCTGCTGGATGAATATGAAAAACTATTTTCCGAACGCACGAAAATAGTCAGCGTAGTTCATGTATCGAACGTACTGGGTACAGTGAATCCGGTGAAGGAGATGATCGCAACAGCTCATGCGCATGGTGTACCTTGCCTGATAGATGCTGCACAGTCTATTCCTCACATGAAAGTGGATGTACAGGAGTTGGATGCCGATTTTCTGGTATTCTCCGCCCATAAGATATATGGTCCGACAGGTGTCGGAGTACTTTATGGAAAAGAAGAATGGTTAGATCGCCTTCCACCTTATCAGGGAGGAGGAGAGATGATTCAGCATGTCTCTTTCGAGAAGACCACTTTTAATGAACTTCCTTTCAAGTTTGAAGCCGGTACGCCCGACTATATCGGAACTACCGGACTGGCAAAAGCCCTTGATTATGTGAACGGACATGGCATTGAACAGATAGCCGCCCATGAGCATGAACTGACAACTTACGCTTTGCAACGTCTGAAAGAAATCCCCCATATACGTATATTTGGTGAAGCAGCCGAACGGGGAGCGGTCATTTCTTTCCTGGTGGGAGATATCCATCATTTCGACCTCGGCACGTTGCTGGATCGTCTAGGTATTGCCGTGAGAACAGGGCATCATTGTGCACAACCTCTCATGCAACGTCTTGGCATAGAAGGAACTGTACGTGCTTCGTTTGCCATGTACAATACCAAATCGGAAATAGACACTTTGGTGGCAGGAATTGAACGTGTCAGCAAGATGTTTTAAAGATATGAGCTGCTATTCCTGTGGAGTAGCGGCTTTTTTTATTCTTTAACTAAAAAAAGAGGGCCTCGAGTGCAGTGATTTGAGCTTTCGTGCGTCTAATAGGTAAAGAAACAAAATGTTCATTGAATATCAGGAGGGTCGTGAGACCATGCTTATATTATATAAATTCTCTCTCTTTAACATTAATGCAGCTATATCGTAAAAAGTTACGGTGTAGCTGCAACTTTTTTAGAGACTTCCTCCGTCTAATAGAATAGTTGTAACCATTGAAACAGCTGTTGCGATTGAAGATGAATTGAATATTATTGTATGTAAAAAGAAAGGGGAAACGCTGATAACAGCGAATCCCCCTTTTTTATCGATTATTTCCTTCCTTTTTATTCAGCAGTCAGCTCAATTACGCGGCTGAAAGCCTGATTTGTTGTGAAAGCATTGATTCCCACTTTCATCAGATAATCTCCTGAATAAGTTTTCTCATTGGCAGCCAGATTCGATTTGGAATTCGGCATCAGGTTGATTTCTTTCACCTTATACATTTTCTTCGCATCCAGTCCCTGAAGTTTTACCGGGAGCAGTTTCTCACCGAAACGTGGGTGGATATCGTAGGTATAAAGCACAGCTTTGTTCTTATCCGGTGAGGCATACATGAGAGACATGTGATTGCCATCGTAGGGAGAAACCAATCTGTATTGATCGCCGTCCAGAATCACTTTTTTCAGACGCGTCCAGTTGGCAACTGCATTCTGGCAGTAAGTCTGTTCGTCTGCATTCAGTTCCTTCAGTCCAAGGTCAAAGCCCAGTTTGCACATACTTGCCACATCCGTACGGAACTTCACGCTTGTGTTCTTGTTCCAGCTGGTTACGTGTGCACACATGGCTTTTGCCGGGAAGATTTGTGAGAATCCCCACTGGATAAACAGACGTTCTATCGGGTCTGTGTTGTCGCTGCACCAGAATTCTGTGTAATATTTCAGAGCTTCGTAGTCGCAACGGGCGCCACCGCCGGAGCAGAGCATCATTGGCACGTTTGGATATTTGTCTTTGATACGTTTCAATACATTGTATATACCACGTACATGGTCGATATAAAGCTGTCCCTGTTTATTTTTTAAATATGGAGAATAAACATTTGTAATTGGAGAGTTACAGTCCCATTTAAAGAAAGCCACTTCCGGATTCTCTGTCAGGATCTTATCCACTACACCATATACAAAGTCCTGTACTTTCGGATTGCTAAGATCGAGTACCAGCTGATTACGGTAATAATATGTTTCGCGGTTAGGCAGTTGGATAGCCCAGTCGGGATGTTTTTCGAACAACTCACTTTTAGGGTTAACCATTTCCGGTTCAATCCAGATACCAAATTTCACTCCGGCTTCTTTGGCAGACTGTACAAGGGCAGGAATACCGCCCGGCAGTTTGGATCTCATCACTTCCCAGTCACCCAGTCCGGCATTGTCACTGTTGCGTGGGTGCTTGTTGCCAAACCAGCCGTCATCCAGCAGGAACATATCTACACCAAGATGTTTAGCTTCCTTCATCAGTTCGGCAAGCAGTTCCTCATTGAATTTGAAGTAAGTATTTTCCCAGTTGTTTAATAAAGTCATACGGTCGCCTTGTCCGTCTTTCAGCTGATAGTTGCGTGCCCATGCGTGAAGGTTGCGGCTGGCTTCGCCCGTACCGTTGTTGCTGAAAGTAAAGATGAATTCAGGAGTTGTAAACACTTCATTCGGCTTCAGTTCATAATCAGATGCATAAGGATTGATGGCGGGGATTACACGGAGGTTACCTACGTTGTCCACTTCGAAAGTGAACTGGAAGTTTCCTGTCCATCCGATAGTACCTAGCATGGCACGTCCCTGCGCTTCCTGTGCCGGTTGTTCAAAACCAAGCTCAAAGAACGGGTGGGTGTGCATGGCAGCACGGCTTCCCAGTTTGGTGTCGATCACCTTTTTACCGAACAACAGAGGTTGTGTGCTCATTTGTGCTTCTTTTGCCCAATCGCTACTGAATTCTGTCAGGTAATATTCGTTTCCGGAGAAATAAAGCATGGTGGAAGCATAACGCCATAAGGTCACAGGCTTCTTTTCAGCATGTTTGATTTCGCTCCACGTCTTGATGACGTTTTCTTTCGGATAAGCGATGTAATGTAGTGTGACTTCTACCGGATACTGATTATCTTTTAGTTGAATGATCGTTTCCGTTCCGCCCGCCACTGCCTTCTGCTCGGAGGATATATAGCGGAGAATCGTACTTGGGTTTCCATCATTGTGCGTGATAGCTACAGCCGGTTCAAAATAATCTTCGGCGCCGGAGCCCGGATATACTTCCCATCCTCGGGTGGATACGCTACCGTCACTTCCTCCTTTTACGTAAGGAGAAAAGTTGTTGATGTCTTTCTCGTTCAGTAACTTATCGCCCAGATAAGCCTGATAGAGTCGTCCGTTAGGAGCTACTTGGAGAATTAAGTCTGTGTTGTCCGTTGCGATGCGGATAACGTTCTTTTCCTGGGCGTCCACTTGCGCCAGGGTAAACAATGCCATAAGTAATACGAGAAGTTTCTTCATGGTTTTTTAATAATTAATTAGGTATTAGTTAGTTTGTGGGCATAGAATGCCGCAAAGATAATTATAATTCGTCAGGAATGAACTAGAATTTAATGCTTGCGCTAAATTCTACGGTAAATGGGCGTAAATAATTTCCACTCATATAGTTGCCTGCATACTGGGCAGCTTCTTCTTTGGTAATCAGTTCCGAACCGTTGATGGTTCCGCTGGCCCCCTTCTGATTCAGGAAGTTGATGACTGTTGCCCCTAAAGAAAGATGCTTGTTTACATTCCAGTTGATCCCCCCGAAAGTTTCCCAGCGACCGTTGAAATAGAGGGCTTCCTGGAGATTGGCGTAAGTCTTGCCGAAATAGCGGAAACTAAGCCAAAGGCGTAAGTCCTTCGTGATATTATAGCTTGGGTCGAGTTCGACAAGAATCTGCGGAATCTCTTTTACAATCATCCCATTGGCGTTGACAGACATTTCCGAACCATCGTTGAATGTGACGCTTGCGTTATAGTTCTTGTAAACAGGTTTCTGATACGTGAACAGAGCGTGCAGGTGAAAACCTTTGAACGGGTCGATTTCGGCAGATGTGGTCCATCCCAGTGTTTTGATATTATAAATAAGCAATACGGTCTTTCCTTCTTCCGTTCCCGGTTTCGTCAGGTTTTGCTGGTCAATATTATTAGATTTAGAGATATAGGTAACCATAGAGGTGAGGTTGATCCACTTGTTCTTGTAGAACAAACCGCCACGGATTAACGGTATGGTGACACGTTTGTATTGCTCTTCCGTAGGACCTGTTCCGGCATATTCGTTGATACGTGGGAAGCGGGTGGCTACTGTTCCGTCGGCAGTCAGGCCGAATTGCCCGGTTACGTTGTAAGTGGCGCGGAGCGTGGCGGCATAGTTCAGTTTATCCTTTACCACTTTGGCGGGATGAATGCTGCGTTGTGTGGCAATGATATTTCCTGTTTCTTCCTCTTTGCTATAAGTGGTAAAGTCGCCGATGCGGAAACCCGGGAAACGGGAAGCGGATATTTGATCGGCACTCATCCGGTAATATTCCAGGCGTCCGCCATAATAGATATTGAATTGGGGAGTTACTTGCCAGTTGTCTGTAAAGTAAAGGGCGAGTTTGTTCTCATATCCCTTTGTATATTCGGGACTAAGTTCGTTGTACCCGTATGTCTGTACGCGCTGACCGGTCAGAGTAGGGCCCAGGGAACTTGTAGTTGTGGAAGTCAGCAACTGTGGATAGTTCTGTACGGTGGCCATCCATTGCAGAGAAGAGGAATAATAATCAAGATGGTAATACCATTCGTTCACTCCCAGACGCAGATCATGGTTGCCAAAGGTCTTGTTTAGCTCGGAAGTGATTAGGAAGTTTTTCACTTTGCCTACGTGCAACCAGGTGCGGCGACCTTCTGCCAGTCCCTCATACGGATCACCGTTTGATAGCGTAAAACCATCGTTGGCGGTTACTTCGCTGATGGTGCTGCCTCCGAAGTCGACATAGTTGGCACGTGGAGCATCTATATATTTCAGATTGAATTTCCATAGCAGATCGTTCCTGAAACGATAATCGGAGATCAATGCAATCTCATTGGCACGGTTTTCAGAACCATCGCCCAAATTCCATGTTTTCATCTTTCCGTCTCTTACGTCCATGTATGGAAAAGAACCGTTCTGCGGAACATAAGAATTTGTTCCCAGTTTGAAACCGTCTATCTCTTTGACCGAGCCGTCGCCGACATAGATAAAAGGAGCTGCATTGGCATAGCTGGCCGGATTTTCACTGCGGGAGTGTTTGTAGAGCAAAGATATTTTGCCGCGTCCGTTGTTGAAGAGACGGGTCAGGCCGGCATGATAAATCTCTGTGCGGTCTGCATAGTTCGTAAATTCCAGGTCGAAACTTCCCGGGTCGAAGTTCTGGTAAATGCTTGCCGTGTAAAGCCATTGGTTATTGATGGCTCCTGAAACATTGAAGTCGAAGTTCTGCATACCGAAATGATTGGTGCGGTAGTTTAATATACCTTGGAAATCCTTTTGTCCCAGTTTGCTGAATGAGTTGACGGAGTAAGCAATATTACCGGTCGTGATGGCCGATTCGGAAGGAGATAAAAGTCCTACTTCTCCCAGGCTGCTGTCGCTACGCCAATGAGCGGCAAGTTTGTGAACGGTAGAGGAATATACGGCAGGAAGTCCATTCTCATAGACATTAACGTCCTCGCTGGGAAGGCCGATTTGAATTTCGCGGGGTTTGTTGGCGTCAGAAGCATTCAGCATCACATTGCGTTCGCCTTCTTCTGATTCTTTTTTAGTAGAGTTGGCAGGAATCGTATCCTGCTTCATTTCGGTTCGGTTCGTCTTTTTCTTGTTCACCTGAATGTTCGCTGCATTCCCGTTGGAAGGAATCAGTTGCAACAGGGTTGCTAGAGTAAGGCAACTAAAGGTTACTTTTTTCATCACTTGTATTCATTTAAAGATTTGGAAGTTCACATCGGTTGTGTCATTTTGACGAAGGCAAAGATAGGAGGAGGAGAAACAAGTGGCTATACTCTTTTTTGTCAAGATGTGCAAGAGATGTTTCAAGTGTGCGATAGCCCTTTGCAGTGCGACATTTATTGCCATCCGTGCAACAAATGTTTCATCCTTCCTATGCATTTAGCGTAAAAAAAACTATATTTGTCGCTATCTAATATCTGTGTATGAAAAGGAAATTGCTGCTTTTTCTCCTTTCTATTTGTTTTTTCCTTCCGGATTTTGCCGCGACGGGACAGTATAACTTTATCCGTGTAGATGGAGGAAGCGGTCTTTCGAACAGTCATGTCAAGTCCATTATTCAAGATAGTTACGGTTTTATCTGGCTGGGTACGCGCAACGGTCTTAATCGTTATGACGGCGTGTCGATGAAGCTTTATAACTGCTATGACGAAACTTTGCAGCATGGCAATCAGGTCATATCCGCTCTTTTTGAGGATAATCACCGTCAATTATGGGTAGGTACGGATGATGGTGTTTATATTCAAGAGCTTGCTACCGGGAAGTTTTCGTTCTTTGATGCCCGCACAGAGAGCGGAGAGCAAATCAGATACAACTGGATTGAAGATATTCTGGCAGATCATTCAGGAAATATCTGGGTGAATGCACCGAATCAGGGAGTTTTCCGCTATCAGGTGGAGACGGGTAAACTGTTCCGCTATATTCCCTGTCCCAGTAAGGATAAAAGCAAGGACTTTCCGCAGTCTATCTGTGTAGATAAAGAAGGTACGGTCTGGGTGGGTACGTATGGAGCGGGAATTTACCGTTACAGTCCGGAGCAGGATAAGTTTGTGCCCTATGCAACAGAAGCCCTTAAAGGGGATTTCATCTTTACTCTGTGCGATTATGGCGATGAACTGATTGTCGGAGTGCATGAAGAGGAACTGAAACGGTTCAATAAAAAGACTGGAGAAGTGAGTATATTCCCTGCGCCCGAAGTACATCGAAAAATTATCCGCTACGCTGTTTGCTTCGGAGACGAGCTGTGGGTGGGTACGCAGAATGGCGTTTATGTGATTAATGAGAAACACAACAGTGTGCAACATATTCCTGCCGATGCCGGAGGGAAGTATGGGCTTGGAGATGCTATCGTCGATAAGATTTATCGTGATCGTGAAGGGGGAACCTGGATCTGTACGCAATTTGGAGGAGCCAGCTATCTGCCTGTACGTACGCTCGATTTTTCGGTTTATCTTCCGGGAGCGCCCGGTACAGTCAGCGGACGACGCATCAGTGAATTGGCGGAAGGAAAAGACGGAGTGGTGTGGGTTAGTACACAGGATGGCGGTGTTTGCTACTGGAATCCGGGAACACAGACTTTCACTAAAATTCCCCAGTCGCCTGACCGTCAGAATGTATTAAGCCTGTTCGCTTCGGATGATTTGGTTGGCGCAGGTTACTTTAAAGGGGGCATTGACCTGATTGTTCCTCAAGATCAGGTTCAGACGTTCTATCCCGCACAACTTGGTATCAGTGAAGGTTCCGTGTTTGCCCTTTACCGCGATCGTGGGGGAGCAATCTGGTTGGGTGATGGCTGGAACATCTTCCGTTCGGCCGACAAAGGACAGACTTTTGAGAAAATGGAGCAATTCGGGTATGCTTATATGCGTGATATTCTCGAAGATAAATCCGGCAATATATGGGTGGCAACGATGGGCAGTGGAATATTCCGGTATCATCCGCAGACAGATCAGATGGTCAGCTATAAATGTATACCGGGGGACAGCACTTCTATCGGAACGAATGAAGTGACAGGTATTTCGGAGGATAGTAAAGGCTTTATCTGGTTTTCTACAGACCGGGGTGGATTGTTGCGTTTTAACCCCGAAACCGGAAGATTCCGGACATACACCAAAGCGGACGGGCTTCCGGACAACGTAACATATAAAGTCGTGGAAGACCGGCAACATCGTATCTGGTTCGGAACAGACCGTGGGCTGGTTTGTCTTCATCCGGAAACAGACAGCCTGCAAGTCTTCAACCGAAATGACGGGTTACCTGATAACCAGTTTAACTATAAATCGGCCTTGGCTGCCTCTGATGGTACTATTTGGATGGGAACTATCAATGGATTGGTCTCTTTTAATCCGCAAATTGTCCATCCGAATACTTTTGTGCCTCCAGTCTATATCACCGAAATGTACGTGCAGGGACGTGAAACTCCTTTCACGGCAGATGGTGTGCAACTGCCTTACCGTTCTAACGTCAGCTTTGATTTTGTAGCTTTAAGTTATACCTCACCGGGTGCAAATCGCTATGCCTACAAAATGGAAGGGATAGATAATGACTGGAATTATACATCTGATGTGCATACAGCGTCTTATGCCCAGCTCCCGCCGGGAGACTACCTGTTCCGTGTGCGGGGCAGTAATAATAATGGTGTCTGGAATCAGGAAGAAGCTACTTTATCAGTGCGTATTCTTCCACCTTGGTGGCGTACAGTGTGGGCTTACCTTATCTATATCATTGTAGTGTCCGGCAGCTTTGTCTTGACTCTTCGCGCCTATCGCCGCCGGGAAGTACAAAAGATCCGTGAGCAGCAATTATTGGCAGAACTGGCGCGTGAGCGTGAATCCCATCGTACGCATGAGATGTTTATTAATCAGATCACTTACGGAGCTTGTACTCCGCAAGGGGGTGCGATGTCACGGGCTGATGAACAACTGATGTCCCAACTGATAGCCAAAGTGCGTGAGAATCTTTCCGACGCCAATTATAATGTGGAAGCATTGGCTGCAGCCATGAATATGTCCCGCTCCAGCCTGCATCGTAAGATTAAGGCGCTGACCGATCTTTCTTCACTCGACTTTATCCGTATCATCCGATTAAAACGTGCGGCAGAACTATTGCAGGAGGGAGAATTGCGCATCAACGAAATCTCTGACAGAGTAGGTTTCCAGTCGCCTTCTTACTTCGCAAAGATATTTCAGAAGCAATTCGGAGTTACTCCTACAGAGTTTGCCCAACAAAATAAGCAGAGAATGGCAGAGGATTAGTAACTATGGGCTATTATTCGTTATTTTATCATGGGGTGGTGAACAGGTTTTAGCTCCTTTCGGTACTGGAATGAACTAATCTTAGTTCTTCTAAGATTTAATTGGTAATATGCGATGATTTAATATTCATCATATATAGATTTATTCGTCTGACAGTTGTTGAACTTTCGTCTGGCAATTGTTGTTCTTTCGTCTGACAATTGTCAGACGAAAGAACAACAATTGCCAGACGAATAAATTCATGTATCATTAGCCATAACCCCATTAGGTATCAAAAATAAATCTGCACAAGCTCGAAATTAGTTCATTTCCGTATAGAAATGAGGGAATGAAGTAAATAACTACAGTGTGCCCATTTTGTTTAAAGAGATTAAAAGATAGAATAATTCAGCTTTATAAATTCTTTCTTTTTTACTTGCTTATTTCATTTGATTTCCATACTTTTAGCCTCCGTAAACCCTTTAAAAATTGATCCTATGGACAACATTCTTTTCTGGCTGGTTCCAGTCGCTTCCGTGTTAGCCCTCTGCTTTGCTTATTACTTTCATAAGCAAATGATGAAAGAGAGCGAAGGTACACCCCAAATGATAAAGATAGCTGCTGCTGTGCGCAAAGGAGCTATGTCTTATCTGAAACAGCAATACAAAATAGTAGGCTGGGTATTCTTGGGATTGGTTATTTTGTTTTCAATTATGGCCTATGGCTTTCATGTACAGAACGCATGGGTTCCCGTTGCTTTTCTTACAGGCGGATTTTTCTCCGGGCTTTCCGGATTTTTAGGGATGAAGACGGCGACTTATGCGTCGGCTCGTACCGCTAATGCCGCCCGTAATTCTCTGAATGCAGGGTTGAGGATTGCTTTCCGAAGCGGCGCGGTGATGGGATTAGTTGTAGTTGGCCTGGGATTGCTCGATATATCTTTCTGGTATCTGTTGTTGAATGCAGTGATTCCTGCTGATGCGCTGACACCTACTCATAAACTCTGTGTGATTACTACTACCATGCTGACTTTCGGTATGGGTGCTTCTACGCAAGCACTCTTTGCCCGTGTAGGTGGTGGTATCTATACGAAGGCAGCCGATGTTGGAGCCGACTTGGTAGGTAAAGTAGAAGCCGGAATTCCGGAAGATGACCCTCGTAATCCTGCTACTATTGCCGATAATGTAGGTGACAATGTAGGTGACGTGGCCGGTATGGGAGCCGATTTATATGAATCTTACTGTGGCTCGATTCTGGCAACAGCTGCACTGGGTGCTGCTGCTTTTATCCATTCGGCAGATACAGTGATGCAATTCAAGGCAGTTATTGCTCCGATGTTGATTGCAGCTGTTGGTATTATCCTTTCTATTATAGGGATATTCGCTGTCCGTACTAAAGAGAATGCGACCATGAAAGACTTGCTCGGTTCATTGGCTTTCGGCACAAACCTTAGTTCCGTGCTTATTGTTGCAGCTACATTCTTAATCCTGTGGCTTTTGCAACTAGATAACTGGACTTGGATTTCTTGTGCCGTAGTAGTCGGACTGGTAGTAGGTATTATCATCGGACGTTCTACGGAATATTATACTTCTCAATCTTATCGTCCTACCCAGAAACTAAGTGAAAGCGGTAAGACTGGCCCTGCTACTGTCATTATTTCCGGTATCGGTTTGGGTATGCTTTCTACAGCTATTCCTGTAGTTGCGGTAGTGATTGGTATCATTGCTTCCTATCTGTTGGCTTCCGCAGGTGATTTCGGTAATGTCGGCATGGGATTGTATGGTATCGGTATTGCAGCTGTTGGTATGCTTTCTACCTTAGGTATCACATTGGCAACGGATGCTTACGGTCCGATTGCGGATAATGCGGGAGGTAATGCGGAAATGTCCGGCCTGGGTGCTGAAGTTCGCAAACGTACTGATGCGCTCGATTCATTGGGTAACACAACTGCCGCCACGGGAAAAGGTTTTGCAATCGGTTCCGCTGCGCTGACAGGTCTGGCTTTGCTGGCTTCTTATATTGAAGAAATCCGAATCGGTCTGACACGTCTTGGTAATGTGGACCTGACTTTTGCAGATGGAAGTTCTATCAGCGTAGCAAATGCCACTTTTATCGACTTCATGGATTATTACGAAGTACACTTGATGAATCCGAAAGTACTTTCGGGCATGTTCCTCGGTTCAATGATGGCTTTCCTGTTTTGTGGTTTGACAATGAATGCAGTAGGGCGTGCGGCAGGACACATGGTTGACGAAGTGCGTCGCCAGTTTCGTGATATAAAGGGTATTCTGACCGGAGAAGCCGAGCCGGATTACGAACGTTGTGTTGAAATATCGACAAAGGGTGCGCAGCGTGAGATGGTTATTCCTTCCTTGATTGCTATTGTTGCTCCGATTCTTACAGGATTTATCTTTGGTGTTCCCGGCGTACTCGGTCTGCTGATTGGTGGCTTGAGCAGTGGTTTCGTGTTGGCTATCTTTATGGCTAACGCCGGAGGTGCATGGGATAACGCAAAGAAATATGTAGAAGAAGGTAACTTTGGTGGAAAAGGCGGTGAAGTGCATAAAGCAACCGTAGTAGGAGATACAGTAGGTGATCCGTTTAAAGATACCTCCGGTCCGAGCTTGAATATTTTGATAAAGCTTATGAGCATGGTCGCCATTGTGATGGCAGGACTTACGGTTGCTTGGAGTTTATTCTAAAAAAGCAGAAGAGAAATAAGAAAAAGGAGACAAAACAAGTCTCCTTTTTTAATTTGAATTACCTTTGTATCAAAATAGAAGCGATAAATATGTTATTACCTTATTTGAACGAGAATCTGATTGAGGCCGGATGTGATGAGGCCGGTCGTGGGTGTTTGGCGGGAGCGGTATATGCTGCTGCGGTTATTCTTCCGAAGGATTTTAAGAATGAACTGTTGAATGACTCCAAACAACTGACCGAAAAGCAACGTTATGCATTGCGTGAGGTAATAGAGAAAGAAGCGATAGCTTGGGCAGTTGGCATTGTGTCACCGGAAGAAATTGATGAAATAAATATCCTGCGGGCTTCTTTTCTGGCGATGCATCGTGCAGTGGATCAGTTGACCACCCGTCCCCAACATTTACTGATCGACGGTAATCGTTTCACTAAATACCCCGGTGTTCCCCATACTACAGTAGTGAAAGGAGACGGGAAATATCTTTCGATAGCAGCAGCTTCAATTTTAGCCAAAACATATCGAGACGATTATATGAACCGTCTTCACGAAGAATTTCCATATTATGACTGGGACCACAATAAAGGTTATCCAACTAAAAAACATCGTGCCGCCATTGCCGAACGTGGCACTACTCCTTACCATCGCATGACGTTCAATCTGTTGGGAGATGGCCAGTTGACTTTGAGCTTCTAAAGTCGCTTTGTTTCATTTTACACACATTTTCTACATTTTTTTGCAGAATAAGCACGATTTTGTTACGGATAACCGTGAAATTGTTCCGTTTAGGCTAAAAAAGTGTTGCCTAGTGCTTTTATTTGTTATTGAAATGCTATATCTTTGCGAACAATAATAAGAATTAAAAAGTTTAAAATCATGGCAACGAACAAGCTATTATGGTCTTCTAAGCTCATTGGGGTATTTTTTATTATGTTGGTTTGCACTCTTTCTGCAAATGCACAGTTTTTACGTACTTCCTATTTCATGGAAGGTACTCACTATCGTCAACAACTGAATCCGGCTTTAACACCGACTAAAGGTTACTTTAACCTTCCAGTGATCGGTGCTGTTAATGCAACGGTTGGTTCTACTTCGTTAGGCTATCAGGATATCATTGATATTATTGATGATGGCGATGATTTCTACACCAAACCGGATTTCATGAATCGTCTGAAAGATAATAATAAATTGAATGTGAACTTCAGTACAGAAATTCTTTCTGCAGGATGGTATAAAGGAAAAAACTTTTGGTCATTCAATATCGGTCTTCGTACAGATATCGGTGCTAACCTGACAAAGAATATGTTTACCTTCTTGAATGAGATGGAAACAGTTGAAGAAAACTGGAGAAATAGTAACTATGATATTAGTGGTCAGCAATTGAACATTAATGCTTATACTGAAATTGGTTTAGGACTTTCACGTCAGATTAATAGCCGTTTGACAGTTGGTGCTAGAGTGAAAGCTTTATTGGGTATTGGTAACATGGAGTTGAAACTTAATAGAGTTGCAATGAGCGCTAATTTACCTAGTGATCAACAAATAAATCAGTGGTCAAGTGAGAGCTATTGGAATTCTATGAGCCCTTCACAGGCAGCACAGGCAGCACAAGAATTAAAGGATAAGTTTAATAACTATCATGCAAACTTGACTGTTGGTGCCGAACTGAAAAGTTCTTTCAAAGGCTTGGAATTGCAAGAAGAAGAGGGTAAAGATTATGTAACTGACTTTGATTTCGATAGCGGTAAATTGGGTATAGCTGGGTACGGTTTTGGTATCGATTTAGGAGCTTCTTATAAAATATTGGATAATCTGACTGTATCTGCTTCTGTTCTTGACTTAGGTTTTATCTCTTGGTCAAAATCAAGTACAAAGATTGCATCTGCTAATCCGGATCCGATTGATATTAAAGGAAGTACCTATGCAAATATGGTTGATCCGAATAATCCGAATACTGTTATGAACGCTGTAAATCAGTTGCAGAATGACGCTCAAGGATATATGGACCGTGTAACAAATGGTGATGTACTTGACTATGACATGTTGCAACTCGAAGTAAGCGATGCTAAAGAATCTCGTAAATCTCGTCTTGCTTCTACCCTAGTATTAGGTGCAGAATATGGATTCTTCAATAACAAATTAGCAGTGGGTGTATTGTCAACCACTCGTTTTGTACAGCCTGATGCTCTTACAGAATTAACATTCTCTGCAAACTACCGTCCGAAAAGCTGGTTCAATGTAGCACTTAGTTACTCAGCTATCCAGTCAGCCGGTAAATCTTTCGGTCTGGGTCTGAAATTAGGTCCTCTGTTTGTCGGAACTGACTATATGTTCTTAGGCAAGAACTCTAACTCTGTGAATGGATTCGTTGGAGTTTCTATTCCGTTGGGCGGAAGAAAAGCAAGTAAAGAAGGATAAGATATTTTAATTTCTCTCTCTAAACATTCTCTTTTAATTAATTCTCTATAGAATAAAAAACGTATAATTTACAGCTTACCGTCTTAGAATCCTCTAAAGGATCACAGATGGTAAGCTGTTTTTTGTATTAGAACCATTTTATCTTCCGGAATATCACAAACGCAAGAGTTGACAATCCGATGGAAAATAGTACGATCAAAGAGAAAGCAAAGGGTACCTCTTCCAGATGAATATCCACATTCATACCATAGAAACTGGCAATCAATGTCGGGAGCATCAGGACGATGGACAGACTTGTCATGCGTTTCATGATTGTATTCACGTTATTGGAGATAATGGAGGCAAAAGCATCCATCGTTCCCGTGAGAATGTCACTGTAAATATTCACCGTGTTAAGTGCCTGTTTCAATTCGATAATCACATCTTCCACTAGTTCAGTGTCCAGATAATCCGTATCCTGGAAAATAGTCCTTAATTTTCCTATCATTACTTCATTTCCACGGATGGAAGTATTGAAGTAGACCAATGTTTTCTGCAGTCTCATCAGCCGGAGTAGGTCCTCGTTGCGGATGCTTCGTTCCAGTTCCTTTTCTGCGGCGCTGATGTCTATGTTTATCTGCTTTAGGTATTTCAGGAACCATACGGCAGAAGAATAGATGATCCGAAAAATCAGATCCAGCTTGTTGCGTACAACAATCCCTTTTCGACGGGTATGCTCTATGAAATCCGGTAGCAAATCGGTGTTGTGATAACAGACGGACACAATAATCTCGTTATTGGTGATTATTCCAATCGGTACAGTGTCGAAGGGCAGGCTGCCGTTCTGCTTGTTCTGCACAGGGATACGAAGAATGGTCAATAACCAGTTACCTTCCGTATCCGTACGCGGACGTTCGTCCGTATCGGCTATGTCATTAAGAAATGATTCGGGTACGTTGAGAGTTTGAGTTAGAAATTCAAAGTCATCATTATTTGGGCATACTACATTTACCCAGCTGTTAGGAAGCCATTGAGCTTTTTCCACAAAGCCGGCTTCACAATAAAGATACGTTCTCATCTTATTGCCTCCTTTCGTTTGTTTTACACGAGCAGAGGCATCAGGTTTCAATGACTCTGTTCGCTTTAATTAATACTAGTTGTGCACGTTCGCGGGTTTGAATCGTCCATATTTCTATGATTTTAATTTAAAAGCGATGCAAAGGTACGGAAAAATGAAGAGGGTTCCGCCCTTTGTATCGCTTTTTTTGATATTCTTTTATTTGTGCCCTTTATTTAGAGGCTCCGATCCTATTCTGCTTTTCCTTCGAAATGATTATCCAGATATTTCCTGATATTGTAACTGCTTAAACGCTCTTTGGATATGCTGCCATCTTTTTCAACAAGTTCATAGTGTGGAATACCATTGAACTGGAATAGTTGACGCAGATAATTGAACTCTGCCTCCGAAACATAATAACAGGCTTCTCCTTTTAGATTCTTCTCTATATATTTTTTGTAGTCTTTCTCGGGCGAATCTTTCTGACTTGTGATATAGATGAATTGAAACTCCGGATGATCTTTATATTTTTTGCGTAAATCGGCAGTTGCCTCTATTCCTGCACGACAAGGGCCACAAGTCGTTGCCCAGAAATCGACAAACAGAACCTTACCTGAATGATTCTTTATGATGTTGCGGAATACTTCAGTCGCTTTTCCATCAGGCAACTGATAAGATCTTGCCCTATCTTTCGGGTGTGTCTTTTCCAGCACTCGTTCAGCTTCTGATGCGAGAAACGGTTCGGTGAATATTTGTTTGATGCTATCCACATATTCATGAGCTATTTGGCTGTCTTTGATATTTCCTAAATTAAAATTAAGGCTCCGCACTTTGGCTATTTGCCAGAGCAAAGGGTTGGGAGTAGGATATAATTGTGCAATGATGGAATCTTTCTTGAAATCATATTTCTGGTTCATTTTTATAAAGATTTTATCCTTATCCTGCTGGGATTCTTCCTTTTTCTCGGAATATAATGCCACATATTCTTGTATGAGTTTTTGTTCTTTTTCATAGAGCGATGCCATCTTCTCGTTCTCTGCAATTAACTGCCTCATTATAATTTTGGCAGTAGTTCCGGCCAACTTCTCCTGTCTAAGTCTTATTGCTTCCTGCTCCTTATTTAGTTTCACACCTTTTTCTTTAAGGAAAGTCAATAGAGGTTTCTTCGGATAAGTATAATCAATGCTGTCTGATGGAGAAAAAGACTGGTCGGAATATGCTTTCCGGAACAGGTCCATATATTCGAAACGGTTGATAAATGTACTTGCGTTTGTGTTTGCAAGTACGGTTACATCATTGAGTGGCATATCTTTCAAGAAACTGTAATAGGAATCGTCTTCCTTTACTTTCAGCGCCTGATTGGTGCTATCTTGCTTTGCGTAATAATCTCTGCTCATCAAGAAATCAAAAAGCATACTTCCGGCTTGCAAATCTACCTTGTTCTTTATCAGATGAACTGCCTTGAGAGAGGGCTGATAGATTTGGCTTACAGAGTCTGCAACCTGTTTCCATTGTGCAATGATAGGCTTCATGTGCTCCTTGTATTGGTCGGGAGTTAATGTCTTTTGTGATTTCGATAAGTCCTCATAGCGATAGGTTATCAGGTTATCAAAGTCTTTCAGCAGGTAGGAGAGAGAGGCGGATGGACCCATATATGCTGTGTTCCTGATAGGGAAGTAATGATCGCGTGCACGGCTGCGTGCCATTACAGCTTCCCAGTCGATATACATGGTGAGAGTTTGTCCGGGTTCAATATAGAATGGAATCCAGTTGTGTCCTAGTACTACCGATGATTCTATCGGATGATTAATGATAAATCGACAGCTAAAACTACCGTTCGGGGCTATCTGGATGACGGTCGGATAATCTTCACGGGTCAGTTCATTTGACAGATAAATAAGACCGGTGTCAAATCCTAAACGAGGATCGTATCCGTTTATATACCCTTGCAGATAAGTTGAATCCTGGCGGAAGAATTGCTTAAAATCAGGTTCTGCAGCAACCTGTGTAATCGGAGTTCTCTCCTTGCTGTACACTAATTCTTCCGCTCCTTTCTGCTGAATCTTACACGTGCCGTCTTTTTGCGGGGTGAATGATAAAGTCATTTCCTCCTGACTCTCTCTATCTTTTAAAGTCATTTCAATCCGCTTTCCCTTTTTTCGGATATTTTCATTGATGTATATCCGGTTATTCAGAATGCTGATGGAGTCGTAAACTCCATATTCCCATGAACCGGAACCGTCTGTCTTGAACCAATTGCATTTGATGGTGGCTAGTGGAGAAGAATCTTTCTTCTTTTGCAGGACTAGCGATATGTCATAAATATTGCCTTCGGGATCAGTAGGATTGAGAAAATGAATGGTCTGTGTTTCTGACGGTAACGGCTCGAAAACCAGCACATAATCCATTGTTCCTGAATCCGGCATATAGACTTCTTTTTTGAGTTCGATACCTTCAGCACTTTTGAACAGATATTTCTTGCCGGTTGCGGCATCTTCCAGATAGGTATCTCCATCCTCCATGATCCACCAGTGCGGGCGGAAGATAGCATGAATATATACTCTTGTGTTCTCGGGAGTGCGCTCTATGCGGGTGATGTTGGAAATACTTCCTGATCGGGCTTTGAAAGGAGGATGGTCGATTGTTTGTGCGGATACTATACCCGATAACAAAAGTAAGATACAAAATAAAGTTGTTTTCATAATAATAGTTTTTCGATCAACATATTGAAAGTAATTTTACAAAGTAAGAAAAATATTCATAGCCTGGTGCACTTCTGCCCTGTAACTTAACATAGATTAAACGTTTACGTAACCATCTTTTTTGTACCTTTGCGCCCGAAAATCAGAGTGATAATTTAAATATTGAAATATTATGAGTAAGAAAGCCCTTTTAATGATCCTCGATGGTTGGGGATTAGGTGACCAAAAGAAAGATGACGTAATCTTCAACACTCCCACTCCTTACTGGGATTATCTGATGACTACTTATCCTCACTCTCAACTTCAGGCAAGCGGTGAAAACGTAGGTTTGCCCGACGGGCAGATGGGTAACTCGGAAGTAGGTCACTTGAATATCGGTGCCGGACGCGTAGTTTATCAGGATTTGGTAAAAATCAATCGTGCATGTGCTGACAATAGCATCCTGAAAAATCCTGAAGTCGTTTCTGCTTTCTCTTATGCAAAAGAAAACGGAAAGAGTGTTCACTTTATGGGGCTGACTTCTAACGGTGGCGTACACAGCTCACTCGTTCATCTCTTCAAACTTTGCGATATCGCTAAAGAATATAATATTGACAATACATTTATCCATTGCTTCATGGATGGTCGTGACACTGACCCGAAGAGTGGTAAAGGCTTTATCGAAGAACTTTCTGCACACTGTGAGAAATCAGCAGGCAAGATTGCTTCTATCATCGGCCGTTATTACGCTATGGACCGTGACAAACGTTGGGAACGTGTAAAAGAAGCTTATGACCTGCTTGTAAACGGCATAGGTGAGAAAGCTACCGATATGGTTCAGGCTATGCAGGAGTCTTATAATGCAGGTGTTACAGATGAATTCATCAAACCGATTGTGAATGCCAACTGCGACGGAACAATCAAAGAAGGTGATGTAGTTATCTTCTTCAATTACCGTAATGACCGTGCCAAAGAGTTGACTGTTGTATTGACTCAACAAGATATGCCGGAAGCAGGTATGCACACCATCCCAGGGCTGCAATATTACTGTATGACTCCGTACGATGCTTCTTTCAAGGGCGTTCATATCCTGTTCGACAAAGATAATGTATCTAATACATTAGGCGAATATCTTGCTTCTAAAGGCTTGAGCCAACTTCATATCGCTGAAACAGAAAAGTATGCGCACGTAACATTCTTCTTCAATGGTGGACGTGAAACTCCGTTTGATAAAGAAGATCGTATCCTTGTTCCTTCTCCCAAAGTGGCTACTTACGACTTGAAGCCGGAAATGAGTGCTTTCGAAGTAAAAGACAAATTGGTGGCTGCCATCAACGAGAACAAATATGATTTCATCGTAGTGAACTTCGCTAATGGTGACATGGTAGGTCATACCGGTATTTATGAAGCAATC
Source organism: Bacteroides sp. LFL-34 (assembly GCF_027257075.1). Lineage (NCBI taxonomy): Bacteria > Pseudomonadati > Bacteroidota > Bacteroidia > Bacteroidales > Bacteroidaceae > Bacteroides > Bacteroides sp. LFL-34. The sequence goes on along the minus strand of NZ_JAPQKZ010000008.1, from coordinate 110,528 downwards.
GAGAAAGCTGTTATTGCTGTAGATGCTTGCGTGAAAGATGTAATCGAAGCTGCCAAAGCACAGGATTACGAAGCAATTATCATTGCCGATCATGGTAATGCTGACCACGCTTTGAACGAAGACGGTACTCCGAACACTGCTCACTCTTTGAACCCTGTTCCTTGTGTTTATGTAACAGAGAACAAAACTGCGAAAGTAGAAAACGGTCGTCTGGCAGATGTTGCTCCGACTATTCTCAAGATTATGGGTCTGGCTGCTCCGGCTGAAATGGACGGAAACGTTTTGATTAAGTAATTTAAATTTCTATAATTGGGAGGGCGGAGTAGAACTCCGCCCTTTTTGTCTCACATAAGGTTTAAAATGATACAAATAGGTGATGTAGTAGTGTCTCTTGATGTATTTCAGGAGAAGTTTCTTTGCGATCTGGGTGCCTGCAAGGGCGCTTGTTGCATTGAAGGTGATGCCGGTGCTCCGGTAGAGCTGGATGAGGTGATGGAGCTGGAAGAGGTTTTGCCGGTTATCTGGGACGAACTGGCTTCGGAAGCACGTGCGGTGATTGAAAAGCAAGGGGTGGTATATACGGATCAGGAAGGTGATTTGGTGACTTCTATTGTCAATAATAAGGACTGTGTGTTTACTTGTTATGATGAGAATGGTTGCTGCTATTGCGCGATCGAAAAGGCCTATCGAGAGGGAAAGACTGCCTTCTATAAACCGGTGTCCTGCCATCTTTATCCTATCCGGATTGGAGATTACGGACCTTATAAAGCGGTGAATTATAATCGTTGGGACGTATGCAAAGCAGCGGTTTTGCTGGGAAAAAAAGAGAATCTTCCCGTATATCAGTTTTTGAAAGAGCCTTTAATCCGTAAGTTCGGTGAAGAATGGTACAAAGAGCTGGTCACTGTTGCCGAAGAACTGAAAAAGCAACAGTACATTTAAATTCTCTTCCGGTTCTTGCGTATGCAATATACCTGATATAGTAAAATACACAATGCGATAATAATTCCGCATGCCGGTATCATCCATACTTCCGGATGAATAATAATCAAGAAAATACAAGTGGCGATTACGCAGGAAGTCAATACAATAAGAAACAACCTGATCTTTGCAAATAACGGATTAGGAACAGTAGTTTTCATTTTCATAGTTATGTTTTCTTTGCTTTTTATGCAAGATAGTGATTTTGTATGGAAAACGTTTCTGCTGTTAGGTTTTATTAAGAGATGGACGGTTGATCGATTTGAATATGAAAGCCCCTTTGGGCAAAAGAAAAACACCGATCGAAGGATGTTCCTTCGCCATCGGCGTTTCCTCGTTGTAAGATGTGAGGTTGGTTTATAAAACGTAATTATTTAATTATGTATCGATATTTGCATACGTTGCATTCTCTTCAATAAACTCGCGGCGTGGCCCTACATCTTCACCCATCAACATAGAGAAGATATAATCAGCTTCTGCGGCGTTGTCAATATTTACTTGTTTCAGCATACGGTTTTCGGGGTCCATGGTTGTTTCCCACAATTGCTGGGCGTTCATTTCACCCAAACCTTTGTAGCGCTGTGTATGAATTGCATTTTCCGAACCGCCACCGTAAGTGTCAATAAACTTCTGGCGCTGTGCATCTGTCCAGCAATACTCTTCTACTTTACCTTTTTTGCAGAGGTAGAGCGGGGGAGTAGCGATGTACAAATAGCCATTCTGGATAATCTGTGGCATATAGCGGAAGAAGAATGTCATAATCAGTGTGTCGATGTGAGAACCATCGACGTCGGCATCGGTCATGATGATAATCTTATGATAGCGCAGCTTCTGTATGTTGGCTTCCTTGCTGTCTTCGTCAGTTCCGATAGTTACACCGAGAGCTGTGTAGATATTGCGGATTTCATCACTTTCCAAAGCCTTGTGATACATGGCTTTTTCCACATTCAGAATCTTACCGCGTAATGGGAGGATAGCCTGGAACATACGGTTACGTCCCTGCTTGGCAGTACCACCTGCCGAATCTCCCTCGACAAGGAATAATTCACATTTTGAAGGATCCTTATCCGAACAGTCGGCTAATTTACCCGGCAGACCACCACCCGACATCGGCGATTTGCGTTGTACCATTTCACGGGCTTTTCTTGCTGCGTGACGTGCGGTAGCCGCGAGAATCACCTTGTCTACAATCGTTTTTGCTTCCTTCGGATGTTCTTCCAGATAATATGCCAATACTTCACCCACTGCTTGGTCAACAGCACCCATCACTTCGTTGTTACCCAACTTCGTTTTAGTCTGTCCTTCAAACTGTGGTTCAGCTACTTTTACAGAAATAACGGCAGTCAAACCTTCACGGAAGTCATCTCCCGAGATTTCAACCTTCACCTTTTCCAGCATCTTGCTGTCTTCGGCGTATTTCTTCAACGTACGGGTCAGCGCACGGCGGAAACCTGCCAAGTGTGTACCACCTTCGATAGTGTTGATATTGTTAACGTATGAGTGAACGTTTTCGGAGAATCCGGTATTGTACATGATAGCCACTTCAATAGGAATTCCCTGTTTTTCCGAGTTCAGATAGATAACGTCGTTAATCAAGTGCTCGCGTGAAGACTCGATAAAACGTACAAACTCTCTCAAACCTTCTTCTGAATAAAACTGCTCACCCTTGAAGCTTCCGTCCTCGTTCACAACCCGACGGTCCGTCAGGGTGATGCGGAGACCAGCGTTCAGATAAGCCAATTCGCGCAGACGTGAAGCCAGAATCTTGTAATCGTATACCGTTTCTGTAAAGATGGTATTATCCGGCCAGAATTGTTGGCGGGTTCCAGTGATGTCGGCTGTACCGACTTCTTTTACAGAGTAAAGCGGTTTACCGATCTCATACTCCTGCTGATAGATTTTACCATCGCGGAATACTTGCGTAGTCATGTGGGTAGACAGCGCGTTTACGCAAGACATACCTACACCGTGCAAACCTCCGGATACCTTGTAAGAACCCTTGTCGAATTTACCTCCGGCATGCAGTACGGTCATGGCAACTTCCAGTGCCGACTTCTTTTCTTTCTCGTGATAGTCCACCGGAATACCGCGTCCGTTGTCCTGTACTGTGATTGAATTGTCTTCGTTGATTGTTACTTCGATGTGGTCGCAATAACCGGCCAATGCTTCGTCGATAGAGTTGTCAACGATTTCGTATACCAAATGGTGAAGTCCCTTGACGCTGATGTCACCAATGTACATCGCAGGGCGTTTTCTTACTGCTTCAAGACCTTCCAATACCTGGATGCTATCCGCAGAATAAGACCCGTTATTGGGAGTGATTTGTTCTTCGCTCATAATTGCCTTTCTAACTTTAATAACAGAGCAAATATAGTGAAAATTGTCGACTTGGCGAAGAATAATCAGTGAAAAATAAAGAATGCGGGTTGATTCTCCGCTTTCTTGATAAGTTTGATATTCAGTTGGTTATAAACAAGAAAGGCCGAACTTAAAAGTTCAGCCTGGATGCTATATAGAATTGTTAAATTCTTATTATTAAGCGAGCTTGTTGATGTAAAGAGCCAACTTAGATTTCAGATTGCTAGCTTTGTTTTTGTGAATGATGTTCACTTTAGCCAACTTATCCAACATCTTTGTAATGCCTGGGTACATTGCAACTGCTTCTGCTTTATCAGTAGTTGCACGAAGCTTTCTAACAGCATTTCTCATGGTTTTGCCATAATATCTGTTGTGAAGTCTTCTTGTCTCTTCTTGTCTGATTCTTTTCAGTGATGATTTATGATTTGCCATCTCGACTAATCTATTTTTTTAGTTCTTTATTCTTTTAACTTGTAGCCCGTGGGGGAATCGAACCCCCCTTTCAAGAATGAAAATCTTGCGTCCTAACCGATAGACGAACGGGCCATCCTTTGTTGCATTTCTGCATTTTGCTTTCTCGAATCTGTGTTTGTTTCTCGATTGCGGATGCAAAGGTAGGAACTTTTTTGAAACTGGCAAATGATTTATAGGAATTTTTTCATTGAATATGTGTTTTTTTCAAAGTGACCATTCTTTTATGCTGATATTCAATAAAATAGACGGTTTCAGTTTTTATAAAAAAATCTTATCAGTGAAAAAAAACTGGAAGGTGTTCTCTTCCATATACCTTATTATATTATAGTGGAATAAAAAGGCTGCTTATTTTTGTGATTTCTCTTGTAACAAAAAAAGTGCATTCTCTCCTCGCTTGGACAGAATGCACTAAACACAAACAAAACAAACAATTTTAATAAAACGATATTTTCTTTGAAAAACCGTTTTATTAAGACGCTACATGTAGTGGGAAACATTACATGAGCAGAGGGCAAAAGAGCCCACTAGGGTACTTCGCAGTAGCCTTTGTAAATACATCTCACCTAAATATTGTTCACATACTATTTCGTCACACGTTTTTAAGACTCCAGTTCGGAGTTGTTCAGGCGTATAATCCATCCGTTAACTTGCATTCTTGGGCATATATGCGGAATTCCGGTATCTGATGGCTGGATAAAGAACAAAAGCGTATATGAGTCCTGACGGTCGAGATACTCCTGGTCACTCATTTCACCTATATCATTGTAGATTTTGGATAACAACAGATATTGAGTGAGTGGGAGACGAAGAATGTTCTGGCCGCTTGGTATATGTTTGATCGATAAGGTTGTCTGATCTCCTTTCATGATACGTAATGTATTTAATCTCGCATGGATGACCGGAGTTTGCTCGGACATTACAGCCACTTCCTTCTGGTATGGAAGATAGTAGACTGGAGTTGTACCGACCGGTGTGTTTGTGTAGTCTATTATTCCGTTGGCAGATTCCAGAGTAAAGGAAAAGTCCTCTTGGCTTAGAGGGGCATTTGCTTCATCTTGAAGAATGCATGAGAAATAATTAGTATCTTTCACTAAATTGGCGGTAATAACCTGATATTTTTGACTAATAGTAATATTTTCAAGGCTACTGTAAAAGAGTGCATTCAGTTTCTTGTTCGACTGATTCTTATTATCGCATGCCAATGATATATTCAGGGACCTTCGTTCCGTTTGTCCAGCTTTGAGATTAGGGAGCTGGTACATGTGGTTGGATGTCCCTCCCCATATAAGCAAACGATAAGTTCCTTCGGGAAACGGTACTCTTACCATACAGTAGCCTTGATGTAATGTAATGCTGTCTACGTCCACTCGATCCACATATTTATCATCCTTGTCGAAAGCAAGGATGGTAATGTCGCTTACTTGTGTGGAGGCAGCGTCCACATCTAGTATATTATAGGTATACGAGATTTTCAGCCAAGTCCCGGAAGGGCAGTCTGACAAGTCGTCGTTCACCCAGTTGCAGGATGAGAACAAGGCGATGGCACTGATAATATAGAGTAAAAATGGACGCATTTATAATAAATTTAGTTCGGGTGGCCAATACTTATTCAAGTTCTACATCTTGATTACGTACGGCCCACGGAAAAACATTGAAATTGATGTCTAGTTCGGCTTTATATTCATCCGGCTGATCCGGGTCGATGAAAGGTTCGCCGCTACCGAGTCCTGCAATTTTGTTGACTGACAATCTGTATATATTGTTGCGTACGATACCGAATTCCATGACACCCATTTCCGGAGAATTATTATCAAGGTGTTTGATCCAGTAATTGTAATAACAAGAGTAGTTTTCCGTTTTCTTGAAACGTTTGATACTATATCGAGCTAGCTCTTCTGTTGTCGAGTTGTCAGTGACATCGTCCGGCAAATTATTAAGGACTAGTTTACGGATTGCATCTACGCTGGTATAAAAGTTGTAATTGAAGTAGAACATATTAGTCGGCCAGTTGGACTGATTGCTAACTACATCGCCATTTTCATTGAAAACGTGGTCGGGGGCAATATCCATGTTGGCTTTGAACATAACTCCCGTGCTGTATGCATTCAGTTGGGCGTCAAGGAACATACAGTTTTCCAGGCAGTAGATATGTGACCAGCTGTTAGCTTGAGCCATGCCTGCCCAGTTGCCGTCGTTGATATCCAACTGTACTAGAGCTTGTGCAAAGAAACCGTCGGCGTTTGTAAAGTCCCCGGCGTTCTCCACTGTTTTCTTGAAGAAATAAGGATCGATAACATAACCATTGTTGTCGTTGATATCACCGAAGTTTTCATCAGTATATGAGTCTGGTTCCTGAAAACTGTTCAGTACTGCTGTATGGCGGAAAGTATAAAACTGGGTTGCCAAGTTCAACATTCTAAAATTGTTCAGTTTGATTGTACAGTAGGTCTTTCCGGATGGGTCTGTTAGTGGGAAAGTTTCTTGTGTTTGAGTCAGTTCAACTTTGGCAACCACGCGTTCAAGACCGATGGATACACTAGTCACTTTATCGGAGTCTGTAGGTTTTTTCACTTCAACGTTCAGATTGGCAGCTCCACGATTGGTCATAACGAAACCGTTTTCGGGTACGCTTGGAATTTTTCCTGCACTGTAAGTTACGGCATCAACTGCATTCAGAAAAGCCTCTTGTGTGCTGATATTTCCTGTGATTGCTTTTCCGTTAGCTATGGCAAAGATGTTATAAGTTCCCGGATTTACAGTGATTTTGTCGGCGGTGTACTGTATGTTTTGACCGCTCGTAACTGTCCGGTTGATGTTCTTCAGTTCCTGTTGATCTTTGAGCGTTTTTGTGGTCGAGTCAAATAGATAAACAGTGAGACTCTTTACTGCATATTCTTCTTTAGAACCTTCGGTGGTAACGCCGGACGATTCGGCACTTCGACTGGTAGCAACGTTTGGAATCTCGAAGAACAAGGCGAGATTGCCATTTGACTCTGAATGAGTATCATCGGCGATGACAACATCTGCATCATTGATGCAACTGTACTGTGTGACTGCTGCGAATAAAAGCAGTGACATTAATTTACTGAATCTTTTCATTTTACATTTGGTTTTAATGAGTGTTTATTTTAGTGCACGGACTAATTGCAGATTATTATCCGCTTGTGATAGTCCTGCTTTTTGAGCTTGTCTGAATAAGTACTCTGCTTCTTCATAGTTGTTTTTAAGAAAGCATAGAACTCCTTTTGCTAATATTGTTTCCGGTACTTTCGGAGCTTTTTCCAAATAAGTGGCAGCTGTTTGGACGTCTCTTTGCATCAAGGCTATGCAGGCGGCATTCAGGTTGGCTGTGGGATTATCGGGAAATAGTTGTACGGCAGTCATGAAAATCTGATTATAAGTTTCGCTTCCAGGTGTACTGGCAAGTGCGAGACGAAACATTTCTTCAAGACTCAAATTTTTAGGGTTTGTAGTAAAGACTTTCCGGGATTCTGCAAGAGTAAACGGGCGTACACGATACTCAATAGTGTAGTCGGAATGTCTAAGTAGAGTAAACCAATGCTTCAGGACAAAATCGTAGAATGCAGGGAAGTGCTTTTTTAGCTTTCTCTCCTTGCTATCGGGGTGAATGTCGCTTGTTATGGTTTTTATTATCGCTTCTTTCTCTTGAAAAGTCGTATCACAGAGAAGAGCTTCAAATCCTTCCCAATCTTCAGGAGTATAGTCTGTCTGGATATGCGCTCCGTCGAATGCATATAGCTGATTTACATACTCTTTCACAGATTGAGTACGTTCACGGGCCAACTTCTCATTGAGTCGGTAAGGTCCGTCGGGTGAAGCGTAGCCGTGAATGCTGATGTGTGTGATGGTAACGTTGGTGTCATTTTTAATGGTGTTGATTGTTTCAATAATTTTATTCAGTTCTACTGTATTGTTGCTGTACGTTTCGTATATAGCAGTCACATTGACAGGAAAATCAATAAACGCGCACCCTTTTTCTTCTCTGATTTTCGAGGTTTCCACTTGGGGAGTCAAGAATACGAGTTGTGGAATAGGGGTTGGCTGTGGGTGTAAACGGGCGATACAAGTGAGATTTTCTTCACCCGGAATCCCACAGCCACAGCTTTTCTCAACGAGTGAGAGAGTGGCATGATTCATCCAACTTTCGAAAGGTACAGATTGCAGATAATGCATTGTCTGCCGACTTCCGTTTTTTCTTTGCAATGCTTCGGCTTCTTTTTCCTTCTTGCCAGCTTCGCGCAAAAATATGATGTGTTGTTTTCGGCTGTTGATATAGATAGCTGGTAATTCCAACCGGTGTTCCAAACTGTCACTGACAACAGGTACCAATGTCATTGATTCATTGGGCAGGAAGTCACGGGTGATTTCTATTTCAATAGAAACCAGTAATTCTTTCCCGGCCTTGTGCAGGCTGGAGGAAGTGGCTCGAACAGTGCCATCATCTCCTGTTACAGGTGTCTGTGCCTGAAGAGAAAGAAATAAGATGGCTGCAATGATAAAAGTTCCTCCTGTTTTCATAATTTTATAACTAAATGACTTCTTATCTGTAACAAAAGCAATCATAACTCACCATGGATAAATTCGTGAGATGATTCCTTGCTGTTGCAATGCTTTCAATATCTTTATGTCCTTTATTGATCTGCTGATGCCTCCATGCCCTAGATAATATACTCTCCATGGGGTAGAATGGCATTGACGTGCTATTCGTATGTAGATACTTCTTCTTCTGGAGAACCAGACTTTCCATAAACTTTTCATCCTGTTTTATTTTAAAATAGATAAACTAAACTTATTGAAGCCTTACTAGGCCCTATGTAATGATAATCACCTTTGTCTCGTAATCCGGCGCATTCCTTGACGCAGTTGTACTGCTTGTAGCGGATAAAATCGTATCCTACTCCCAGACTTGTTTCTATATTCCAATGATTATCCAGCATCCAGTGATATCCGGCACTGATACCTCCACCTGCCAGCCATCCTTCATATCTGTATTTTTTCAACCCGGCGAATATACCGAAAGGCAGTTTTTTCCCTCCGATATTGAATTGTGCCCCATTGAGGTAAGCACCCCAGAAAAAGCCGTTAAACTTCTGGCAAGTCCAATATTTATATTCTGGCTGTATCAGCCAATAGCGGTTCACATATTTCTCTTCCCGTTTCCATGGTCGCAGACTGCCGGTCAGTTCAACTGTACTTTTATTTCCTATGGCATAGGAGACTCCGGCTTCGAAAGCCCCATCTATTGCCGGAAGCGCATTCACGCTGACTGCTACTCTCTGTGAGCGACAGTGGAGCCAACCAACTGATAAGAATAGGAATAAGAGTAAGAAATATTTCATTGTGTCTGTTTGTTAAGGACGTTTATTATTTTCAAAAAATACATTCAGATTGTAAGAAGCTTCTTCGGAACCTTCTGTCTTAGCAGCCTTTAACATGCGAATACCTTCGTATGTGTTTCCAGTCATCAGCTCATATACACCCCGACAATTCTTGTAAGCAAGGCTGTCATGAGGAGCCATCGATAAAAACTTGCTTATTGATTGAGTGTCTCCTTGTTCGATGGCAGCAGCGGCAGCGTTTAGGTTGGCGATGGGGTGTACAGGATACAGTTTGACACTGATGTTAATAATTTGGTAAAACTTAGCTTTGTTATCTGCATACGACAGAGCTACGGTATAGAGTTCGCGGAGCGACAACATTTGTGGATTGACATCAGCCATAATCTTAGCTTCTTCAAGATTAAAATTCAACTCTTTCTGGTTTCGTATATCTACATCATCCGTAGCCGGGGAAACATACGAACCTTTATATTTCATTTTTGTGGTTGTCATATCAGCTGGAGACGTGTTTTCTGCTGTTGACGTAACCTCGTCCGGATTCTTTTGGGAGGATGGGAGTGCAGCAGGTTGAGATGTAATGAGTAAAGTATCTTTCAACGCTTGTTCACCTTCAGGACGGATGATTGTTCTCCGAAGGAGGAGAGTTGCGTGGTTCATCCAATCTTCTGCGGGCAACGAAGTTCGGTAAGCGATGGTGCGGGAATGACTTTCGTCGATACCGGCAACGAGGTAGGTTGCGTTCTCTTCCTTATGCTCGCTTTTTTTTCGTAATATCTGGTTACGCAGATATAATTTTTGTTTTTGTTTGCCGTTTAATAAGATGGAAGGTAGTAAGATTTTTCTTTCCTGTCCGGTTAAGACGGGCGTTAGTCTGACGGCATTTTTAGACTCCATATTTTCTATCTCTACCGATACATCCATGGAGAGAAGTAATGAATCTGCCCGCACTCCGAGAAAGTGTGGAGTAATATCCAGTTTAATGTTTTGTGCCGGGAGTAGATTGCATATCAATAAGCTGAAAAATATGAATGCTTTCGTTTTCATTTTATGTGGTTATTATTAGGTTGATTTATCGGATGAAATATATGATTGATATCCCTGCTTGTGTAGGTCCCCAGTAGTTGCAGCTTGATTTTTCCAATAGGGCTGCACCTTCAGACTGTCCGTAGCGTTTATAATTAAGGTGTGCATATCCGAGTGAGATTCCTGCTTCCAGATTCCATTGAGGGCTGATTATCCATTGATAACCGTAGGAAATGCCGAAACCCGCCAGATTGCCTTGATATCTGTTGTGAGCAATCTGCCTGTTCTCAATACCCAGCATTTTCCCATTGTTGAATCCCCAGGGGAGCATTCCTCCAAAATTGAACAAAGCATAGTGTAGCTGAAAGCCGATAAAACTTCCTGTGAATACTTCATTAAACCATTTACGGTATTCTGGCTGCAACAGGAAATGCTTCATCTTTTTGTTCCCTCCGAAGTTCCAGGGGTTGTAATTGAGGGAAAGGCTGATGGTATGCGTATCGTCACATCGCACTTCTCCTCCCATATTGAGAGTAGTGGTTAGATCGTAAAGCAGATTGCTTTTAATGGCTATATTTTGTCCGCAAAGGTTCGAAGCAGGCAGAATACATGCAACAAAGGCAATGATGGCTAGCCCATGTTTAATGTTTGCTGCATGTCTCCACCTGTTGCTGGCAGCAGACCTTTCATTTTTGCTGATATTGGGTTTGTGTGTCATAATTATTTGTTTATGTGTATCTGTTACTTCTTAGGTAACGGAACTCCTGTTTAATGACAGGAACACATGGGGGAAAAGTAAAAAAGACGGTGGTCTTTTATTGATATATGTCTCTGGAAGCTTTCGGACAGAAAAAAGTGGTCCGATGATTGGCAATAGATAGTTGGAACATGAACTAAAAGTGATTCGTGTTCTCATATCTTATTTTATTCTTCGAAAGAAGTTGAATAAAATAATGTATAATTAATTTGGAATGTAATACTCTTTTTATATATCTTTGTGCAGTATTTATATCCGTTACCTAAGAAGTAATGGATAAGGCAGATTGCTGATAGATAGTTGTTTATGTATTATTGATGACTTGTGTTGTAAGATTCTACGTAAAAACAATTCAATTGATTGGCTTCTGTTCTTTTCTTCAAACCAAAACCTTTCAGATAAGTTTGTGTGGTTTTTATAGATTTATGTCCTAGTGATTCACTGATCATTTCAATAGGGATTCCCTGGTATTTGGCATTTGTTGCCCAAGAATGCCGGATGGTATATGAACTGACAGGTGATTTTAGGTTTAGTTCTCTTGACAGGCTTTTTAATTGATTGTTGAATCGGCGGAGGGCTGACTGATATTCCTTATATATGCCTTCTTCTTTTCGTCTCTTATCTCCTCTCATTATATTAAATAGGTAGTCTGGGCAATCTTCTCTCGGTGGATTGCTGTTACGCAGCTTGTTTATCTCTTTCTTGGAGGTGTCCAGGATTTCAAGACTTATTGGTGTGCCTGTTTTTATACGATTGTATCTAAGGATTCCGTCTTCCAATGCCGATTTCTCTAAATGTGCGAAATCAGAGAACGGCATACCGCAGAATTGGAACATCAACCGTGCGATAGCTTGCGTACGGATTAAGTGTTGGGATTGAGGGGCTTTGTAGAGAAGTGTATGCAGTTCGCTGACCGGGAGCGCCTTTTTCTGTCGTACATCTACGCCAGTGTATACGTCACGAAACAGCCGGGGGATAAAGCGGGCTACCCCTGCTTCTACACCACGATTATAGATGCTGCGCAACATACGCATATAGGTCGAAACTGTGTTTGGCTTCAACCCATGTTCGTGGAGGTACTGTCCGTATCGTCTCAAACTATCGCGAGTGATCTGCCCGAAAGTTATGCTGGGAGTACCACAGAACCTTGTGAATGACAGAATTGCATTCTTATACACATGTGCTGTCGAATAACGACCTTCTTCCTGTAAATTCCGGATGTATGCTTTGGCGCATCCGGTAAATCCGTTTTTATTACTTTTTCGTTTCATAAGCTTGTTTATCTTTACTTGTTATTCAGGGACTATAACAAAAGTAGTTATCTTTTTTGTTGTTAATGCCTTTAAAATCTCTCCGATTACCTTATATTTTTTGTAGCTTTGCTTCGGATTTGGAAATGAGGTTATTCAGTTATGCTGCAGAAAACGAAAGGAATAGTTCTTCATACGTTGAAATACAATGATACTTCTATCATTGTAGATATGTATACGGAGTTGTCCGGCAGAGCTTCTTTTCTTGTAACAGTGCCTCGTTCGCGAAAAGCGGCTGTGAAATCCGTACTTTTCCAGCCGTTATCTTTTATCGAGTTCGAGGCTGATTATCGGCCTAATGCGACACTTTATCGTGTGAAGGAAGCGAAATCCTTTTATCCATTTTCTTCCATACCTTATGATCCGTATAAGTCTTCGATGGCACTTTTCCTGTCGGAGTTTCTTTACAGGGCTATCCGGGAGGAGGCAGAGAACCGTCCGTTGTTTGCCTATCTGCAACATTCTATCATTTGGCTGGACGAGTGTGGAGAGGGATTTGCCAATTTTCATCTGGTTTTTCTGATGCGTCTTTCGCGTTTTCTGGGGCTTTACCCGAACCTGGAAGATTATCATACCGGCGATTACTTCGATTTATTGAATGCCTGTTTCACTTCCATTCGTCCCCAATTACATTCTTCTTATATCAATCCTGAAGAGGCCGTCCGTCTCCGTCAGTTGATGCGCATGAACTATGAGACCATGCATCTTTTTGGTATGAGCCGTGCGGAGCGTACTCGTTGCCTGACGATTATGAATGATTATTATCGTTTGCATCTGCCTGACTTCCCGGCATTGAAATCACTGGAGGTATTGAAAGAACTGTTTGATTAATTAGTAACTTTTCTCCATTCAACTGCTCTAGCTAGTTTTCATTCTTGAAACACGAGTGCGGTGCTTTTCAATTCTGTCGTTCCCTTGTCGTGTCGAGTCCATTTACTTGCCATATATTGTTTTAGCAGTGTTTTAGCGTCCGCCACTGTATGCGGCAATTAATCAGGTGATAATAACACTTCTTAATGCGGGTTTGTATGCTGTTCCTGAAAATATATGTTACTTTTGTCCGTAGAGAACAAAAGAGAATGAACAAGAGAGAAAACAATATGAAAAGATTCCTATACCTGACGGTCTGTCTTCTCATCCTGGGGGAGTTTTATGGTTGTAACGGAGACGTATTTGTCGACGACTTCCGTCCTTCCGATTCCGAACTGGCGCTGGACGGGAACGGGGATGTTGCCACTATTCAATTTGCAGCTGCCAATTGGGATTGGTTAGCAATGTATACAGCTTCTAGTCTTCCCGTTCAATATAAAGTATATGATGCGGACAATCGCTTGGTAACAAATGACCAAGGTCCATCGCTGAACGGATTGGGAAAGATTGTGTGCACCGGAGAGATGATTGATTTCACCATTGAACGTGTTCATCCCGAAGAAGTGAAGATAACGGTGGGCGAGAATGCCCTTTCCGCTCCTTTTCAATTCCTGCTCACGGCAAGCAACGAATATGAGTGGCAGGAGATACACGTCGAGATTTCTCCGGGAGACAGATATGTGATGGATAGTATCATTTATTCTTTGAATGCATATTCTTACGATCCGGAAAACAAGATAGAGAAAAAAGAAGGCGTCTCCTTTCATAACTTAACAGATTTTTCGTCTACATACACGTTTTTTCCTTTCGAGTCTTTTTACCATTTTATGAGGTTCAAAAGCGATGTGCCCGAAGCTTTTCAATTACTGGGCGAAGCCGGTCTGACAGTGGAAATACCAAGTATGAAAGACGGATATTTAGTGATGAACGGCAAACGCGCGCCATTCATTTCTGAGCAACAAATGTTGCCTTACCCTAGTACGGAACAGAACAAAGACATAATTCCTCCTCGGACTTCTCGATACTACACCTTATCGATGATGTATGATTGGTTGGAAACGAGATATACCCTCTATGTTTCTCACTCCAAAACCAAGAAACAACGAATCGTAACCGGCACGTTGCATAGCGAAATGCCTGTAAAATATTATATAACACACAAGGATATACCTTTCAACAACTAGCATATCAATGATTAGAAATAGGAACGCCATACGGTTGCTGTGCCTCTTTTGCCTTCTGGTATATCCGGCAATCAACGCAAATCTGGAAGCCCAGACAATCATCGGACAACGGAACGACAGCGTCAGCCATTCCCTGATCCGCCATCAGCTTGGCTTTGACATTCGTCCGGGCTATATCGTCTCCACCCATAGTTTTCTGCAAGGAGACAATATGCAGCAAAAGAAAATCGACCAATCGCTTTCTTTCCATCTCAAGTACGCTTTCAGATTTAGCAAAGAATCCAATCTCGGCAGGCTCTTTCCTCATACCTATCAGGGCATTGGCGTTTCCTACCATACCTTCTTTAGTCCCGTTGAATTGGGAAATCCGGTGTCGGTATACGCTTTTCAAGGGTCACGTATCGCGCAACTGTCGCCCCGTCTGTCGCTCGATTACGAATGGAACTTTGGAGCTTCTTTTGGCTGGAAAAAATATGACGAACTATCCAATCCGCAAAACGTACTGATTGGCTCCAAGATCAATGCGTACATCAATCTCGGCTTTTTGCTGAACTGGCAAGTTCACAAGTACTGGAAATTGGCGGCAGGTGTAGATCTCACCCATTTTTCCAATGGAAACACGCATTATCCTAATGGCGGTCTTAATGTTATTGGAGGAAGAATCGGCATCGTACGCACTTTGGACGCGGATGAGGCGCCCGGTCCCATCACTCCTAGACGGCTCTTTATAAAGCCTCACGTCAGCTATGACCTGGTGATCTACGGAGCTACCCGCAAAAGGGGACTGGTTGGAGACGATGTGTCGAGTATGATTCCCGGTTTGTTCGGTGTGGCGGGCATCAATTTCGCCCCGATGTATAATTTCAACAACTATTTTCGGGCAGGGCTTTCTGCGGATGCGCAATATGATGAGAGTGCCAATCTTAAGGAGTATAGAGTGGGCAAGTTTTACTCGGGCGATTTGAAGTTTCATCGTCCTCCTTTCCGTAAGCAATTTGCCATGGGGTTATCTCTTCGGGCAGAACTGGTGATGCCTGTTTTCTCTATCAATGTCGGCGTCGGTCGGAACCTGATATACAGCGGTGGTGATATGAAAGGGTTCTACCAAATTCTGGCTCTCAAGACTTACGTCACACGCCATTTGTTTTTGCACGTGGGGTATCAGTTGAGCAAATTTAAAGACCCCAACAATCTAATGCTGGGGCTTGGATATAGATTTCATGATAAACGATGAAAGGGCAATCTTCGTTTGTTAATAACCTCCTTTTCTCAATTTAATTAAAATGTAAGTCCTCCTAATTGGATTATTCCATTATCTTTCCAAATATAATTAACTTTTACTTCTGTGATACCGGCGTCAGGATATCGTTGCTGATATTCTGCTGTTTTATCACTCTGTAGGATATATCCGTATCCCAATGATATTCCTGTAGCAAATTTAAAACCGAACTTCTCTGCTTTATCGTCATACATTAAGGTTAAAAAGGTAATATTCCATTCGTATGTGCCTTCTCTGAATATTCCCGAATCAGTTTTCATTGTAAACTTTTTGGTTTCCTGATTGAATGTATAAGTAGCACCAATGAATGGTTTATCTTTTTCTCGTAACTCAATTTCTATTTCTGGGGGGATTCTTAGATCCACTGCTTTTATTATTACTCCCGGATAATCAGGGTTACCTTTTAGCGGAATTCCCCAATTGACAATTTCCGGACTGTTGAAGTATTTGACATATACGGAGATTTCACATGCTATCTTATTATTGTCAGTATCGATAAGTCGTATCATGGTGCTTCCACTTTTGTAGGTAGTGATGCATACGCTCATTTCGTCAAGAATAGCAGTCGCAATTTCTTGATTTTCTGATTCTAACCTATAGTTGTACTCTGTTAAGTCTGTTTCTATAATGACATGCCATGTGTCTCCTGCCCATATAGAAACTGATTTCTTTTCAACTTCGTATGGTTCCTCTTCAGAGCAACCATACGAAGATGCCAGTAATAATACAATTAGCAAAAGTCTACTGATTCTCATACTTTTAAATGTTTTTTACAAATATATGGTAATATGGGAGATAATCCCTTTGTTTTACCGGATAATAAAGTCTTTATTGCTTATTCCACGTAGACTTCTACGACCGTAAAGATATTGTTTGAACGGATATAAAGGTCAAATGTTCCATAAGGTCCGTTGACTATGTCAGGTGCTTTAGTTAGGGTTATTCTTAATTTGTTATTGGCAGATGTTACATTTAATCCTTTTTTCCCTGCGCTATGTTCTTTCAAGAAAAACTCAATATTTTGGGGTAATGCTAATTCAACCGTTTCACCTATACGGTGAAGACTTCCAATACCATACCTATATGCAGGCAACCCATTATTGTTAGGGAAAACAGATATATATTTTACAATTGCACCGATAGTCATGTCACTATTTACTATTTTAGATACAACATAGGCTTGATAATAACTTGCTTCTACTTGAATAGCGTGATTGCCTGACGGGAAATCTATAAGTGTATTTTTATCAAAAATTTGATAAATATGTCCGGGCGTAACCGCTACTTCGTGTGTGAGGTTGGTTAATGAGGGTAGAATATCTGCTCCAACTCCTGCGCCATTTCCTACGTCAGAAATAAAATTAGAAGATGTGACGAAGTTATTAGCTTCATTGATATAAGTTTTTGATTCACCTAAATAGGTTTTTCCATTATGCTCATTAAGCATATTGAGTGTGATGGTATCTGCCGGATCATCTGGCGTGTCATCATCACTACAATTAACGAAACACATAGTACAAAGGGATAACAAGAAAATCCCAACTATTTTTTTTGTATTCATTTCTTTTTAATTTTTTGATTTATCAGGAACTTAGTTTGACTTGGTGCTTACAAATATTTTATCGATATAATAGTCAATACTCTTTGAAGCATTGCGGAATAATAGTTGAAGCTTGTATTTCCCTTTAGGATATTCTTCTTGAGAAGGTAAAAAGAATCTTATTTTGACGCTTTCATGAGGAGGTATTAAATATCCTAGATCATTTTTTACATAATTATCCGGATAAACTAAAGGAATCCATGAATTATTACTTTCTCTATAGCGCAAGAAAGTATTACTAATATAGGTAATTGTATCGTTTGTATTATTAGTAATTTCTGTTTTCAAGAATCCGTCTTTTGAGCAGGGGGCTTTTAATAAAAAGCACACTTTTATATGCTCATTTTCTCTTGTAATAAATTCTTTCCCTTGCATTTGTTTTTCTTCTACAATCGTTTCTCCTGGCTCGATGGAATTAATGAAATGTGATATATCCATTTTATATGAATTAAGAGAGTCGATACTATTCTCATAATCAAGGTTCACAGTATTTCTTGAATTACTTGTTTTATTATGACAACTGATTAACATGAATAAAACGATTCCATTGGTTATCAAAATAGATATTAATTTGAGCATAAGTTAAATATGAAATGGATTAGATAGGTTGCTTGTCCAATCCATTGGTAAATATTATTTAAAATTAGCATTTAGTCGTGAGGCTATATTATCAACCTTAACAAATATAGATGTAAAAGTTATACTTCCTTTAGATCTATACTCTGATAGATTGTAAGCTTTCATTGTCATGAATGAAATACTAATTAATAATAGTGTAATACTTAGTTTTCTCATATCTTTAATTGTTTTTTGCAAATTTACGGAGAGATGAGGGGGGAAGCAAGTAAAGTACGTTTTTGAACGTGGACAAACAGACTTTGATAATCAGTTGTTTATGGCTTTTTACGTGGACATTATCTTATGCTATAGATTGTTTCTACTGAAAACATGATTATTAATGTATATTTTCGATTAAGTATTCATATAATGTAGCATTATTATCCGGTAATGTGATATCTAGTTTTCTTCTAAGTCTAAGGCGTCTTTTTCTTACTGAATCAACTGTTATATTTAATAATTTTGCTTCAGTGTTAGTGTCGAACCCATACATGTAAAGACAGCAATATTGAAAGTCTTGTTCTGATAAATCCGGACATAGACTATATATGTATTTATAAAGACTTGGATAGATCTGTGTTATTTCATCTGTGATAAGTTTCCATTGTTTTTCTGTTATTAATGGCTTATCATTTCTTGGTTTATTTTTATTTGCCAGGTATGTTAGCTCCTTGAATAGTGGTGAGTTCTCTAGAGATTTATTTTGTAATTCCTTGTAATTGGCACTTAGAAGATTTATTTCTTCCTGCATTTTATTATAGTTCTCATTTTTCTCTTTGAGTGTGTTTGACAATCTTTTTTTCTTTTCCAATTCTAATGACACATAGAGCAAATTTTCTTTTATCTGGTTTAATTCATCCCGTTGTCTTTGAATTTTTTCTTTTGCTTTTTTGCGATATAATAGGTATCCTACCGTTATAAACAGTAACGTTACAATGCTGATAATTGAAATTATAATGTAGCTTTGTTGTTTAATCTTTAACCTGTCTACTTCTTTGCTGATTTTTAGGTGGTTATATTTAGACTCTATATTTAGTATTTTGGATTGGTTGTCCGCATATATGATAGAATCTAACATGTTAACATATTCTTCTAAATTAGCAAGAGCTTCTTTATAGTTTTTTTCTGCGTTATAAATTTGATAATATAGATATTTAATGCTACATGTATATTGGGGGGTATCCTGTGGTATCTTGGATAATAACTCTTTAGCTTTATTAATGGAATTTGATGCCGTATATAAGTCAATCAATGCTACATAATCGGGCATTTTTTCTCTTCCCGTCAACAATGCTTTGAGGAGGTATTCTTCAGCTTTATCGTATTTGTTCTGCATAGAATAGATATTGCCTAAGGCGTTATTTATTGATGCAGTAACATTAATATTACTAGTATTGGCTGCTACAGAATCGGCTATAATTAGAATATTTAAAGCATGTGATAATGAATCCATTTGTGCATATTCACGTCCAATATCTCTTAATGCACAAGCATAACTATCTGTATTCTTTTCTTTTTTGAAGTATTCGGCAGCAATCTCATATCTTTTGATAGCCTCTGTTCGCATGAATTTTTCTCGATATAGATCGCCTATATAGTCATAGGTATATCCAATGAGGTTATTGAGCTTGTTTTTTCCTGCAATGTCCAGCGCATTAGTATAAATAGACATTGCTTTATCATAATCTCCATCAGCAAAATAGGAACGACCTAAATAAATCAAAATTTGCACTTGCTCGTCAGGGCTACCATGTGAGGAATACCAGTCATAAGCTCTTTCTAATTGGTAAGTTGGTAGGATGCTATTAAAAATTTCGTCTGTAATCTTACCTGATAACATACACCAGCGTGCAAAAGCTTTGTCGTCTAGTTTTTCAGGAGATGATATACTTTTTAGTAGGTTGGATGCGCTGTCAGGATTTATGGCAATGGCTTTTTCTACTTCATTTAGCAGTCTGTCAGATACGGATTGTTGTTTG
Source organism: Bacteroides sp. LFL-34 (assembly GCF_027257075.1). Lineage (NCBI taxonomy): Bacteria > Pseudomonadati > Bacteroidota > Bacteroidia > Bacteroidales > Bacteroidaceae > Bacteroides > Bacteroides sp. LFL-34. Next base: position 90,735 of record NZ_JAPQKZ010000008.1, on the reverse strand, counting down.
TTGCATCCTGATAGCACTAATATAGATGTTATAATTATAGCAATACTCTTTCTCATTTGTCTGTCGTGGTTTAGTTTCGTTGTAAAAGTAATCTTTATTTTCTATATTATGCTCTTTTATAGGGAGATTATTTTAGTTCGGGAAATAATATTAGTACTGTCTATATCATACATCATATTAATTTCAAATGTGCTTTTATTTTATTAAGTTCATGTGATCTAATTTGATTATTTCCCAGCTATTAATAGACTCTTTCTTATTTATAGTGAGAAAAGTTCCTTTCTATTAATACCTAAATTACTTTACTATAATTCTAAACTTGTTTTTCATTAATCGTAATCTATAATTGCAAGTTGTAATTATATAAATGAAGCTTTTGATTTTATAAATGAAAGCTTTGTTTATAAAAACAAAAGCTTCATTTATAGATTACCTTTAATGTAAGTAATCTTTTCCATTAGTGAAAAGGAAGTTTGGCATTAATAGAGAATAAGTTTATATCTAATAGATTGGAATCAGTCTATTAATCAAAATTCGGCAGAAAGGTATAGTGAATCGGGTGAAACCTATGTGAAAGGTAGCTCTTCACCCGAAATCCCTTTATTCATCGATGTTTCAGAGTGGTGAAGGAGGTGAATGTTATGTTTAAAGAAAAGTTGCAGATGTGTGTAAGATAAAACATCTTGCACGCATCTGCAACGGTATCTTGCACAGGTTTATACTGCTATTAATCAAATAGATAAACTCTGGTTAGTGTAGGGTGCAAGATAAAATCGAAATAAAACTTCTGTGGAAGTCCCGGAGGATTATCCCAAAAGTTCTTTCACTTTTGCAGAAATGGCACGTCCTTCTGCAAGTCCTGCTAATTTCTTGGAGGCAACTCCCATTACTTTACCCATATCTTTACCGCTTGTAGCACCTGTTTCAGTGATAATTTCCTTCAATGCAGCTTCCAGTTCTTCGGCGGTCATTTGTTTCGGCAGGTATTTCTCCATAACGGCTACCTGGCCTAATTCTACGTCAGCCAAATCCTGACGACCCTGTCCGATATAGATTTCAGCAGAATCTTTTCCTTGTTTCACAAGTTTCTGGATAATCTTCAGAGCAGCATCATCTGTCAATATATCGTTAGCTCCCGGGGCAGTCTTAGCTTCCAGGAAGAACTTCTTTATATTTCTCAAAGTTTCAAGGGCTACTTTGTCTTTCGCCTTCATTGCGGTTTTAATGTCTTCGCTGACTTGATCGAATAAATCCATACTATTATAGTTAAAAATTAAAGATTAAAAATTAGATCTGAAGCCTGATTTTGCGAGTTTATAATTTTCGTTCTTAGTTCTTTGTTTAGAACGTAATCACGCCGTTGTCATCTGTAGCTTCTTCCGTGGCTACTTCCTCTTCCAGAGCGGCTTTCGTCCGGATTTTGGTAAGAGTAGTCTTATCACGCATATAAGTGGGAGAATCTTCTACCATGGCGATGATGTCGTCGTTGTCCAGATCTTCCGTATTGAAAAGATAGATGTGGCGGCGTTTGCGGAGGCTCTTGCTTCCGATATTGCTGGCGCTTTCGCCGTATGCCTTGCGGATACGTTCTTTGTTCTTCTCTTTCTCTTCTTCCAGTTGCAGTTGACGTTCTTCCTCTTCCTGGCTGCGTGCAGCATGCAAGCTGTCCATTCCGGGAACGTCTTCCACACCGAATCCGGTTGCCAATACGGTGATTTTTACTCTTGTTTCCAGTGAGTTGTCGATGGCAACACCCCAAATCACTTCCACCCCTTCGCGGAATTTGCTCATGAACTCGTGTATCTCGTTCATTTCCTCCATCATCAGTTCCGACGATGGGCAGAAAGATACGTTCAACATTACTTTCTTGGCATTGAAGATATCATTGTTGTTGAGCAACGGAGAATGCAGGGCATCGTCGATTGCTTTCGTCACACGATTTTCTCCTTCGCCGAATCCGGTACTCATGATTGCTACTCCACCATCTTTCAGGATGGTTTTCACATCGGCAAAGTCAAGATTGACTGTACCCCGCATGGTAATAATCTCGGCAATGCTCTTGGCAGCAATGGAAAGAGTATCATCGGCTTTGCCGAAGGCGTTCATAAAAGTAAGGTCGGCGTATATTTCGCGCAGGCGTTCGTTGTTGATAACCAGCAAGGCGTCAACATGCTGGGCGATGCGCTCTACGCCGTCCAGTGCCTGGATAATTTTCTTTTCTCCTTCGAAGATAAAGGGGATGGTGACGATACCGACAGTCAGAATATCCATTTCCTTCGCAATGCGGGCGATGACCGGTGCAGCTCCTGTTCCGGTTCCTCCTCCCATTCCGGCGGTGATGAATACCATCTTGGTGCCGTCGTTCAGCTGGTTTCTGATATCTTCTATACTTTCTTCGGCGGCGTCGCGTGCCCGTTCGGGACGGTTGCCGGCTCCAAGCCCTTGCGTGATGCTACGGCCCAGTTGCAGTTTCACCGGGACAGGTGATTCGGCTAATGCCTGGTTGTCCGTGTTACAAAGAACGAACGTTACATCATGGATGCCTTCCCGGTACATGTGGTTTACAGCGTTACCACCACCACCACCTACACCAATCACTTTGATGATCTTCGGTGAATCTGTCGGGAAATCGAATTGTACTATCTCGTCCATATCTTGATTGAATTATGAATTACGAATTATGAATATTGATTAACAAGCTGCTGAAGGTTACTTCATATCGTCGTCGGAAAAGATTTCTTTCGTCAACGAATCGATCTTGCGTTGAATCCAACTCGGACCTGCTTCTCTTTTCCGTCTTTCTTTCTCTTCCTTTTCCTTTTGCTTGCGAAGTTTTTCCGCTTCTTTGGCGGCTAGCTTGGCTTCCCGCTCTTCTTCTTCTTTCTTGAGACGGGCGATGCGGGCCTGTTCTTTCAGTTCCTGATCGTCCTCAAACATATCCACTGTCTTATGCACTTCCGGCTCCGGTTTGGAGACTGATGGTGCAGGAGCAGCTTGCGGAGCAGTTTCCGTCAGGCAGCAGTTCTGGTTACCTTCAAACAGGAGCCCGAACAAAGTGTTCTGCGAACCGTCTTTCTTCAGTATGTTGTTGGGCGCATGAACCGTATTGCGTGGGAGTTTCGCCATCCGTATCTTTTCTATCTTGCTGCGTTTGCGCAAGGTTTCGTCCAGATTCTTCAGGTTGGCGGCCCCTCCTGTCAAGATGATTCCTGCCAGCAATTTGTCCTCGTAGCTCGATAGTTGTATCTGGTTCCATACGTTGGCAACGATTTCCTCGGCACGGGCTTCGATGATATTGTTAAGATCCGCCACTTTGATGATACGGTTGTCATCATCCAGTTTGCAGGTTGCTTCTTCCTGTTCGGGGTCCTCTTCATAGAGGGCGTCACCGTAGGCTTTTTTCAGGCGTTCGGCTTCTTCCTCCTCCATTTGCAGGGTGGTGATGTCACGCGTGATGCTGTTGCCTCCCAAAGGCAATACAGTCAGGAAACGGAGAATGTTATTCTTATATACAGAGATGGTAGTTGTGTCTGCTCCGAAGTCGATCAGTGCACAACCCGAACGGCGTTCGCTTTCTGTCAGTACGGCATTTGCGGTTACTAACGGAGCGATCAGTTGGTCGGCAATATCAATTTTAGCCTGTTGGAAACAGTGCTCCAAGTTCTTACGTACGGAAGCACGGGCAACGATATTGAGGAAACGTCCTTCGATGTGGCTTCCTACCAGACCTACCGGATTGGCTTGCAGGTTATTACCTACCTTATATTCTTGTGGAGCTACGTCCAATATATCCATATCGACCACCGGGATGGTAATGTTCTCATCACCGATAGCGCTTACAAGCTCTTCGGATATGATAGCTTCTTCCTCTAGGTCGCGGCTTACTACATTGCGGACGGTGCGGAGTGATTGTCCGCCGATGCCTACATATACCTTGGCAATTGAGTTTTTCAACTCACCTTCCAGTCTGTTGATGATTGAAGTCAGGCTTTGCGCTGTCTTGTCCAGGTTAAAGATCACTCCTTTACGAATGAACGTAGAAGAGTCTTCCTGGGCATACGCTAATACCTGCATGCTTCCGTCACTGTTCTTTTTTCCGGCCACACCGGTTATCTTCGATGAACCAAGTTCAATAGCGGCGATAAATTCTGTTGTTGCCATAGGGTTATTTTATTTACTATTTTACTATTTACAATTTACTATATAGAGAGACTGTTTACTTATCATCTATCACTTATCAACTACTCTCGTTTTGTACAGATAATCTGGTTGCTGAATTCGAGATTGATACGTGAATATTTGTTCCAGCCTACCCGGTTGAGTCCTTTTTTGTAGAACTCCTTCAAACGTGCCAGTTTATCTTCAAAGTTCTCCAGTTTTCCGAGATAGACCAGATGGTCTCCCACACGCGGCACCAATTCGATGTTCTGGTCGGGCAACACATGGATCTGCTCTATCTGGGCGTCCCAGAATTTATTATTATGCAAAAATACACCAAACTTATATAAATCCTTCATTGCAAACGACTTTTCTACGTTTCCGGTGACAATTACCCGGTGAGCGACGCATTTTGCTTCCGGTGGCATGATAGTTCCTTTGTTGTCAAGGTAGTAGTTTTGGCCGTTGGCGCTCATGACCCGGAGGATAGGAATACGTTGTGTCACTTCCACGCACACTTTGCCGCTGGGTGTTTTGTAGCATTCGGCTTCGTCAATCAACGGATGTTTGCTTAGTTCCCGTTCCAGTGACTTGGTGGAGATGCGTTCCATCTTCTTCCCGATGGGGTAGATCCCTTTGTGTTGAAGGATACCTTTCAGCTCTTCTTTGGTGATGAAGCCGGCGTATGCGGTATCCTTGATAACCAATTCCATGTCACGGCAGGTCTGGTCGGCAGGCTTGCGGTTGAAAGCGGTGATAGCTACGGCAAGGTAAGCTATGAGCACCAGCATGACGATGGATAGAAGGATTCTTTTAATCATAATCAAAAATTAAAGATTAAAAATTAAAATGCTTGCACTGTTTCGGACAGGCTGCCGGATGATTATTCATTTATCTTTTTTCTAATAGTTCCTTTATTTCGGGGACATAGTTGTCGATGTCTCCGGCTCCCAAAGTAATTAATACTTCAATGTTTTTATCTTTCAGAATGTTCAGTATCTCTTCCTTTTTGCACATACTTTTTTCGATACCCGGACGGAGATTATCATAAATCAGTTTGCTGGTAACGCCCGGAATTGGTGCTTCACGTGCCGGGTAGATGTCTACCAGAATCACTTCGTCGAGTAACGACAGGCTATCGGCAAAATCCTGATAGAAGTCGCGGGTGCGGGTATAGAGATGAGGCTGGAAGATGGCTGTAATCTTCTTGTCCTTGTAAAGTTCGCGCATAGACAACACGCTCTGTTTGATTTCAGAGGGATGGTGTGCGTAGTCACTTAGAAAGACAATCCGGTCGTTCTTGAGTTTGAAGTCGAACCGGCGGTCTACTCCGCGGAAACTTGCCATGCCTCTTTTTATCTCTTCATCGGTCACCCCGTTGAGGTGTGCCAATGCCATGGCGGCTACGCCGTTCTCTATGTTGATGCTAACCGGAACTCCCAGTTGGATGTCGTTGATACGGGTGTCCGGAGCAACAAAGTCGATGAATATCTCTCCGTTTCCGATACGGATGTTTTCTGCATGGAAGTCGCCTTCGTCACGTGAGTAAGTGTAGACACGAACGCCCGGCTGCACTTTGGGTTGCAGAGAGATGCCTTTGCGGATAATCAGTGCGCCACCCGGTTGGATTAGCGTGGTGTAATGTTCGAAACTTTCCAGGTAGGCTTGCTCTGTTCCGTAGATGTCCAGATGATCGGGGTCGGTAGACGTGATTACGGTCATATAGGGTGACAGCCAATGGAAAGAACGGTCAAATTCATCCGCTTCAATCACTGTGTAAGGGCTTGCTTGAGAAAGCAGCAGGTTGGTGCCGTAATTCTTTGAGATTCCTCCGAGAAAAGCGGTACATTCCACGTGCGACTGGTGGAACAGATGAGCTGTCATAGTCGATGTGGTTGTTTTCCCGTGAGTACCTGCTACGCACAGACCTTTGCTCGAATGGGTAATCGTTCCCAATACTTGGGCGCGTTTCTGTATTTCGAATCCGTTGTTGCGGAAATAAACGAGTTCTTCGTGTTCCTGCGGAACGGCCGGAGTGTATATGACTAACGTACTTTCCTTGTCTTTGCAGGCTTCGGGAATCAGGTCGACGTTTTCTTCATAATGTATTTGTGCGCCTTCGGAGATTAGCGTTTCAGTCAATGGAGTAGGAGTACGGTCATATCCTGCCACTACCTTTCCTTTGAAAAGGAAGTAGCGTACAAGTGCGCTCATACCGATGCCGCCGGCACCTACGAAATAGACTGATTTTATCGTTTCTATATTCATTTCTTTTTATTTTTTTATTTTAGGCATGGATTACACGGATTTCACGGTTTCATGATGTGTCAATATTTTACGTTTAATCTCTGCTGTTACACCAAAATTTAGTAGTAATCCAACTTCTATTCCTGTTGCTTTTAGATAATTTACTAATTGCCATTCATGTTCTGGACGAAGAGTTGTTGCTGCTTTTAATTCAAGAATGATTTCATTATTTACTATCATATCTGCAATATACCTTCCTACAATTTCACTTTTATAATATACTTTCATCTCTTTTTGAGTTTGGCAGAAGAGTCCTCTTTTTAAGAGTTCCTTATAAAGTGCATTTTGGTAGACCTGCTCTAGGAATCCGAATCCTAATGTGCTGTGTACTTCATAAAAAGCACTTATAATCTCTTTTGTCAATTTCTCGTGTATCATTCTTAAACCGTGTAATCCGCGTAATCCGTGCCTAATTGTTATTATTGTTTTCTGCTTCCGCCAGCTTAATGACCTCTTGTGCGATGATTCTCGCTGAATCGGGTAAAGCCAGTTTGGCGATATTCTCTGTTAGTTCTTTCAATTTCTGCTCGTCGTTGACAGTGGACAGGGCTACGTCCATCAAAGTGGTTGCCGCTTCACTGTCTTTGACGTAGATAGCTGCCTGCTTGTTCACCAACGCCAAGGCGTTCTTCGTTTGGTGATCTTCCGCTACGTTGGGCGAGGGCACTAAGATAACAGGTTTGTGCAGCAGGCAGAATTCAGAAATGGAACCTGCTCCCGCACGGGAGATAACCAGATCGGCTGCTGCATAAGCGGCTGCCATATCTTTGATGAAATCCGTTACATATAAATTCGGAAGTGCTCCTGCCGCTTTTACGGCTTCTGTTACTTGCGGGTAATAGTATTTGCCCGTTTGCCAGATAAACTGCACGTCCGTGTTTTCCTTGATGGTTGCCAGACTGGCTGTCAGCGTGTTGTTGATGGTGCGTGCACCCAAGCTGCCACCTACAATCAGGATTGTCTTTTTGCCGGGCTGTAAGTGGAAAGAACGTAACGCTTCTTCTTTTGACGGCATATCCTTTGTCAGGTTCTGGCGGACGGGATTACCCGTCATGATAATCTTGTCGGCAGGGAAGAACTTTTCCATTCCGTCATAAGCTACACAAATCTTACGAGCTTTCTGTGCCAGGAGTTTATTGGTTACTCCGGCATACGAATTTTGCTCCTGGATTAATGTGGGGACTCCCATCATTCCGGCAGTCTTTAGTGTTGGCCCGCTTGCATATCCGCCTACACCTACCGCCACTTGCGGGCGAAAGTTTTTGATTACTTTGCGCGCTTTCCATTGGCTGCGCATCAGTTTAATCAATACGGATACATTTTTCCATAAATGTTTGCGGTCGAATCCGGCTATCGGAAGTCCGATAATCCGGTAGCCTGCATCGGGAACCCGTTGCATTTCCATTCGTCCTTCAGCGCCTACAAAGAGAATCTCTGCGTCGGGGCGTAGCTCTATTATAGCGTTTGCGATAGAGACGGCAGGAAAGATATGTCCTCCTGTTCCTCCACCGCTGATGATAATTCTAAGTTCTTTTTCCATCATTCTGTTTTCTTCTGTCCTTTCTCAACATTTACCGTTCATTGTTTCTGCTATCATGCTCATCTTCAAATTTGGCATCGCTGTTCAGAATCTGCGCTGTCGGTTCGGCTGCGGTCTGTGCTTCCGAATTGGCTGCGGCATCCGCCTCTATTTGCAGTTGGATCTGTGCATCGTGCGCTTTCTGTTCTTCCAGATGAGCGGTATATCGGCTTACGCTTAATATCATTCCGATATAAGCGCAGTTGATTAACGTACTTGTACCTCCTTTGCTGACCAGAGGCAGGGGTTGTCCTGTGACGGGGAATAACCCGACGGCAACCATCATATTCAGTATTGCCTGCGATACCAGCAGCAGCGCAATACCCATGACGAGAAAGGCGGGGAAGGTTCGCTCGCACTTTTGGGCGATTCGTCCGGCTCGCATCAGCAACCATAAATAGAGGAACACCACAAATATTCCTCCTACCAGTCCCATTTCTTCAATCACAATCGCGAAGATAAAATCGGAGAATGCCTGGCTAAGGAAGTCGCGTTGTATCGAGTTTCCCGGACCTTTGCCTACTACATGGCTGGTAGCAATAGCGATTCGCGCGTGTGCAATCTGTGCGTCTTTGTCAATATCAAATTTGGCTGCCGGCACTTCTTCTTTCTCAAAGAAACCGGAAACACGATTCTGCCACGTTTCGAAACGGTGAAGTCCCGGAGTGTTGTGCAGTGTTTTGGCGGGAATAGCCATCAGTATGCCTACGGCAACACCGCCTACAAGCCCCAATATCCCCAACATCCCGAACAGTTTCTTGGAAGATACCCGTCCGATGAACATCATCATACATACCACTCCGAACAGCAGCATTGCTGTCGAAAGGTTTTCCGGTGCGATGAGCAGGAATACCAGTCCGGTGAGGATCATGATATATTTAAAGGCATTCGGATTGGCCCCATATTCGTCCTGCCTTTTGGACAGGATGAATGAGACGGCAATGATTACCGCCATCTTTGCCAATTCCGATGGCTGGAATTGCAATCCCATAAAGGTCATCCAACGGGCGGCCCCGTTGACACGGTCGCCTGTGATAATGCCCATCAGCGTGACAAATGCCAGTAGAACCAGAGATACCGGATATAGAAAGACCGGAAATACCTGGAACCATTTGTAGGGAACATTATGTAGAAATACGACTACCACAGCTCCCACCATCAGGATGATGGAGTGTTGCGTAATCGGCCCCCAATGGTCGCCACTTTTGTAAGTCAGCGTCGACGCTGCCGAAAACACCTCGATGATCGAGATGAGGCAGAGACAGAGGAAGATAATCCAGATTACCTTGTCACCTTTGAATATGTTCTTTAATAAATCCAATCTTGCAGAATTTAAAAATAAATAATTAGAAATTAAAGGGCACGGACACATTCTTTAAATTGGTCGCCACGGTCTTCGTAACTCTTGAAGAGGTCGAAAGAAGCGCAGCAAGGACTTAATAATACCGTTTCACCTTTCTTTGCCAGTTTATATGCTGCTTCTACGGCATCTTTCATGCCGGTTTGCACATCGGCTACCGGCAGACCGAAACGGTCGAAGAATTCGTGAAGCTTTTCGTTATGAAGTCCCAGATATACCAGTGCTGAACACTTTTCGCGTACCAGGTCTTCAATTTCAGTATAGTCGTTTCCTTTATCTTTACCACCGAGAATCAATACCGTTTTGGTAGTCATGCTTTGCAGGGCATACCAGCAGGAGTTGACATTCGTGGCTTTAGAGTCGTTAATAAAATCAATTCCGCGCACACGTGCCACCTTTTCCAACCGATGTTCCACTCCCTTGAAATCGGAGAGGGCTTTCCGGATGTTTTCTTTGGCGATGCCGGCAAGGTTTGCCGAGATACCGGCGGCTAAAGAGTTGTACAGGTTGTGTTGTCCTGTCAGGGCCAGTTCCTCTTGCTCCATGTTGAAGGCAATCGGTTCGGTGATTTTCACTTCGTGATCTTCTACGTATGCAATCGCTCCATCCTCTTTTACAGTGGCAAAAGGATACAAGTGAGCTTTCAGACCATGTTTTGCCAGTTCCTGTCTGATGATAGGGTCATCGTTCCAGAAGATGAAAGCATCGTCCGGTGTTTGGTTTTGGGTGATGCGGAATTTAGCGTCGATGTAATTCTGCATACAATGGTCGTAGCGATCAAGATGGTCCGGAGTGATGTTCATCAATACGGCGATGTTCGCACGGAAGTTATACATATTATCCAGCTGGAAAGAGCTAAGTTCGATAATATAGTAATCGTGGTAATCTTCGGCTACCTGCAAAGCAAGGCTTTTGCCGATGTTGCCTGCCAAACCTACGTTCAGACCTGCGCTTTTGAAAATATGGTAGATCAGGGAAGTCGTTGTGGTCTTCCCGTTAGAACCTGTAATACAGATCATTTTGGCATCAGTATAGCGTCCGGCAAACTCAATCTCGGAGATCACCGGTGTGCCTTGAGCTTTCAGTTTCAGGATGATCGGGGCATCATTCGGGATACCGGGGCTTTTGATTACCTCGTCGGCATTCAGAATGAGTTCTTCGGTATGGTGTCCTTCTTCCCAGGCAATCTGATGGCTGTCGAGAAGTTCCTTATACTTGTCCTTGATAGCGGACATGTCCGAAACAAACGTCTCAAATCCTTTGACTTTAGCGAGTACGGCTGCACCTGCGCCGCTTTCGCCAGCTCCTAAAATTACTATTCTTTTCATCTACAATAATGTGCCCTTATTTTCTAATTGATTGATTTATCTATTAGCTGTGCACATCTTTAAAAGTTAATAATCGGGTTAATACTCTCTATCTATAAAACTTGTTTCCCGTATGGAAACTTGGCTCCGGCACCTTGCCGGTTATCTTATTTTAAGCGTTATAATCGTTATTGCTGCCAATACAATCGTTACAATCCAGAACCGGACGGTAATCTTTGATTCATGAAACAGTTGGTCGGGTTTGGTGAATTTCACCGTGCATCCCGGTTCAATCAGGCTCATCGAAGTGCGGAAGTGATCGTGAATCGGTGTACGCTTGAACAATCGCTGTTTCACACCTTTTCGTTTTCCCGCCTTATAATAAGCCCGTTGCAGGATTACCGACAGGTTTTCTACCAGGAATACACCGCAAAGAATCGGTATCAGCAACTCTTTGTGGATGATGATGGCAAACACTGCGATAATACCGCCAATAGTAAGACTGCCTGTATCTCCCATAAATACTTGTGCCGGATAGGCGTTGTACCATAAGAAACCTATCAGTGCACCGATAAAGGCGCAGATATAGATTACGAGTTCTTCCGAGCCCGGAATATACATGATGTTCAGGTAGCCTGCAAATTCGATATGCGATGATACATAGGCCAGTACCCCCAACGTTGCACCGATAATTGCCGAGTTCCCGGCTGCCATTCCGTCCATACCGTCATTCAGATTGGCGCCGTTTGATACGGCGGTAACCACAATGATTGTGACAATGACGAACAATATCCATCCGGCTGTTTGCGCATGTTCTCCCATGAACGAAACCAGATCAGCATAATCAAGGTTGTTGCTCTTGAAAAAAGGAATCGTTGTCTGGGTAGATTTCAGGTCATTCGTTCCGTGTATCACTTCCATCTCCCGTCCCGGATTATGAACTTCGATATTCTCACGGATCACTACGTCCGGACTTAAATACAAGGTCATTCCGACAATTAAACCTAAACCGACCTGACCGATAATCTTGAACTTGCCATGCAAACCCTCTTTGTCTCTTTTGAAGATTTTGATATAGTCGTCTGCGAATCCGAGCGATCCCAACCATACGGTAGTGATCAGCATCAGTATCATGTATATGTTATGCAGTTTACCTAACAATAAACAAGGGATCAGGATGGCTACAATGATGATGACACCTCCCATGCTCGACACGCCTACTTTATTGACGCCAAACGGGTCGGTTTTAGCATCACGCTGCGTTTCTGTGATTTGTTTCCTTTTGAGTAGGTTGATGAACTTATCTCCCCAGATACTTGAAATAAGTAATGCGAGGATAACCGCCATCAAAGCACGGAATGAAGTATATCCGAACATTCCCGCTCCTGGAAAATTGAGCTTATGTAGCCATTCAAATAGATAGTATAACATAAATAATTTGCCAATTTATTGATGTGTTGTTATGCCGGTTGCTGTCGGATAGATAACGAAGCCGGTCGGCATATTAGCACAGTCTATTCATTATTTAAAAATTTCTTTGAGTACTTCTTTGTCATCAAAATGATGTTTCACTCCTTTTATCTCCTGGTAATTCTCATGTCCTTTTCCGGCAACGAGAATTACATCTCCTTTCTCTGCCAGCATGCAAGCCGTGCGAATTGCTTCTTTACGGTCGGCAATGCTTAGTGTTTTCTTCATATCTTCCGCATCCAGTCCGGCAAGCATGTCATTGATGATGTCTTGCGGCTCTTCAAAGCGCGGATTGTCGGAAGTGATGATGACGCGGTCACTCGCTTTGGCAGCTTCCTTTGCCATGATGGGGCGTTTGCCCTTGTCGCGGTTACCGCCGGCGCCTACCACGGTAATCACTTTTCCTTTTCCTTCAAGCACTCCATGAATAGCGTTCAGTACATTAATGAGAGCATCCGGGGTATGTGCATAATCAACAATCGCCGTAATTCCCTGCGGTGAGCGGACCGCATCGAAGCGTCCGGCTACCGGATGAAGTGTGCTAAGAGCTACAAGCACCTCTTCCTCTTTCTTGCCTAACAGAACTGCCGCCCCGAATACCGCCAATAAATTGGAAGCATTGAACTTTCCGATAAACTGAACTGCCAGTTCATGATTGTTGAAGTCGAGCAGCATCCCTTCGAAATGAGACTCTAATACCCGTCCTTTAAAGTCGCTAAGACTTCTCAATGAATAAGTATAGACCTTCGAACGTGTGTTCTGCGTCATTACCAGTCCGTTTTTATCGTCCAGATTGGTCAGGCTGAATGCATTTTTCGGCAGATCGTCAAAGAATTTCTTCTTCGCTTTCAGATAGTTCTCTACTGTTTTATGATAGTCGAGATGGTCGCGGGTCAGATTGGTAAAGATCCCTCCTGCAAACTTTAGTCCACTGATACGTTTCTGTGCAATCGAGTGGGAGCTGACTTCCATGAAAACATATTTGCATCCTTCATCTGCCATCCGTCCCAACAAACAGTTCAACGTGATTGGATCAGGAGTAGTATGTTCTGTCGGAATCGATTCATCATCGATGTAATTGCAAACGGTAGAAATCAATCCCACCTTATAGCCGAAATAACGGAATGTATTATATAATAAGGTAGCGATCGTTGTTTTTCCGTTCGTCCCGGTAACGCCGACCAGTTTCAACTTGGAAGTCGGGTCTCCGTAGAAGGTAGTGGCAATCTTTCCTACCGCATCTTCGCTGTCTTTTACTCGTACATAGGTGATCCCCGCTACAGGTTCTTCCGGCATATCCTCGCAAAGGATGGCGATTGCTCCTTTTGCGATGGCAGCAGGTATATAAGCATGGCCGTCGGCTTGTGTGCCACGCATTGCCATGAATAGCTGTCCGGCTTCCACTAGACGGGAGTCTATGTTGACACCGGTGATTTCTATGTTTGAATCTCCGGCTACCTCTACCGGTTGGATTGCTTTCAGTAACTCATTTAATAACATCACTCTATTCAATTTTTAATCTTTAATTTTTAATTAAGCGTAAGCGTCACTGTCTGTCCCTTCTTAACAATCGTTCCGTTGGCTATCGACTGGCTTTTTACTTTGCCTACGCCGACCAGATTGACTTTCAATCCTTTGCTTTCCAACAAGTACACAGCGTCTTTCGCTCCCATACCTATCACACTCGGTACAAAATTCTGCATATTGCTCCGGCTCTCAAGAACCACAGCTTGTGGGGCAGAATGGGTATTTCCCCAAACCTCTTTGCCCGAATCAGCGATTTTGCCTTGTACGTTAATCTGCAGCTCTTCCAATACTCGTTGCGCTTCGCGCATCTCTCCGGCTTTTACATTCGGAATGACTACGGAATTAGTATCAATCGCATTGGTCAGCGGTAACCGCAAGTCTTTGGCATACACCCTTTCTGCAATCTTGCTGAACACACTACCTGCCATTAAACCTCCCGAAGCCGGTAATCCTGGTTTCTGGATAGAGACAATCATGCTATATTTAGGTGCTTCTGACGGGAAATACCCGCAGAAACTAACCAGATAATTTGTTCTTCCCGTTTTGTATCCGGCTGCTCCCTGTGAAATCTGCGCCGTTCCTGTTTTTCCTGAAACGTGGAACTGCTTGCTTCCCGCAGGTTTGGCAAGTCCTTCACCAACCACTTTCCGGAGAATCTCACGGATCTGTACCAAAGTCTTATCCGAACAAATCTTGGGATTGATTACCTCTGTCGGATATTCTTTCACTACTTCCCCGTCCTTCATGGCAGCTTTGACAAACTTCGGACGCACGGTGACTCCGTTGTTGGCTATCCCATTATAGAATGTGAGAATATTGATCGGTGGAACCTGTGTCTCGTAGCCGATACTCATCCACGGCAATGTTGTCTTTGCAAAATAACGTTCTTTCGGGCCGCGTATATTCGGTTTTCCTTCTCCCGCAATCTGCAGGTGTAACGGCTGGTCGATGCTCATCCGTTTCAACCCGTCTACAAATTTCTGCGGGTTGCTGCCGTAGAAATGGTCTATAATATAAGAGGTACCCACATTGGACGAAACCCCTAGAATTTCCGTAACAGTCAGCTTTCCATATCCTCCGCGATGCCAGTTATGGTCTTTCATGACACGTCCATACATCGGCATCTGGCCGTTGCCGGTATCTACCACATAGTCCGGCGTGATCTTTCCGTCTTCAAGAGCTACCATGATAGAGGCCGTTTTGAAAGTAGACCCCGGCTCGAGCATATCACTAATAGCATTGTTGCGCATTTCGTAGTACTCACCGTCTTTGCCTTGCATCATGTTGACGATGGCTTTCACTTCTCCGGTACTTACCTCCATCAATACCACCACACCCACGCTCGCATTCAGCTCTTTCAGCTTATCCACCAACGCCTTCTCGCAAATATCCTGCATACCTACATCGATAGTACTAATCAGATCGCAACCATCAACTGGTGGCACATCGACAATGTTCAGGTATTTGTTCATCACCTTCTGACGGTGTGTCAATCCGTCCCGCCCTTTCAGGATGGTGTCGAAAGCAAGTTCGATACCATTTCTCGCTCCTTTGGCTGTGTCTGCATACACATCTCCCAGTGTACGGGCAGCCAGTGAACCGAACGGTTTCTTACGCTGATTGTAAGCTTGTTCCTTGAATCCGCCTTTATACCGGTTCAAGCAGAATACAGGTAGTCTCTTTACCTCTTTATATTGTATATAGGAGATACGTTTCGGATAAATCAGATAATTGCGGCTTTTTGCCTGGCGTCCTTTCTTGAGGTGTGCCTTGAATTGAGCCGCACTCTTGTCCGGGAATATCTTGTGAAGTCCGATACAGATTGAATCCATATTGGCATTGAGGATGGAATCCCGGCGTGCCTGATCTTTCTGCCTGCGTTTTTCATCCTTTTCACCGGACATAAAGTCCATATATATTCTGTACTCGGGCAGAGAGCTGGCCATCAGTTTACCGTCAGAAGAAATAATGTTTCCACGATTAGGTTTTACCGTCACATTCTCTTTTACGAAACGGTCAGCCACATCCTGCCAGTATTGTCGTTCGGCAAACATGGTGATGCCTGCTTTTACAACAATAGCTACTCCTATCAACGCCATCAATAGGATGACGAAGAAGTAACGGGTCATTATGTTCTTTTTATTAACTGCCACAGTATTTGTCTTTTAAACGCTTAACTATCATTTATCAACTATCCACTATCATCTATTTAATAAGGTAAGGAGGATTGGTTGATGTTTGCAAATCGCTTTCCTTACTCGATATATAATCTTCAATGCGTGACTGGCGGCTCTTTTCCATCAGCTCTGAGCTGCGAGTCAGTGCATCGTATTTAATGTCTGTCAATTCCTTTTTCAGCCGGTCTATTTCGATCTGTTGCTGTTGACTGGCATAACGATTGTGAATGTAGAAGATGATGAATACCATGATAAGTACCAGCAACTTCGTTTGACGGCGGAAAAAATCGGTAGCCAGAATGTCTCCACCCAGAATACTCTTCAGAGAGGTGCGTTTTTTCTTCTTGTCCTCTTCTGCTTTCTTGTTTACTACTTCTTCTTCCATATCTTTTTATTTCTTTTCTGCAATTCGTAATTTGGCGCTTCTCGACCGCGGGTTTCGTTCTATTTCTGCCTCGTCGGGAACGATTACCTTATTGTTGACAAGGCGGAAAGGCGTTTGCAGATTGCCGAAGAAGTCGGTTTCCGCTTTTCCTTCTACATTGCCTGTCTTCATGATGTTTTTCACCATTCGGTCTTCCAGCGAATGATAGGTGATAACTACCAGTCTGCCGCCCGGCTTTAATGCCTCCGTAGCAGCCAGCAACATCTCCTTCAACGCCTCCATCTCTTGGTTTACTTCAATTCGTAGTGCCTGGAACACCTTTGCCAGCTCTTTCTTTTCGCGTTCACGACCGAAAAGCGGTTTGATGATTTCCAAAAACTCACCGATGGTCCGGATATTCTGTCCGCTTCTGGCTTTAACGATGACAGAAGCCAGTTTGCGGCTATTCTTTAGTTCCCCGTACAGGTAGAGGATGTTTGCAAGACGTTCTTCATCATAAGTATTCACGATATCTGCTGCTGTCATACCGGCACGCTTGTTCATACGCATATCCAGTGCCCCGTCAAAACGGAAGGAGAAGCCACGTTCGCTATCATCGAAATGATGGGAAGATACGCCGAGGTCGGCCAGGATCGCGTCTACCTGTTCGATGTCGTGATAACGCAGGAAGTTGTGCAGATAGCGGAAGTTACTGCGCACGAAGATGAAATGAGTATCGTTGACAATGTTCCGTTCAGCGTCCTCGTCCTGGTCGAATCCTAGCAAACGTCCGCCTTCTCCGAGCCGTGAAAGGATCTCGCGCGAATGTCCCGCTCCTCCGAATGTAACGTCTACATACGTTCCATCCGGTTGGATATTCATACCGTCAACGCTTTCTTTCAGCAATACAGGTACGTGATATGTCAATTCATCTTTCTCCATCTTGTCTATTATCATCGTTCATAATTTCTTCTAATGCTGCACCGAACTCTTCGGGTGACATGAAAGGCTGTTCTGCCCGTTCTTTCGCCCAGATCTCTATCTTGTTATCGATGCCGATAAAGCGAATATCCCCATGGATACTGCAAATCTGTAAATACCGTTTCGGAATTAATATGCGCCCGTTGCTATCAGGTGTCACTATTTCAACGTCGCTCACGAATTGCCTGAAAATAAGTTGGTGTTTGCTATTCCATTTGTTAAGTCTACTACGTAGCTCGTTCAACTCCTCGTTCCACACGCTCTCGGGGTATAGGGTTAAACAGTCTTGAAATACGTCTTTACGCATAATAAGCCTCTCTTCGGAAGCGGCTTGTAATTGCTTCCTGAAGGTGGCGGGTATGAACACCCTTCCTTTGGCGTCCGCCCTGGCTTCAATATTTCCTAAAAAACGTATCATTACCTTATTATAATAAGCGACCGTAAAAGTATGAAATTCCCCACAATTCCCCACAACTTTCCATAAAAAACTTTCAGAGAAGTTTTCAACAGAATGTTAAATGTCTATTTGCTTGAAAATGATATGCCTTCGAGAATGCTTTACTGGTGGGGAGCCCGTGGGCGTAGAACGGAAAAAATGTCTGTATAGGTAAAATTTAAATAATGTGGTGGGAGAGATTCTTTTTCATGCAATAGAGGTTTATCTGACACCCGGGTCTCAGTGCACCCGACACCCGGGTGTCAGATAGGTTGAGACCCGGGTCTCAGTGCACCCGACACCCGGGTGTCAGATAGGTTGAGACCCGGGTGTTGTATGTGCTGACACCCGGGTGTCGGACAACTAATCTTCGCAATAAAAGAAAAGGCAGAATATACCGGAGTATTTCTGCCTTTTAATCATTATCAAAACTAAAAATCTGCATTAAAGAAATATGTGATTCAAAATCACTAAGTTTTATATAGTTAAGGTTTAGCGGAAGTCTTTCAACTCTTCCTGTAATTTCTGGCGCGTGAAGAAAATACGGCTTTTCACTGTACCCAACGGGAGGTTCAGTTTTTCCGCAATTTCACGGTATTTGAATCCTGAAACGTGCATCGCAAACGGAACTCTGTATTCTTTGGGGAGTTTGTTAACTACACGGTGCATCTCTTTCAGGTCGTATGCTCTTTCTGTATTTTCAGAACTTCCATCCTGTGGCAAATTCAGATGATAAAGATTATCAGTCTGGTCGATGAATGTCTGGTCGCGGACTACCTTGCGGTAGTTGTTTATGAATATATTGCGCATGATGGTATACATCCATCCTTTGAAATTTGTATCAGGGGTATATTTATCTTCATTATCTAATGCTTTTAATGATGTCTCCTGCAACAAATCGTTTGCTTCTTCACGGTCAGTTGTCAGTTTATAAGCGAAGCGTAGTAATTCATCTTGTACTCCTACTAAGTCTTTTCTGAAGCTTAAACTTTTCATAATGTGTTGCTTTTTAAAGGTGAATATTCGTTTGTTATTGTTGCAAGTTTACATGAATTTTTGAAACCCGGTAGGGGAAAAACTGACGTTTTTTTACCCGAAAACTATCCGCGGATAGTTTTTAGGTCATTTTTGATAGTTTTTGGGTGGTGTTTTTTTATGTTCTGAACTTAAATCCTGCATTTTCTACCAAATTATTGCGATTAATAAAAAAGAACCGTTAATTTTGTGCCATCATTTTTATTTGAAAAGAATGACTGATGACTCTTTATTTTTGATTGATGTCGATAAGATACTTCGGACAAAGGCTCCGAAGCATTATAAGTACATCCCTAAATTCGTGGTTTCTTATCTGAAGAAAATTGTTCATCAGGATGAAATTAATGTATTCCTGAATGAGTCGAAGGATAGATTGGGTGTGGACTTTCTGGAGGCATGTATGGGCTTTTTGGATGCGAAAGTGGACATAAAAGGCATTGAGAATTTGCCTAAGGATGGATTGTATACTTTTGTGTCCAATCATCCGTTAGGTGGACAGGATGGTGTTGCGCTTGGTTATGTGTTAGGTAAGCACTATGAGGGGAAGGTGAAATACCTGGTGAATGATTTATTGATGAATCTACGCGGGTTGGCTCCCCTTTGCATACCTATTAATAAAACCGGCAAGCAGGCAAAGGACTTCCCGAAGATGGTGGAAGCCGGATTTCAGTCCGACGATCAGCTGATTATGTTTCCTGCCGGACTGTGCTCGCGCCGTCAGAATGGAGTGATTCGCGACCTGGAATGGAAAAAGACATTTGTAGTAAAGAGCATACAAGCAAAACGTGATGTAATACCCGTGCATTTTGGGGGCAGGAATTCTGACTTCTTTTACAATCTGGCAAATGTTTGCAAGGCACTGGGCATTAAGTTTAACATTGCTATGTTGTATCTTGCGGATGAAATGTTTAAGAATCGCCACAAAACTTTTACTGTCACTTTTGGCAAACCTATACCCTGGCAGACTTTTGATAAATCGAAAACTCCTGCGCAGTGGGCTGAATACGTAAAGGATATTGTTTATAAACTGTAACTGATAGAACAACTATAACAAGGAATATGGAAGAGATTATTAAACCGGTAAGCAAAGAACTGCTAAAGGCAGAATTGACGGAAGACAGACGCTTACGAATGACGAATAAGAGTAATAATCAGATTTATATTATTACTCATCAGAATGCTCCTAATGTAATGAGAGAGATTGGTCGTTTGCGTGAAATAGCTTTCCGTGCTGCTGGTGGAGGTACAGGTCTGTCAATGGATATTGATGAATACGACACAATGGAACACCCCTACAAGCAGTTGATCGTATGGAATCCGGAAGCGGAAGAAATTCTGGGCGGTTACCGGTATCTGCTTGGTACGGACGTGCGTTTTGATGAAAAAGGCGCGCCAATTCTGGCTACTTCCCACATGTTTCATTTTTCTGATGCTTTTATTAAAGAATACCTGCCGCAGACAATTGAGCTGGGGCGTTCGTTTGTTACGCTTGAATATCAGTCTACCCGTGCCGGAAGCAAAGGATTGTTCGCTTTGGATAATCTGTGGGATGGGTTGGGAGCGTTGACCGTGGTTATGCCGAATGTGAAGTATTTCTTTGGCAAGGTGACCATGTATCCTAGCTACCATCGTCGTGGCCGTGATATGATTCTTCATTTCCTCAAGAAACATTTTTATGACCAAGAGAAGCTTGTTACTCCGATTGAACCTCTGCAACTTGAGACTTCCGAAGAAGAGTTGAACGCATTGTTCTGCAAGAATACTTTTAAAGAGGACTATAAGATATTGAATTGTGAAATCCGTAAGTTGGGCTATAATATTCCTCCGTTGGTAAATGCGTATATGAGCTTAAGCCCTACGATGCGTATGTTCGGAACAGCTGTCAATTACGAGTTCGGTGATGTGGAAGAAACCGGTATCCTGATTGCTGTAGACGAAATTCTTGAAGATAAACGAATTCGACACATCCAGACGTTTATTGAAAGCCATCCGGATGCGTTGAGATTGTCTTCTTGTGAAGGGGAAGAAGTGTTTACTCCTAAAGTGGTTACACCGCAGGCAGACTGTTCCCGTTAATTTTACGATAAAGATCAAGAGCAAAGACGTCGGTCATTCCCGATATATAGTCAAGTACCGCCTGTATTCTTTCATAGAGTACGGGCGCTTTTATATTGTATTGACTGGAAACCCGGTCGATCAGGAGTTTGGAATAAGTCTTTTCGGGTGAGGTTACGGCATCTATCATCAATTCGAGCAGGGTGCTGATGATGCGGAATCCCGCCAGTTCAACATCCAGTACGTCCCGTGAACGGTAGATTTTATTGATAGATACTTCGACGCTGTGTTTATAGGCTGCTGCCGGACGCTCGGCTATGCGCTTGATTAGTGATCCTTCGAACGTGCCGGACAGTATTTCTTGTTCATGATCTAAAAAGACACGGGTACACTCCCGGATCAATAAACCGATGACGGAAGAACGCAGGTAGGCGATTTGCTCGTTGACATCATTGACAATCAGGAATGTTTTCCGGAGATGTTCTTGTCGCTCTTCGCTGAAATAGGTCATTAATAGTTCTTTGGTTTCTTCAGTGGTGAGAATCTTCAGTTTATATGCATCCTCAATATCCATCATCTGATAGCAAATATCGTCTGCCGCTTCCACTAAATAGACTAGTGGGTGGCGTGCATACTTCAAAGGATGCTCGTTGAGCAAGGTCAGTCCTAATTCAGTTGCTATTTTTTGGAAACTTTCTTCTTCGCTGACGAAGAATCCAAACTTCGATTTGGTTCTTGCAAGGCTCGATGAAAAGGGATATTTTACGATAGAAGCCAGAGTGGTGTATGTCAGGACGAATCCGCCTTTGCGACGTCCTTCAAACTGATGTGTCAGTATTCGGAACGCATTTGCATTTCCTTCAAAATGTGTCAAATCTTCCCATTCCATCGGAGACAGTTGCTCGCCGTTCGGCTGCTTTTCTTTCAGACGAACTCCTTTTCCTTCAGAGAAAAAGGTAGAAATAGCCTTTTCACCTGAATGACCGAAGGGCGGATTACCCAAATCGTGTGCCAGGCAAGCGGCCGAGACGATAGAACCAATCTCCGGCAGAAAAGAATCTTGAAGTTCCGGATGACGTTCCAGAAGTGCTTTGGCAACATCGTCCCCGAGTGAACGGCCAACGCTGGCTACTTCGAGACTGTGCGTAAGTCGGTTGTGTACAAAAACGCTGCCCGGAAGAGGGAATACTTGCGTCTTGTTCTGTAATCTGCGGAAAGGAGCCGAAAAAATGAGACGGTCATAGTCCCGCTGGAATTCGGATCGGTTTTCCTGTCGTTCTTCATGGAATTCTTCCATCCCGAAACGTTTCGCTGATATTAGTTGTTTCCAATTCATCATTTTTATTTACGATTTAACGATTTGCGATTTGATGATTGATGAATGTGTCAATTGACAGTTGGTACATTAGCACCTCGCCTTATTAGCACATTATTTATTATTTAACTGCAAACTTAACTATTTTTCAGTTCAAAATGTGTATTTTCGCTTGTTAAATCTGCTGTCCGAGATATTTGTCGTTAAAGATAAAATAGGTTCGGGGTTTTGACTGAATCGGCGGTAGACTTGATCTGGATTAATCTTTTTACTTCTTATTTATATGAAAAAACAGGTTACAGCCTTTATCTGTATAATCGTTTTCAATTTTGAAGCCATATTCGCTTCTACTGATTTCTCTTTTAAAAGGTATCAGGTGGAAGACGGACTTTCGCACAATACGACTTGGTGTTCGATTCAAGATAGCTATGGCTTTTTGTGGATTGGCACAAGTGATGGAATGAATTGTTATGATGGTTGTGGCAACAGGGTGTATCGGAATGCTTTGAATAATAAATATTCTTTGGGTAATAATTTCGTCAGTTCCCTTTTGGAAGAAGGGGAAAATATCTGGGTAGGAACAAATTCGGGACTTTATATCTATGACCGTTCTACTGACCGCTTTTCTTATTTTAATGAAACAACACGGTATGGCGTATTTGTCAGTAGTGAGGTGAAGAAAATCATAAAAACTCAAAGCGGTTTGATTTGGATTGCTACGTTGGGGCAAGGTGTGTTTATTTATGAACCAGTGACAGGTGTGCTGACACAGAATAGTATTCATACTTCTTTTGTTTGGGATATCTGTCAGAGTGCAGATTCCCGTATTTATGTTTCTTCAATGCAGGAAGGACTATTTTGTTTTGATGAGAAGGGAACCTTTCTGCAAAATTATCCGGTTCTGTCAGATTCAAACATAGGCAGTCAGAGAATCAATTGTCTCTATAGTATTAAGAATGAAATATGGTTTGGCGTAGGTACTAATTTATTAGGTTGTTATCAGGAAGGAAGCCCGGATTTGAAAATTTATGATGCGTCTGCACAGAATTTCGGTGCTATTCTCTGTTTGCTGGATTATAACGAAAAAGAATTGTTAGTTGGTACGGATAATGGACTGTATCTGTTCAATCGCGACCTTAAAACATTTCGTAGAGGCGATTCTCCCTTTGGCTTGCGGGCATTGGGCGATCCAACTGTTAATGCAATGATGTGGGATGCCGAAGGTACACTTTGGGTGATGACTAACTCCGGCGGAGTGAGTTACATGACTAAGCAATTGAAGCGTTTTGATTACTATTCCCTTATCTCATTATCAGGTACATTAGAGCTTGGCAGGGAGATCGGCCCTCTTTGTGAAGACCAGAATGGAAATATCTGGGTGGGAACCCGGAACGGGTTATGTTTTTTCAATACACAAATTCATTCACTTTCGGAGTATACTTTAAAGAATGTGGATGCGAGATATAACATTCGTAGCTTGCTGCTAGATGGCGACCGCCTTTGGATAGGAACCTATGCGGAAGGGTTGCATGTGCTAAACCTGAAAACTGGAGCAGTAAAGAGTTATGTCCATTCTCGCGATATTCCCTATACAATTTGTAGTAATGATGTCTTGAGTCTCTTTAAAGACCGAAAAGGAGATGTTTTTGTAGGAACAAGTTGGGGCTTATGTCGTTACAATTCGCAATTGGATAATTTTGTGACAATCATTCATGTCGGCTCTATGGCTTCTGTAACTGATATTTATGAGGATATGTACAATAATCTTTGGGTTGCGACCTCAAATAGTGGTGTCTTTCGTTATAATACAGTGAACGATCGTTGGGAACATTTTGAACATATACGTGAAGATACAACAACTATTACCAGTAATTCTGTGATTACATTGTTTGAAGATATGAAAGGAACAATGTGGTTTGGAACCAATGGAGGAGGATTATGCTCATTCTCCAAAGATACGGAGACTTTCATTGACTTCGACCCGGAAAATACATTGTTGCCTAATAAGGTAATTTTCTCTATAGAACAGGATCGGACCGGTGATTTTTGGATTTCCTGTAATGCCGGATTATGCCGCATTAATCCCGTGTCTCAAAAGAACTTTCATTTATTTACCGTAAATGATGGTTTGCAAGGTAATCAGTTTACTGCACAGTCTTCATTGAGATCGTCCACAGGGAAGTTCTATTTTGGAGGAATCAATGGTTTCAATGTATTTGAACCGGGGCAGTTTACGGATAATACCTATCTTCCCCCTGTTTATGTTACTGATATTAGTTTCCCTTATTTGGCAGATGAACAAGAAGTGAAACGGCTGCTTCGTTTAGATAAGCCCTTCTATAAAGCGGATAAGATCCAATTACCCTATACAAATAATAGTTTTACAGTACGTTTTGTAGCACTTAGTTATGAAGATCCACACAGAAATCGTTATACTTATATGTTGAAAGGTATTGATAAGGAGTGGATACATTCATCTAATAATACGGCCTCATACACTAATCTTCCAGCTGGGGAATATGAGTTTTTAGTTTGTGGCTCTAACAATGACCATCACTGGAATGAGAAAGCGGCTTCCTTATGGATTGTGATAACTCCGCCCTGGTGGCGGACTAGTGTCGCTTATTTTATGTATATACTATTATTTCTGTGTACAGCTTGCTATATTGGTTGGCGTTGGAATCTCTATGTCAAGCGTAAATATAAACGTCGTATGGAGGATTATCAGGTTGCCAAGGAAAAAGAGGTGTATAAATCGAAAATCAATTTTTTTATCAATCTGGTACATGAAATACGTACTCCTCTTAGTCTGATTCGGCTCCCTCTGGAAAAGTTGAGGGAAGAGGAAAAAGAAGAAAGAAAAGAAAAATACCTTTCGGTGATGGATAAGAATGTAAATTATCTGTTGGGAATAACGAATCAGTTACTTGATTTTCAGAAGATGGAGAGTGGAGCATTGCAACTTAGCATGAAGGAGTGTAGTATTAATGCGTTGGTGAGTGATATATTCAATCTGTTCAATGGTTCTGTAGATTTGCAAGGGTTAACAATCTGTCTTAGTTTACCTCCTGAAGAAATTAGTGTGATGATTGATTCGGAGAAAGTTAGTAAAATTTTGGTAAACTTGGTAGGAAATGCTATTAAATATGCAAAATCTCAAGTCGAGATGCGGCTAATATTATTGGGCGATAGGGTAAATATAATAGTGAGTGATGATGGCCCCGGAGTCCCTGAAGGTCAGCAAAATAAGATATTTCAGGCTTTCTATCAATTGCCGGATGATCCGGTGGCAACGTCTACAGGTACAGGGATTGGTTTGGTATTTGCCAAATCTTTGGCAGAAGCTCATCATGGAACTTTATCATTAGAAAATAGGATGGAAGGTGGTTCCTCATTTATATTGTCTTTGCCGTTGGAAACAGTAGTAATGGAAAGTATTCCGAATGAATTTGCTGAAATGCAGATGATAGATGTGGAAGGAAAAAAAATGCCGGATTCGGAGTTTGGAAATAAGAGATTCATTGTTTTATTGGTGGAAGATAATGTCGAGTTATTAAATTTGACCAGAGAATTTCTAAGTGATTGGTTTAAAGTTTTTTCTGCCTGCAATGGAAAAGAAGCACTGGAAATACTTTCACGTGAGAGTATTGATGTCATTGTAAGTGATATTATGATGCCCGAAATGAATGGTCTTGAACTATGCAACTATATAAAATCAGATCTAGTTTACTCTCATATTCCCGTTATCTTGTTGACAGCGAAGACAACGTTAGACTCAAAAGCGGAAGGTTTTGAAAATGGTGCTGATGCATATATTGAGAAACCATTCTCTATTAAGCAGCTCCATAAACAAATCGAAAACTTATTAAAACTGCGACTGGACTTCCATAAGTTGATGATTAATCTTTCTGGAAGTCCGACTTCTTCATTGGCGGATTTTGCTCTTTCACAAAAAGATGTAGAATTTATAGAGAGGGTAAATACGATTTTGTCGGAACTGCTTGCTGATGAGAGTTGCTCGATAGATTTGTTAGCAGAGCAGATGAATATGAGTCGTTCTAATTTTTCCCGGAAGATAAAGGCTCTGTCTGGTATGCCGCCTCATGATTATATAAAGAACTTTCGGTTGAATAAGTCGACTGAACTAATCATGAGTGGTATACGAATAGCTGAAGTTGCCGAACAGTTAGGGTTTACTACTTCTTCGTATTTTGCAAAGTGTTTTAAAGAAAAGTTTGGGGTATTACCGAAAGATTATAAAGGATAACAGCTAGTTCCTATCACTCGTGGGGGTGCCAGACGGCTTTTGAAGCAGGGTGCTTTCCTTTTGGGGGATTCCTAAAATGGGAATTCCATTTTCATCCCATTCTATCTTTTGTATGCGTGTTGTCCGACCGTCCAAAACGAACATGTCACGAAGGGCATTTCGAGCGTGGTAAAGTATATACCATTCTTTCTTGTCGGGTGAAGGTATGAAACACAGGCTACCGGGGCCATACACATGATTCTCTGGTGCTTGTTTGAATACAGGTTCCAGAGATTTCTTCCATGAATTCGGGTTGAGAAGATCGCTGTTAGCATCAGCTGTTAATAACCCTACACAATAATAAGGTGTCCAGTTACCGCTTGCAGAGTAATATATTAATAATTTGTCTTTGTTTTTGGAACGGAAAAATTGTGGAGCTTCATTCACATGAATAGGATAACCGGTTTTATTGCCATCTACACTGATCCATTGACATTCCCATTCGTATTCAGGTTTGGATATTAATATACGGTCTGAGGCTAGTGTCCATGGATTTTTCATTTCAGCGATATAGATACATTGGGTTTCTTGATAAATTCTTCTGGTTTCCCATCCGCACCAGATTAGATAACGTTTGCCATTATGCTCGAAAGGATTAGCATGAATAGCCAAGTTATTATTTTTATCGGTCGATATTCTTCCTTTCATGACAAACTCTCCTTTCATGGGATCGGGAGATTCATTTTCTAGCACATATATCTGACGATTGTCTATATTACCATCATCAGCAGCGCAATAGATATACCATTTATTGTCCATATAGTGTATCTCTGGTCCCCAAAGATGAGATATACCCGAGGCATTTTGGGGCGAATATACGTTTTTTTTTGCTGCTTCTGCCAGTTGTGTAATATCGTCAGTTTCCCATAATATGATACAGTCTGCTAAACTTTGAGTATAGTAATATTTTCCTTCATGAAAGATGGCCCATGGCTCGGATCCTCCACCTATGACAGGATTTGTGTAGAAAAGTGTAGAGTCAATGCCTGTTTGTTTATCAGTCTTTTTGCTTTGGCATGATAGACAAACGATAAGCAATATTAAAAATAAGCAATTTTGAAATTTCATAGTGCTTTCTTTGCTAAGATACTTGCAAAGAAAGCACAAATTATTTAATTCTGGAGCTGTTTGATTAGTTTTTATTGTTTGTTAGTTAGGAATTAGCCTATAATTAATACCCTCCTTTCTATATTTGCAATTAATAAACCTTTGGATCCATTGGCTATTAAATCTTATATTAACTAAATTTATTATTATGATGAACAGGAAAGGAAAAAGAATGAATGTTGTTAAGGCATTTTGTTTATTTACTTTGCTTGGGTGCTTCATTGGCTGTAAAGACGATGAAAAGAAGAAAGAGCAATCTTTTAATAACGATTTGCCTATTGAAATTGTGGGTTTTGAACCTCAAGAAGTTACTTCGCGCACGCAACTCCTTATCTATGGAAAAAATTTCGGAGATGACCCCTCTTTGATTCACTTGAAATTAGGAGGTGTGGATACAAAAGTGGTGGGTTGTAACAATGAATGTCTATATTGTATGGTTCCTCGTAATTCGAATAAGGGAACTATCGAGATTTCTATTGGTGATCAGACCGCTATGGCTAACGATCGATTTACTTATATCTCGAATACACAGGTTACTACATTGTGTGGCTATGTAGACGAGACTGGACGTTATGAAGTAAAAGACGGTTCGTTCGACGAATGTGGCTTGAATTGCCCGGCTTGGTTAAGTATTGATCCTCAAAATCCGAACCATATTTATATGATTGAAGAGGCGAATAGTATCCGTTTGATAGATGTGGAAGCGAAAAAAATGTCTACTGTTATAACGGTGGGGCAGATGAATATAACGAGTCCGCGTACTTTGAGTTGGAGTCTGACCGGTGATACTCTATTTGTGAATAACTGGGCAGATTGGGAAGCAGCTCCGATTTCTATTGTTATGCTTTTGAGAAAAGAAGAATTTAAGAAGCCACATGTACTTCTTTCTGGTCGTAATCATATTATTGCGGCAATTACCCATCCAAAAACTGGTGATATATACTTTACTCAAGAATCTGGTGGTGGCGTTTATCAGTATAGTATATCAACGGGAGAGGTGGAACAAATGTTTACGATAGGAGGATCTTGGATATGGGTATATCCTTATTTTCATCCGTCGGGCGACTTTGCCTATATCCTTCGGCCGCGTGAAGGTACTATTTTTAAATCTAAGTTTGATAAAGAAACCAATCAGTTGGAAGCTCCCTCTGTTTTTGCGGGAAACTGGAATTGGGGGCATAGAGAAGGGGTAGGAACCAATGCTAATATGGGAGTTTTGTGGCAAGGAGCTTTTGTGAAAAATGAGGAATATGCGAATCAACATAAGGAGGACATATATGACTTTTATGTAGCTGACGGAGAGTTATGGGGCACACATCCGGGTGATTTGATATGGCGGGTCACTCCTACAGCTGAAGTTATCCGCTATGCCGGTCGTGGAAGCACGGCCATGGATGGTAACCATTGGGGCTATGTGGACGGTGATTTGCTTAAGGAAGTTCGGTTCAATGGTCCGCACAGTATTGCATTCGATGAAGAAAATAAAATCTTTTATATAGGTGATCAGTATAACCACCGTATTCGTCAGATTATTGTTGAATAATAAAATATCCTGTAAATTATGAAACAAAAACTATGGGCTATCATAGCTTTTCTATATTGTTTTATGTTAGGAATAACTGCCCAGCAGAATAACCAAAAACAAATTGTGGTGTCCGGTGTAGTGACCGATGCCAATAATGAACCGTTGATTGGTGCTAATGTGACGGTGAAGAATGTGCCGGGATTAGGTGCTATCACTAATATTGATGGAAAATATACCATTAAGATGCAACCCTACAACCGCTTGGTGTTCTCCTACATCGGTTATGAGACTCAAGAGATTTTAGTGAAAGAGGAACATACTGTCAATGTGGTGATGAAAGAGAATAAGGAGACAGCCTTGGATGAGGTAGTCATCACTGCTACCGGTGCGCAGAAGAAGTTGACAGTGACGGGTGCAGTTACTACCGTCAATGTAGACCGGTTGAAGGCGTCACCTTCGGGTAGCATTTCCAACTCACTGGCAGGAAACGTAGCGGGTGTGATAGCCCGTCAGACTACTGGCCAGCCGGGAAAGAATGTTTCTGAATTTTGGATTCGCGGTATCTCTACCTTTGGGGCCGGGGCAGGTGCATTAGTTTTGGTGGACGGATTTGAACGTGACATGAATGAACTGAACTACGAAGATATTGAATCGTTCACCGTGTTGAAAGATGCTTCCGAAACTGCCATTTACGGTTCGCGCGGTGCTAACGGTGTGGTATTGATTACCACTCGCCGTGGTAAGGTAGACAAGATTACCATTGATGCCAAGGTAGAGACCATGTACAACACCCGTACTTTTACGCCTGACTTTGTGGATGGCATTACCTACGCCTATATGGCGAACGAGGCACGCCGTACGCGCAATCTCGATCCTATCTACACCGGCAACGAGCTGAAAATCTTGAAACAGGGTCTCGACCCCGACTTGCTACCCAATGTAGACTGGATGGACGAATTGCTGAAGAAAGGTGCTATGAGTTATCGTGCCTCGTTGAATTTGAGTGGTGGTGGAGAGAATGCACGCTATTTCGTTTCTGCCAGTTATCTCGATGAAGGCGGTATGTATAAGGTGGACAAGTCTTTGAAAGACTATAACACCAACAGTAACGCCAAACGTTGGAACTATCGTATGAATGCGGATATCAATATTACCAAGACTACCCTTTTGCAGGTGGGTATCGGTGGTGCGTTGAAGAAGATGAACGAATCGGGCTTGACTTCGGATCAAATTTGGACCAGTCTGTTGTTTCAGACTCCCACTAGTATGCCCAAAATGTATTCCAACGGTTACGTGCCAACTGATGCGGATGGTAACCTTAATCCTTGGGTGGCATCTACTCAATGTGGATACAACGAACAGTGGTGGAACAATATTCAGACCAACGTCACTTTGAATCAAAAATTGGACTTCATCACCAAAGGATTGAATTTTGTGGGACGTTTCGGCTTTGATACAGATAACTACAATTATATCCGCCGTTTCAAATGTCCTGAGTTATGGAGTGCTGACCGTTATAGAAAGGATGACGGTTCCATCAACTTCACCCGCCAAAAGAAAGAGCAGGTGATGGATCAGACTTCAGGCAATAGTGGAGAGCGCAAAGAATATTTTGAAGCGGAACTTCAGTATGCCCGCAATTTCAAGGGACATATGCTGAACGGAACATTGAAATACTCGCAAGACTCCAAAGTGAGAACACAGGAAATCGGTAAAGAAATCGTCAATTCGCTTCCTTTCCGTCATCAAGGGTTGGCCGGTCGTATTGCCTACAACTGGAACTATCGTTATTTCTTGAACTTTAACTTTGGCTATACTGGTTCAGAAAACTTTGCTTCTGGTCATCAGTTTGGTTTCTTTCCCGCCTATTCGACTGCCTGGAACATCGCCGAAGAACCCTTTGTCAAGAAGAACCTGAAGTGGATGAATATGTTTAAAGTGCGCTATTCGTGGGGTAAAGTAGGCAACGATAAAATGTATGAGCCCAATGGTGTACAGATACGTTTCCCTTATCTCTACACAATAGGTTATGGCGGTGCCCCTGCTAATATTTGGGGAGATAATAACGGATATTATTCTGCGTTTGGAGGATATAACTGGGCGGATTATGGCTATGGAAGTCTTGGTACTACTCTTTTTCAAGGTTTGCGCTATACATCGTATGCTAACCCGGGTGTGACTTGGGAGATCGCCACCAAACATGATGTAGGTTTGGACATGAGCATCTTTGATGACAAATTCATGCTGACTGTGGATTATTTCCAGGAAAAGCGTAAAGGCATCTTTATGTATCGTAATTTCTTGCCTGCTACCGCCGGTATTGAGGGCGGGATGACCAATCCGAGAGCTAATGTGGGCGCAGTATTCTCTAAAGGTGTCGACGGTAACATGACCTACAAGCAACAGATTGGCAAAGTGCTTTTGACTGCACGTGCTAATGCCACGCTCTCAAAGAACGAAGTGAAGGAAAAAGATGAACAAGAGAACATTTATCCTTATAGGATGGAGCGTGGCTACCGTGTCAACCAGGCTAAGGGACTTATTGCATTGGGCTTGTTCAAGGATTACGATGACATCCGTAATAGCCCCAAACAGACTTTTGGCAATTATATGCCGGGCGACATCAAGTATAAGGATGTCAATGGCGATGGTATCATCGACGACCAAGATCAAGTGGCTGTGGGGGCTACTACCGTACCCAACTTGGTATATGGTATAGGTGTCTCCGCACAGTGGAAAGGTTTGGATGTGAATGTCCATTTCCAAGGAGCCGGGAAGTCTTCTTTCTTTATTGATGGAGAGGGGGTGCGTCCTTTTGCTAGTGGCAACCGGGGTAATTTCTATCAGGAAGTAATAGACGGACGTTGGATTTCAAAAGAAGAATCGGGCACAATAGCTACGGAAAATCCGCATGCCAAATATCCTCGCTTGAGCTATGGCTACAACGACAACAACAACCGCAACTCATCTTACTGGTTGCGCAATGGGTCTTATCTGCGTTTGAAAACGCTGGAAGTGGGCTACACACTGCCCAAAAAGATCGTAAATAGAATCCACTTCAACAACATTCGTATCTACATGATTGGCACCAACCTGATTACGTGGTCGAAGTTCAAGATGTGGGATCCGGAAATGAACAGCAGTAATGGTGCAACCTATCCGTTGGCCAAGTCTGTCACTGTGGGATTAAATGTTAACTTATAACAAAATGAAAGATATGAAATGGTTATATAATATGGTTATCACGTTTTTTGCTGCTGGCTGTTTGACGGCATGTAGTGATTATTTGGAGGTAGATTCCAATTTCAAAGACCGCTTGACAATTGAAAAAGTATTTACTGATAAGGATTATACGGATGCGTGGCTTTCCAATACTTATTCTTATCTGCGAGGCCAAAATCAAGATGTGGGTGGAAAAGAGAGCGTGCCTACGAATTTTGCCGATGACATTTATTGGGCGGATTGGAATAATGAGGGAAATGGTAAATATACCAATGGTAGTTATTATTCTTTTTTCAGAAATGTGGAATACAATGAAAATTGGTATCAGGATTCTTATAAAGCGAGTTATTTAGGAATCAACAAGGCCTGTGTTTTCTTGAATAATATCCACATGAACCAACAACTCACAGACGAAGAACGGGCTGATTATGCGGCACAGGCACGTTTTGTCCGCGCTTATTACTATTGGTTGCTGTTACGCAAATACGGTCCAATCCCTTTGATTCCTGATGAAGGTGAAGACTATATGCAGGACTATGATGGCTTGGCTCGTCCGCGCAACACCTACGATGAGTGTGTGGAATACATCACTTCCGAATTGGTGAAAGCGGCACAAGATCTTCCGTTGGAACGTGGAACCAACAACATCGCACGTCCCACCCGGGGCGCTGCTTTGGCTGCTCGTGCTAAAGTCCTCTTGTATGCCGCCAGTCCGCTAATGAATGGCAATACTGACTCTTATGCGCAGCAAATGGTAGACGACAAAGGTAACAGACTTCTTGCTGCTGAATACGATGAATCGAAATGGGCTAAAGCTGCCGCTGCCGCCCGAGACGTAATGGAATTACCGGGAAATAATGATGGTCATCGCTACCAATTGTATGTAAAGAGCCGCATTACAAGCGGAACCGAAGATTATCCGGAAACAATAGAACCGTTTAAGGATAGAAATTTCTCGGAAAACAACTGGCCATACGGATATGCGGACATTGATCCGTTTGAGTCATATCGTTCCGTCTTCAATGGCGAACTCTCTGCTTATGAAAATCCGGAGTTGATTTTTTCGCGTGTGGATAATATAACTGTTGATAATTCATCAGGAGGAATCACTTCACCGGATGCTATTGCAAATATGGTGCTTCACCAATTGCCTACACTGGCCGGAGGTTGGGGTGTTCACGGAATGACTCAAAAGCAGTGTGACGCGTATTATATGAATGATGGTACGGATTGTCCGGGTAAGGATAAAGAGATTGGAAGAGGAGATGGAAGCAGCCGGCTAACCGGTTACGTGACTTCTGATGATGTGGATGCCGGTCGTTACAAACCGCTGCGTGCAGGTGTGTCTTTGCAATATGCTAACCGTGAGCCTCGTTTCTATGCGTCAGTTGGTTTTAATGGCAGTGTATGGAATATGACTTCATTAGGTAACAAGCAAGGAGCTACCCAGCCTAATCAGCAAGTTTGGTACTATCGAGGGACTTCAGAAGGATATAATGGTGGTAATCGTATATTTACAGGTATCGGCATCAAGAAATATGTGAATCCTTATGATGCCAAATATCAGAATGAGCTTTTGTACAGACAAAAAGCAGAACCGGCTATTCGTTATGCAGAAATTTTATTGATTTATGCCGAAGCGTTGAATGAATTGGGAGAGGGAGCAAGCTACGACATCCCTTCTTGGGATGGAAGTATCACCTATACAGTTAGACGTGATGTGGAAGAGATGAAGAAAGGTATTCAGCCTGTTCGTATTCGGGCCGGTGTTCCTGATTATTCACCTACAGAATATCAGAATCAGGATGTTTTCCGAAAGAAGCTGAAACGCGAACGTCAGATTGAGTTGATGGGCGAGAAT
The DNA here is from genome assembly GCF_027257075.1 of Bacteroides sp. LFL-34. Lineage (NCBI taxonomy): Bacteria > Pseudomonadati > Bacteroidota > Bacteroidia > Bacteroidales > Bacteroidaceae > Bacteroides > Bacteroides sp. LFL-34. The sequence continues at coordinate 56,643 of NZ_JAPQKZ010000008.1, read as the reverse complement.
CATCGTTATTATGATTTGAGACGCTGGAAGATAGACGCTCCTTTAGAGGAAGAAACGTTGATTTACGGATGTAATATGCTGATGGATGACGGTCATAAAGCTCTATTCCATACACCTGTGGCTATTATGTCATTGCCTGTTCGCTTTGTGGAGAAAAGCTATTTCTGGCCATTTAGTCATGAACAGTTGCAACGTAACAAGCGTCTGACGCAAAACCCGGGATGGACTTATTATGATTAATCTTTATATGACAATGAATATGAAAGAAAAAATATATTATCTGTTATTTGCCGTGTTGATGGCTTTGTTTTGCACGGCTTGTAATGAAGAATGGACCGATGAACAATATGAGCATTATGTTTCGTTTAAGGCACCGATGGATTATGCGAGAGGTGTAACTGATATTTATGTGAAATACAAGCTGAATGGTGCGGTGACTTATCAACTGCCGGTTATTATGAGTGGCTCTACATTGCCCGGGCACGATACAGAAGTGCAGATAGCGATAGACTCGGACACGTTGAAAAGTATCAATTGGGAGTATTTTCACAATCGGACAGATCTATATTATAAGGAGCTTACCTCCGATTATTATGAGGTGGAGAACATGAATGTGGTAATTCCGGCAGATGATTGTGTGGGATTGTTGAATGTCAATTTTAAATTAGGTGGGATAGACTTGGTAGATAAGTGGGTATTGCCGCTTACGATTAGAGAAAGTCCTATCGGCAGTTATACTCCTCATCCTAGAAAGAACTACAAGAAAGCATTGTTGCGTGTTGTTCCTTTTAATGATTATTCCGGTATTTATTCAACAACCACAATGGAAGTCGGTTTTACTGATTCGGGGACTAAAATGACTACTAATACGCGTACGGCATTTGTAGTGGACGAACATTCTGTTTTCTTCTATGCAGGCTTGATGAATGAAGAAGAACTGGAACGTGGAAAGTATAAGATAATCTTCAGGTTTAACGATGACGGGACGGTTACGCTTTCTGCACCTGATCCGGACATTCATTTCAATCCGATAAAAAATCCAACTTGGAAATTGGCGGAAAAAATGGACGTTTCGTTGCCATATCTAAAACATAAAACGATTACTATAGAAGGATTTAAATATGAATTTGATGATGTCACATCTGTTCCTGGTACTCCTATAAGATATGTAGTTGAAGGGACTGTGAATATGGAACGTAAAATTAATATTCAGATTCCGGATGAAGATCAAGCAATCGAATGGTAATAATTTGTAAGTCGGAGTGATATGTATAAATGGATTATATTAATGTCGGGATTATTTGCGTCACTGACCGCTTGTGCCAAAGTTAAGTTGTCTCCTTTATTTTCCGATAATATGGTACTTCAGCAAGAGGCTGAAGTACCTGTTTGGGGAAAAGCATCTCCAGAAATGCGAGTTATAGTGATTCCTTCATGGAGTGGGGAGAAATATGAGAATATAGCTGACAGGACGGGTAATTGGAAAGTAAACATCAAAACCCCAAAAGCCGGGGGACCTTATCATTTAGAAATAACGGATGGAGAAAAAGTAAGATTGGAGAATGTAATGATTGGTGAAGTATGGCTTTGTTCCGGTCAGTCGAATATGCAAATGCCAGTAGAAGGATGGGGCAAAGTGAAAAACTATCAACAAGAGGTGGCACAGGCCAATTACCCGGATATACGCTTGATGACTGTGAGTAATACTATTAGTCTAAGTCCGTCGCAGGAGTTTACTGCTGTCGGAGGAGGATGGCAAGTGTGTTCATCGGTTACTATCCGGGAGTTTTCAGCAACAGCCTATTTTTTCGGTAGGGAAATAGCACGCACGCAGCAGGTACCGGTAGGACTTATCTGTGCTCATTGGGGCGGTACTAATATAGAGCCGTGGATAAGTGCTCAAGCATTGGGCGAAGTTCCCGATTTTGTTGAGCAATTGAAGCTTATCCGAAGGTTGGGAAACAAGGATTGTGATTTACAGGCGGAGGAAGAACAAAGGCAGGCAAAGATTTTGTCGTTAGATAAAGGAATGAGAAATGGAAAGCCTTTTTGGAATACTCTTTCTTATAATGATGAAGGATGGATATCTCATTCTTTCCCCGGAAATATCGAAAAGACTTTTCCTGATTTTGATGGTATTGTTTGGGGGCGAAAGACGGTGGATATTCCAGAACAATGGGAGGGAAAAACGTTGAGTTTACACATGGGGTATGTGGATGACGAGGATATTACTTATTTTAACGGAATCGAGATAGGGAGCACGAAAGGATATACTCGTTCCCGTACTTATGAAATACCGGGTAATTTAGTAAAAGCGGGCAAAGCTGTAATTACTGTTCGTATCGTGGATACTGGAGGAGGGTGTGGCATCGGAGGTGAAATGAAGTTAAGCAAAGATGTCGGAGACTGGATTCTTATATCTGGTGAATGGAAGTGTAAAGTTGCCGCTCAATCTCATATTGACCCAGTGTTTGAGATGAATCCGAATGTGCAAACTGTGCTTTATAATGGGATGATTCATCCATTGGCACCTTACAAATTTCGTGGGGTTATTTGGTATCAGGGAGAGAATAATGTAGGGCGTGCTACACAATATAGGATATTGCTTCCATTACTTATTCAGAGCTGGCGTGAGGAATGGGGGAATGATTTTCCTTTCTACCTTGTGCAATTGGCTAATTATTTAGAGAGAGCAGATGAACCGGGAGACTCACAGTGGGCTGAATTACGAGAAGCGCAGCGCCAGACAGCTTTGTATTATGACAATGTGGGTATGGCCGTTACCATAGACATCGGCGATATGAATGATATTCATCCCAAAAACAAACAGGAAGTAGGGCGTAGACTTGCCTTATTAGCACGTGCCGATACCTATGGTGAGCGGATTGTTTGTAGTGGTCCGGTTTATCAGACTTACCGTGTGAAAGGAGACAGGGTTATTCTCTCTTTTGAGTGTGCAGACGGAGGATTAAAAACGTCTGATGGAAAAAAAATGACAGGGTTTGCCATAGCAGGGATAGACGGAAAATATCATTGGGCGGAAGCTGAAATCTGTGGAAATGAAATCATTGTATCATCGGAAATGGTAAAACATCCTTTGACTGTTCGCTATGGATGGGGAGATAATCCTACATGTAACTTAATTAACGGTGCAGGATTACCGGCCTCTTCATTTCAAACTTTACGTTAAACTTAAAAAAACAAGAAAAATGAAGAAACTTAACTTTTTATTTTTAGGCTTATTATCTTTTATGCCAATCTGGGGATGTAACGATGATGATTCATTACCGGAGGCTGTTGTTGAAGTCAAGGAAGGGCATAATGAAGATATTGTATCAGTCATTGATTATGATATTAAGAATGATGGAACACTGATTGGTTCTCAACTTAATAATTTGGTCGGTCAGTCTTATGGGAAAACGCTTTATTTTCCTGCCGGAACTTATAACTTGACGGAGCCTATCGTTCTGCCATTGGAATATACCAAAAATGTAAACCTTATTTTTGATAAGAATGCAACGGTTAAAAGTGATGTCCATTTGGAAGCATTGATTAAAGTAGGTTATTCAGAAACCTATTTTACCGATGTTTCACATCGGCGATTCTCTTATATCGAAGGAGGAATACTAGACTGTTATAATGCAGATAATGGAATTCTAGTAAACGGAAGGAAGCAGTTGGTGCAGATACGTACGATGAGTCTGGTGCGAGGACGTAATACACATATCCGCATACACGTTCCTGAAGGTATTGGAACTGGTGGAACGGGTAGCTCGGATACAAAGATAGATAATGTAACAATTCAAGGCATCTCTTCGAATGATAATGTATACGGTATCTATATAGATGAATCTTGTTGTGATTGTAAGATATCTGACACTTTTATTTATTGTACAAAGGAAGCTTTAGTTACGAAATCTGCCGGTCATATATTGAACAATGTACATATTCTTTCTTGGGATACTACCGGAGGGACCCATCTTGAGGATGGTAAGAATTACCGTTCAACAGTCGGAATACGTATAGCTAGTGGCGGATTTTTTGTTTTCAATCAAGTCTATTATGATACGATTGATAGAGGAATCGTCGTGAATGAGGGTTATAGTCCGGATTTGATGCTGGACCAACAGATTTCTTTTTCATATTTGAATAATTTTGGAACCAGCTTTATTCAGGCAGAAGGGAATAACCCCAATTTGAAAGTGAAGTTGTCCAATTCTACTTTTACTGTATTAAATGATAATTTTAAGATTCTAGATTGTCCTGTTGATTTGGTGGGATGGGATATTGCGGATAAGTTTTCTTTCCTGAATTGTGCAGTTGCTAATTCACAGCGTTTGTATCCTTACGAAACGACTTTGATGCAGAAGCTTAGAGGGGTAAGTTCTGACGGGATAATATGGACAACTTTAGCTAATTATGATATGAATTGGAATGTATTAGGGGCTGTCATTTCTTCTCCAATGCGGAATACCCTTGAGATAGATTTAGCCGATAATTTGACTGTAAAACTTAATTTTATGTTTAAAGGTGTTGAACCTCTCTTGCAAGGTTATGAAGTGCTGGGAGAGGGAGTAGAGGATATTGAATTTGGATATGCTGTTTCCGGTCAGTTCTGTGTGTTGCTGTTCAGGGCAAAAAGGAATGCTTCTTTCAATCCGATCATTTACGATACATTAGGTTCCGGGCGGTTTATGCCGACTCCGTATAAAGGCAAAAAATATACACTTGTTGATTATGGGTTAAGTGATTCGGATATTAAGATTTTATCTCATTAATGTAAGTATCTAAATAATGAAGTGATTATATAATAAGTAATAAACATGAAATATCAATACTTGTTATTAGGCGTTCTATATGGGTTGTTATTGTCTTCCTGTTCATTGTCGGCTGAAGAAGGAGATAAAGAGATGGATCGATATATTGCCAATCTGATGGGAAAGATGACACTGCACGAGAAGTTGGGCCAATTGAATCTTCCTTCCGGGGGTGATTTGGTTACTGGTAATGTAAATAGTGCCGAACTTACGAAAATGGTTCGTAACCAGGAGATTGGAGGTTTTTTTAATGTGAAAGGAATAAGAAAAATTGTTGATTTGCAGCGTATAGCCATTGATTCTACCCGTTTGGGAATTCCTTTGCTGGTAGGAGCTGATGTTATCCACGGTTATGAAACCATTTTCCCGATTCCTTTAGCGCTTTCTTGTAGCTGGGACACACTAGCTGTTGAACGTATGGCACGCATTTCTGCTGTAGAAGCCAGTGCGGATGGTATTTGCTGGACATTCAGCCCGATGGTTGACATTTGTCGTGACAGTCGTTGGGGGCGTATTGCAGAAGGTAGTGGTGAAGACCCTTATTTGGGTTCCCTGTTAGCAAAAGCCTATGTACGCGGTTATCAGGGAAATAATATGCAGGGAAAAAACGAAATTCTTTCCTGTGTAAAACACTTTGCATTATATGGCGCATCCGAATCAGGGAAGGACTATAATGTGGTTGATATGAGTCGCCAACGTATGTATAATGAATATCTTGCCCCATACAAGGCAGCTGTTGAGGCAGGTGTGGGTAGTGTGATGAGTTCTTTCAATTTGGTGGACGGCATTCCGGCTACGGCTAATAAATGGTTACTGACCGATTTGCTCCGGAATGAATGGGGCTTTTGTGGGTTGTTAGTGACGGATTATAATTCTATCGCCGAAATGTCCTCACATGGGGTTGCTCCTTTGAAAGAGGCTTCTGTACGTGCTTTACAGGCGGGTACGGATATGGATATGGTTTCTTGCGGTTTTCTGAATACATTGGAAGAATCTCTGAAAGAAGGGAAAGTTACGGAAGAACAGATTAATGCCGCTTGTCGCCGTGTATTGGAAGCAAAATATAAATTGGGCTTGTTCTCTGACCCGTATAAATACTGTGATACCCTGCGTGTGGAAAAAGAACTTTATACGACTGCTCATCGCGCGGTGGCGCGTGAAATCGCAGCTGAAACATTTGTTCTGTTGAAGAATGAGGATCATCTGCTTCCGCTCGAACGGAAAGGTAAGATTGCTTTAATTGGTCCTATGGCTGATGCCCGTAATAATATGTGTGGGATGTGGAGTATGACGTGTACTCCTTCCTGTCACGGGACATTATTGGAGGGAATTCGTTCGGCAGCAGGTGATAAGGCTGAAATACTGTATGCGAGAGGTAGTAATATATATCATGATGCGGAACTTGAAAAAGGAGGAGCTGGTATCCGTCCGTTAGAACGCGGCAATGAACTGCAATTGTTGGATGAAGCTTTGCATACGGCTGCCCGTGCAGATGTGATTGTTGCGGCTTTGGGAGAATGTGCTGAAATGAGTGGTGAATCGGCTTCACGTACGGAACTAGGGATTCCTGATGCTCAACAGGATTTGTTGAAGGCGCTGGTAAAGACGGGTAAACCCGTAGTGTTGCTTCTTTTTACAGGGCGTCCGTTAGTTCTGAACTGGGAGGATGCCAATGTTCATTCTATCTTGAATGTCTGGTTCGGTGGAAGTGAAACAGGCGATGCTATTGCTGATGTATTGTTCGGTAAAGTGACTCCGGGCGGCAAGCTGACTACGACTTTTCCCCGTTCAGTGGGACAGCTTCCTCTGTACTATAATCATTTGAATACAGGTCGTCCCGATCCTGACAGTCATTCTTTTAACCGTTACTCCAGTAACTATCTGGATATGAGTAACGAACCTCTTTATCCTTTTGGGTACGGTTTGAGTTATACAAATTTCTCTTATGGGAATTTACAACTTAGTTCGGATGTACTGTCCAGAAATGGGGAGTTGACAGTGTCTGTGACTGTAACCAATGACGGAGATTTTGACGGATATGAGATCGTACAAATGTATCTGCATGATATTTACGCTGAAATATCTCGTCCAGTGAAAGAGCTGAAAGGCTTTGAACGTATCTTCTTGAAAAAAGGAGAGAGTCGTGAAGTTAAGTTTGTTATCACGGAAGACGATTTGAGATTTTATAATTCAGGATTACAATACGTTTATGAACCGGGAGAATTTGATGTCATGGTAGGAGCAAACTCTCGTGATGTGCAGACTGAACGTTTTAGGGCAGATTGATCGTATATAAACTTTCTTTTTCTAAGATGTAAATATTCTTTTGATTATAACTAAATTATGGTTGCCGCTTTGGACTACAAAACAGAAACTTTCGGTTGTAGCTAAAGGCGGCAACGTTGTGATTGGAAGTTCCGTTTATCATTTGAACTTAAAGATGCTTGACTTATCTTTTTATTTAGGATTTAGTTGTTTACCATTCGCAATTTGGTTGCAGGTACATTATTTAACTGCAAACTTAACTATTTTTCAGTTCAAAATGTGTATTTTCGCCCGTTAAATAGTAAACATGCATTTATGAATATTCAAGTTATCAATAAATCGAAGCATCCGCTTCCGGCTTATGCCACCGAATTGTCCGCAGGAATGGATATCCGTGCTAATCTTTCTGAACCTATCACATTGGAACCGTTGCAACGTTGTCTGGTGCCGACAGGATTGTATATCGCTCTGCCGAAGGGATTTGAGGCGCAAGTTCGTCCACGTAGCGGGCTGGCGATAAAGAAAGGTATCACGGTACTTAATTCTCCGGGTACGATTGATGCGGATTATCGTGGAGAAGTTTGTGTCATTTTGGTTAATCTCTCGTCCGAGGCTTTTGTTATTGAAGATGGCGAACGTATCGCGCAGATGGTGATAGCAAAGCACGAACAGCCTGTATGGCAGGAAGTGGAGGTGCTGGATGAAACAGAACGGGGAGCCGGTGGTTTCGGACATACCGGAGTATGATGAATGCTTAATGGAGAAAATAGAATGAAGATAAAAATAGGATGGCTGTTCGTGACGGTATTGATGCTCACTTCATGTGGGGGAATCCGGTCTGTGCGTACAGCAAAAACAACAGCGAAAGCAGATGGAGCTTCTTTGATGAAGGAAACATTGCTTTCTGCTGAACAACAGCGTAAATATGACTACTTCTTTTTAGAAGCCATGCGGATGAAAGGAAAGAATGAGTATGATGCGGCATTTGGATTGCTACAGCATTGTCTGGATATCAACCCCACTGCTTCTTCTGCGCTTTATGAAATATCGCAATATTATATGTTCCTTCGCCAGGTGCCGCAAGGTCAGGTTGCTTTGGAGCAGGCAGTGGCTTTTGCGCCTGATAACTATTGGTATAGTCAGGGATTGGTCAGTTTGTACCAGCAACAAAATGAATTGGATAAGGCTGCGGCTTTGCTTGAGAAGATGGTGACCCGTTTCCCGTCGAAACAGGACCCTTTGTTCAGCCTTCTTGATATTTACAGTCGCCAGGAGAAGTATAATGATGTCATTTCTACATTGAATCGTTTAGAGAAACGTTTGGGTAAGAATGAGCAGCTGTCTATGGAGAAATTCCGGATTTATCTTCAGATGAAAGATGATAAGAAGGCATTTCAGGAAATAGAAAGTCTGGTACAGGAATATCCGATGGATATGCGTTATCAGGTGATACTGGGAGATGTATATCTTCAGAACGGGAAAAAGCAGGAAGCTTATGATGCATACCAGAAGGTACTGGCTGTAGAGCCTGATAATCCGATGGCTCTCTTCTCGATGGCTTCTTACTATGAACAGACCGGGCAGAAAGAATTGTATCAACAGCAACTGGATACGTTGTTATTGAACAAAAAGGTGACTTCTGATACTAAAATCAGTGTCATGAGACAGGTGATTGCGGAAAATGAACAGTCGTCCGCTAAAGATAGCACTCAGGTGATTGCCTTATTTGACCGGATGATGAAGCAGGATATGGATGATCCGCAGATACCGATGCTTTATTCTCAATACCTGTTGTCGAAGAATATGGAACAGGAGGCTGTGCCGGTATTGGAGCAGGTGGTTGATCTGGATCCTACCAATAAGGCTGCCCGTCTGATGCTGGTTAGCGCGGCGGTGAAAAAGGAAGATTACAAGCAAATTATCAAGGTCTGCGAACCGGGCATTGAAGCTACTCCGGATGCGTTGGAACTTTATTATTATCTGGCTATCGCTTATCATCAGGCAGAACAGGGAGATAGTGTATTGAGTGTTTGTAATAGAGCATTGGAACATATAACTGCCGATACCAGAAAAGAAGTCATTTCGGATTTCTATTCAATCATGGGAGACATTTATCATACCAAGAAACAGATGGCGGAGGCATACGCTGCTTACGATTCGTCTTTGGTGTACAATCCTTCCAATATTGGCGCATTGAACAATTATGCTTATTATCTGTCTGTGGAACGTCGTGATTTGGACAAGGCGGAGGAGATGAGTTATAAAACGGTGAAAGCCGAACCTAATAATTCTACCTATCTCGATACTTATGCATGGATTCTTTTTGAAAAGGGAAACTATGCCGAAGCCCGTATCTATATTGATAATGCAATGAAGAACGACGGCGAGAAGAGCGATGTGATTGTGGAGCATTGCGGAGATATTTATTTTATGACCGGCGATGTGGAAAGTGCGTTGAAATATTGGAAGAAGGCACTGGAAATGGGTAGCGAGTCGAAAACGTTGAAACAGAAAATAGAGAAGAAGAAATATATTGCGGAATGAAAAGAATCGTTTATCTACTGTTGTTGGTGGTAGTGGTGTTGGCCGGTTGTAAGAGTTCGAAACACTTGGCAACTTCGGAAACTAAGACTTCAACAAAGGCTCCGACATCCAGTTACCTGGCTTCCAAGCTTCAGTTGACTATTCCCGGCAAGAAGGGAAGCATGTCTGTAGGGGGAACCATGAAGATGAAAACTCATGAGCGGGTACAAATCTCCTTATTGATGCCTATTCTGCGTACGGAAGTGGCGCGTATAGAAGTTACTCCCGACGAAGTTTTATTGGTAGACAGGATGAATAAACGCTTTGTTCGTGCCACTAAAGCTGAATTGAAAAATGTATTGTCGAAGAATGTGGAGTTTTCCCGTTTGGAAAAGATATTGATGGATGCCTCTCTTCCTGGTGGAAAGACAGAACTGACAGGAAAAGATATAGGAATTCCTTCATTAGAAAAGGCTAAAGTCCAACTTTATGAGTTCTCCACACAAGAGTTTTCGATGACTCCGACGGAACTGACGTCCAAATACAACCAGATTCCCTTGGAAGAATTAGTAAAAATGCTGGTAGCTTTATTATGATGAAACGTTTCTTTGTTATTCTAATCAGTTGCCTTTGGTTGGCAGTTCCTCTTTTCGCTCAATCGAACAAGTTGATTCGTGAGCTGGAAAGTAAACGCGGTGCGCTGCAAAAGCAGATTGCCGAATCGGAATCTATATTGAAGGATACAAAGAAAGATGTGGGAAGCCAGTTGAATAGTCTGGCTGTGTTGACCGGACAGATTGAAGAGCGGAAACGCTATATCATGGCTATCAACAATGATGTGGAGGCTATCCAGCGTGAGTTGGCTTCATTGGAGCGCCAGTTGCACGGGCTGGAGAAGGATTTGAAAGATAAAAAGAAGAAATATGAAGCTTCTGTCCAGTACTTGTATAAGAATAAGTCGATAGAGGAGAAGCTCATGTTTATTTTTTCGGCAAAAAATCTGGGGCAGACTTATCGGCGTATGCGATATGTTCGTGAATATGCCACTTATCAACGTCTGCAAGGGGAAGAAATCCTAAAGAAACAGGAGCAGATACGCAAGAAGAAAGCGGAACGTCAGCAAGTGAAAGCCGCCAAAGAGAACCTGCTGCAAGAACGTGAGAGCGAAAAGGTGAAGTTGGAAGAGCAGGAAAAAGAGAAACGTACGTTAGTGACTAATCTGCAAAAGAAGCAGAAAGGATTGCAGAATGAGATAAATAAAAAACGCAGGGAAGCCAATCTGCTGAATGCCCGCATCGATAAATTAATTGCGGAAGAAATAGAGCGTGCCCGTAAGCGTGCGCAGGAAGAAGCTCGTCGTGAAGCGGCTGCCCGTAAGAAAGAGGAAAGCAAGGAGGGAAAATCTGCTGCAACGGAAACGGCCGCTAAATCGAAACCTCTTGAGGCTTATACCATGAGTAAGGCGGATCGGGAATTATCAGGTAACTTTGCCGCGAATCGCGGGAAATTGCCAATGCCTATATCCGGTGCTTATATTATCACCAGCCGTTACGGACAATATGCCGTAGAGGGGTTGCGCAACGTGAAACTGGATAACAAGGGTATTGATATTCAGGGAAAACCGGGTGCACAGGCGCGTGCCATTTTTGATGGGAAGGTGGCGGCTGTGTTCCAATTGAACGGATTATTTAATGTCCTCATTCGTCATGGCAATTATATTTCTGTTTATTGCAATCTTTCTTCTGCATCCGTCAAAGCCGGTGATACGGTGAAGACGAAGCAATCTATCGGTCAGGTTTTTTCTGACGGCACGGATAATGGACGGACGGTATTGCACTTCCAGTTGCGTAGGGAGAAAGAAAAGTTGAATCCTGAACCTTGGCTGAACCGATAATTGAATAAAAAACACGTAGAATGAAGTTAACTAAAATACTAATATGCTTGCTGATCTTCTGGACCGGAACACTATCCGCGTCTCCTTATTTTTCGTTCAAGAAATATCAGGTAGAAGATGGATTGTCTCATAATACCGTGTGGTGCGCCCTTCAAGATAGTTATGGTTTTATCTGGCTGGGTACGAGTGACGGATTGAACCGTTATGACGGGCGGGGCAATAAAGTGTACCGGAATGTTCTCAACGACAAATTTTCATTAGAAAATAATTTCGTAGAAGCCTTGATAGAGGTGGACAAGAATATTTGGGTTGGAACAAACTCCGGACTTTATATTTATGACCGGGATACCGATCGTTTCTCTTGCTTTGATAAAACGACGCAGTATAATGTGTATATCAGCAGTGAGATAAAAAAGATTATTAAGACGGAAAATGGTCTTATCTGGATTGCGACTTTGGGACAGGGATTTTTTATTTATGATCCGAAAACAGAGGTGCTGACTCAAAATAGTGTTCAGACATCTTTTGTATGGGACCTCTGTCAGAGTGCTGATCGGAAGAGGGTCTATATATCTTCCTTACAGGAAGGACTTTTGTGCTTTGACGAAAACGGCAAGTTTCTCCGGACGTATGAAATTTCATTAGATATAAATGCTTCTGATAGTTATAAAGTAAACTGTATTCAGAATATCGATGGAGATATTTGGATTGGTGCGGGAAACAATCTGCTGAGTCGTTTGGACGAACGAACCGATGCTATGGATAATTACAGTGGTTCGGCGTTTAATTTCGGAGCTGTTCATTGTTTGCTGAAGTATACGGATAAAGAGCTGTTGGTAGGTACGGATAACGGGCTTTATCTGTTCAATCAAAATACAAATACATTCCAGCGGACGGATAATCCGACCGATCCGAGAAGCTTGAGCGATCAGACTATCAATGGCATGATGTGGGATGCAGAAGGAGCTCTCTGGGTGTTGACCAATTTGGGGGGAGTCAACTATATGTCCAAGCAGACCAAACATTTTGATTATTATTCGCCTGCCTATCTGGCCGGAGTGTCCGGAGCGGGAAAGGTTGTTGCTCCTTTCTGTGAGAATAAAGATGGGAATATCTGGATTGGAACTCAAAGCGGTTTATATTTCTTCCATGCTGCTACCCGCGAACTTTCTCCTTATCCAATCGGAGGACATGATAATCAAAAGTATGACATTCGTTCCTTATTGTTGGATGGAGACCATTTATGGATCGGTACTTATGCGAAAGGGATACGGGTTGTCAATTTGCGTACCGGAGCTGTGAAAGTTTATACTCATTCTCGCGGGATTCCCTATACGATTTGTAGTAACGACGTATTATGCTTTTATAGAGGGAGGAACGGAGAAATTTACGTAGGAACGAGCTGGGGTTTATGTCGTTATGATGCCGCTAAAGATAACTTTATGCCCATCATAAATATTGGTTCTATGATCTCTATTACCGATATGCATGAAGATATGTACAATCATCTCTGGATCGCTACTTCCAGTAGTGGCGTGTTCACTTACAACACGATAAATGGTCATTATAAAAATTATCAGCACGAACGGGAAGACTCAACTACGATCACCAGTAATTCGATCATTACTTTATTTGAAGATGTGAAAGGAACCATGTGGTTTGGAACGAATGGGGGAGGACTGTGTTCTTTTGATGCTAAGGAGAAAAGATTCATTGAATTTGACCCGCATAATACTTTATTACCTAACAAGGTTATTTATGCGATTGAGCAAGATCAGGGAGGTGATTTCTGGGTATCCAGCAATGCCGGAATTTTTAAGATTAATCCTGTTACCAAAGATCATTTCCGCCAGTTTACGATTAATGACGGCTTGCAAGGAAATCAGTTTATAGCTCGATCTTCATTGAAATCATCCGAAGGAAAATTGTATTTTGGTGGGATCAATGGCTTTAATGTATTCCAGCCGGAACAGTTTGTAGATAACAAATATATTCCTCCGGTTTATGTGACCGATATCCGGTTGCCTTATCAAACCGATGAGCAGGAGGTGAAGAAACTGCTTCAGTTGGATAAGCCGCTTTATATGGCTGATAAGGTGACTTTATCTTACGAAAACAATAGCTTCTCTATTCGTTTTGTCGCTCTTAGTTTTGAAGATCCGGGGAAGAACCGGTATTCTTACATACTTCGGGGAGTGGACAAGGAATGGATTCTGAATACCGATAACAATATGGCTTCTTACACCAATTTGCCTCCCGGTGAGTATTTGTTCGAAGTCAGAGGCTCTAATAATGATCGCCAGTGGAATGAGAATACTACCACTTTAAAGGTGGTGATTACTCCTCCCTGGTGGCGTAGTACCTTTGCTTACTTCGTTTATGTCCTCATGCTGTTGGGATGGATCGGTTGGATGGCTTGGCGATGGAATCTCCGTGTTAAACGCAAATATAAGCGGCGGATGGAAAAATATCAGATTGCCAAGGAACAGGAAGTTTACAAGTCGAAAATTAGCTTCTTCATCAATTTGGTGCATGAAATACGTACTCCGCTTAGTTTGATACGGCTTCCTTTGGAAAAATTATTGGAGAAAGAACGTGAAGGAAAAGATCTCAAGTATTTGTCAGTGATAGATAAGAATGTAAATTATCTGCTGGGGATTACTAATGAATTGCTTGATTTTCAGAAAATGGAGAGTGGTACGCTGCATCTGAATCTGAAAAAGAGTGATATTAAAGAGCTTGTCAGTGACGTTTATAATCAGTTTACAAGTCCTGCTGAATTAAAAGGAATTGATTTGCAACTGACTGTGCCTGAACAAGAGCTGGTGTCTACGGTGGATAGGGACAAATTAAGTAAGATTCTTGTCAATCTGATGGGAAATGCCATCAAATATGCGCATGCGCATATTGACTTGAGGCTGCTTGTTACTGATGGGGGATATGAGATACAAGTGAACGATGATGGTCCCGGAATACCAAATGAACAGAAACAAAAGATATTTGAGGCTTTCTATCAACTGCCTGACGATAAGGTGGCCACAGCAGTAGGCACTGGCATCGGATTGGCTTTTGCGAAATCTTTGGCAGAAGCTCATCAGGGAGATTTGCGTCTGGAAGATAATATTGGAGGTGGTTCTTCGTTTATACTGTCTCTTCCGGTCAAAGAGTGGGAGACGGAAAAAACGAGTGATATTGTAGAAATATCCCCGGAGCATGCGGATGCTTCTGAAACGATTTCTTCGGAGTATTCAGGGAAGAAGTTTACAGTTCTGTTGGTTGAGGATAATGTTGATTTGCTGAATCTGACTCGTGAGTCATTGGCAGAGTGGTTCCGTGTGTTGAGGGCTTCCAACGGTCGTGAAGCGCTTGAAGTGCTTGCGCAGGAAAACGTGGATGTAATAGTGAGTGACGTTATGATGCCGGAGATGGATGGGCTGGAACTTTGCAGCAAGGTGAAGTCTGAAATCTCTTATTCACATATTCCGGTCATATTGTTGACTGCGAAAACCACTTTGGAGTCTAAAGTCGAAGGATTTGAATGTGGGGCGGATGTATATGTTGAGAAACCATTCTCTGTTAAACAGCTCCATATGCAGATCGAGAATCTGTTGAAGTTGAGACAGTCTTTCCATAAATTGATGGTGAGCTTGGCAGGAGATACGGTTGCTGTTTCGACAACGGATTTTGCGATGTCTCAAAAAGACTGTGAATTTATAGCGAAGATACAGGGAGTAATAGCCGAACAGTTGGCGGATGAGAACTTCTCGATAGATACCCTGTCTGAACAGATGAATATGAGCCGTTCTAATTTCTATCGGAAGATAAAGGCTTTGTCCGGAATGTCTCCTAATGATTATTTGAAGACACTTCGTATGAATAGAGCTGCTGAACTGATAATGAGCGGTACCCGGATTTCTGAAGTGGCAGCGCAGGTAGGGTTTACCTCTTCCTCTTATTTTGCGAAATGTTTTAAAGCGCAATATGGTGTACTGCCTAAGGAGTATACAGGTCAGCCTCCGATTTCAGGTGAGGCCTGATAAAGAATGGATAAAAGCATATAAAAAAAACTCCTGTCGTGCAATATCATTGGATATTTTCCGACAGGAGTCAAATATAAAATAATTAATCGAGTACTCTTTCTAATTAATTGAGTAGGCTTTATTTCTTTTTTTGTCCCGGGTAAGGCTCTACCATGCAACGTTTAGCCCATGCTTCATAAGCCTTTGTCATTTCAGCTACTTTTTCAGGGTATTGTGCTGCCAGATTATGCATTTCGCTCCGGTCTTCATTCAGGTTGTATAATTCCCATTTAGCGTTTTCTCCCGGACGAACCAGTTTCCAACCGTCATTAGAGAGGAATGCACGTTCATTATAATGTTCGAATCCAAGGTAGTTATGTCCTTCACGATGTCCGGTCTTGAAGATAGGAACCAGACTCTTGCCTTCCAATGGAATGATGTCATTTCCTTTATATTTGGTAGGATAAGTGGCGCCTGCCATATCGATACAAGTAGCCATGATGTCCATCACATGTCCGATTTCAGGGGTCATCTTGCCGACATTCTTCTTGATACCTTTCGGCCAATGAGCAATCATCGGAGTACAGATACCTCCTTCATAAGATTTGGCTTTCCAAAAACGGAACGGTGTGTTGGCTACGTTTGCCCAGCGTGCTCCCAATGAAGCATAAGTTGTTTCCGGTCCAGGCAGTACTTCTTTGTTATGAGGGTAAACCATTTTCTCTCCTTTACGTGTCATATCAGGACGGTCATTTTCTCCTGGAGAGTAGTTCTGGCAATCTTCATTGCTGCATCCGTTATCGGAAAGAAATAGAATCAGCGTATTTTCAAGTTGTCCTGTCTTTTCCAGGGCGTCGATAACTTGTCCTATTCCCTGGTCCATACGGTCGATCATGGCAGCATGAACAGCCATGGCACGAGCATCCCATTCAGCATGTGGGTTATCTTCCCATTTATCTTTGAACTGTCTATCAGACAGGAAATTATCCATGTTAGGGAATATACCAAGCTGTTTCTGACGTTCGTAACGGGCGTTACGGATAGCTTCCCAGCCTACTTTATAGGTATCCTTATATTTTTCAATATCTTCCGGCAGTGCATGCAATGGCCAGTGTGGTGCTGTGTAAGCCAGGTACATAAAGAATGGTTTATCGTCTTTGGCATACTCTTTCACTTCTTTCACTGCACGGTCTGAAAGCGCCTGTGTGATGTAATATCCGTCGGGTACTTCTTTCACGGGTACTTCACCTTCTACCAGACTGAATGGGTCAAAATAGTCTACTACTCCGTAGATAGTACCATAGTGGGTATCAAATCCGCGATTCACCGGATAATGACAAAGATCAGAATAGGTTTCGTGGTATACGTGATGTGCGAGCCATTCGCGTTGGTCTTTGCGTAGTGGAGTTTCTGCGATGTGCCATTTACCTACCATGCTGGTAGCATATCCTGATTCTTTCAATACTTCGGCGATAGTAACGGCATTGCGTGAGAGTGTCCCCCGGTATCCCGGCAGGTGGTCATCGAAGGTCATACGTCCGATTCCCGCCTGATGTTGATAAAGTCCTGTCAACAGGGAAGCACGCGTCGGACAACTACGGCTGGTGTTATAGAAATGATTGAAACGTACTCCTTGTTTTGCCAGTTTGTCCAGATTAGGTGTGTGGATTTCACTACCGTAGCATCCCAGGTCGGAATAGCCTAGGTCATCTGCAAGAATTATCAGGATATTGGGTCTTTGATCGGACTTTTTTCCTTTGGCCTCTGCTGCAGAATGTCCAGCAACCATCAAAGCGGTTGGTAATAGTAAAAATTTAGAATTCATAAGTTTAATGTTGGTTTATAATTTGTTTTTCACTGTATTACTCTTTTCCTTTGTTTTTGTTTTCCTCAAACCATTTACATACTTTCTTGCTCAACTTGGCAACCAAATCAGGATGCTCATTTGCGATATTATTCTTTTCGAACTTATCCTTTTCCATATCATATAGTTGCGCATCGCTTCCGTCACCGTTCACTAATAATTTCCACTTTCCACTGCGTATAGCTAAATGGGGGCTTCTGTCATAAGGGTTTCCTGGAAAGCCAAAATGTTTGTTTCGTCCGAAATCCCACATTAAATCGGTCTTGCGTTTGGCTTCCGATTTACCGAGAAGAACTTTTGAATAGTTCTGTCCATCGCCTTTGTAACCTTTTTCTGTTTTGATTCCGGCTATAGAACACAAAGTCGGATATAAATCTACTGCGCATAATACAGACTCGTTATTTACCTGTCCGGCTTTAATTTTCTTTGGATATCTAACGATGAACGGCATACGGATTCCCCCTTCATAAAGACTATTTTTAGTACCTCTCAAATAAGCGGAACGTACAGATTTAAAGCTGGGTGCAGGACCATTGTCGCTAGTGAAAATAATGATTGTATTTTCTCCGACTCCCAACTCATCCAGGGTTTTGATGAAACGTCCGAGTTGTTTGTCCATTTCTGCAAGTACAGGAGCAAATGCTTCTTGTGTTTCCCAGCTTTTTCTTTCCTTTTGTTTGAATTCCGGTACCCAAGGGGTATGCATATCATCCGGCCATAGGTTTAGGAAGAAAGGTTCGCCTTTATGCTTTTTTACAAACTCAATACTTTTATCTACAAAGTATTCGGTACGTCTCCAACGTTTTACACTGTCTTTATCCGACCATATCCACTTGGTTGCAGTGATTGTTGGATCCGGATCCGGACTTTCGTAGGTTGATATGTATTCGTCAAAACCGTAATTCTTAATAGAAGGAGCGTTATGTACGTCACGTCCGCCTCCCATGTGCCATTTTCCGATGTGTCCTGTTGAGTAACCTGCATTTTGGAAGGCACGCGCCATGGAAGGCAACTTATCATCCAGGAAATTACGTTGTTCGCATCTCTTATTAGCAGCTTTGTCGTTCAGGAAAGTGTTGATTCCCACTTCAAGAGGAAAGAGACCTGTGGTTAATCCACAGCGGGATGGAGAGCTAACCGGCGCAGAAGAGTAATATTGGTTGAATAATAGTCCGTCTTGTGCCAACTTGTCAATATTGGGAGTAGGAACGAATTTACCTCCATAACAACCTATGTCACCGATACCCATATCATCGATATAAATAATTACTACATTAGGTTTTGTTTCTGCTTGTGTGTTAGCAATGGGGAGCAGGGCTCCCAGCCAGGGTAGATGTTTTTTCAGATTCATAATTATTGTGATTTAATTAACTTCAGTTTTTCATGATGACTTTTCGCAAAAGTAGGGAAGATATCAGAGAAGGAAGGAAAAATACTAATCAATAAAGGAAAAAAAATGGTAGAATGATAGATTTCTTCTTTCTTCTATTGGGAAAACAGGAATAGAGAAGCTCGTAGAAACCGAAAACTTCTCTATTCTTCTAATTATTCTATGATACGATCATTGGAGAAAGTATCTTGCATGGGAGCTTTACTTCGCCACGGTTTTAGTCAGTAATTGTACCCATGAGTATTTAGTGTTTTCTACCCAATTATCCGGTGAGACTTCGATAGTACCAGTTTTTGCTGTTATTTTTTGTATGCAAATCAATCCTTTCTTTCCATTGGCAGTTTTGAACAGGTAAACTTTATCTGCCTGAATAGCTAAGACTTCGGAGGTTGGATCTGCCAGATTTTCTATCGGAGTTGCATCTACCTGGGAGATTGCATTAAATTCTGCTTGTGATAAAGAGGTTTCAGCAAATAATGTGTGTTGTAAACCAGTAATTGTCATCAAGCCATAATCACTTCTTTTAGCAGGTGAAACAAGAGCTGGTACAGCTTCGCTTCCTGAAGGCAAGATAATATCTCCGAGTGAGAAATCGACTTCGTTTGTATATTTCATGGCATCAGCAGCCATATAGGTGCGTCCAAGAAGCCATGTTGCATAATAACAACCATAATAAGCTGAAGCTGTCTCTACTATTTCTCCATCTTTTCCGTAATCCGGATCGGAGAATAAAACAGAAGGAGTAATCTCTACCAATAAGTTACGTTGGTACGTATGGCCGTCGGTACCTAAAACGACTACTGTAATACAGGCATTCTCTTTTAAAGAAGTAAACTTGTAAGTTGTTTCGTAATTAGTCGTTCCGTCTGCAAATGACTGGGCAGTTTCTTCTATCAGACTTCCCTGCATTCCGGTTTTGGAGTCTGCCTGATAAATTTCAAAACTCATGATTTCTCCCTGTACTTTGACGGTTGCCGTGTATTCAGCAATCCCTTTCGTTAGTGATACTCTATTATTCTGATCGACACCCGCAAATTCGATTTTGACAGGTGCTTCATAATCAACTTCATATTTATCTGCACAACCGAATAATCCAAATAAACTGATTGACAGAATTAATGCAATTATACTATTTGTTTTCATGACTTTATTTTTTTAAGTAAACATTCTATTTAGATTAGTATCCTGGATTCTGGTAGATATTCGGGCAGTTATTAACTTCATCCTGTGGTATTGGAGCCAAGTTCATGCGCTCGTTATAGTTTCGTGTATCTAAAGTTACCCGTTGATATTCACCGTTAATTTTCTTTATTCCGACAGCCGGTAATCTCATTACATTTTTTGCTATCAGCCATCTTCTTATATCAAAGAATCGATGATCTTCAAAACAAAGTTCTACACGGCGTTCTTTACGTATGCGTTCCCGAAGGGTTGCCTGATTATAATCTGCGGCCAGTAAGTCTGTCGTGATACCGGCACGACGACGTATCCTGTTAAGCTGGGCTATTGCTTTTTCTCTGGCTGTATTCGTATCTTCAGCCTCATTCTCGGCTTCTGCATAATCGAGCAGGATTTCTGCATATCTCATCATTGGAAAGTCCATGTAAGTGGTACCACCTTTTCGATGATCGATACGGTCATCCAGGAACTTTGTCAGGAAGTATCCGCTTCCCCATCTATATGATTTTGACAGGTCTATTGCAGCTGGCTTACCGTTGACTAAAGGCCAGGTAGCACCATCACATAGAATACTCTGCGCCAAACGAGGATCCCTGTTAGCATAAGGAGAATTTACATTGTAACCGGAGTTTGGGTTGATGATGGCTTTCGTATTTGATTCATAACCGAGAATGGGCTGTGAGCCGTCGAGCATATCATAACAGTCTACCAGCCATTGGTTCGGACAAGTCAGTAGTTCTTTATTTACGTTCCAGGGGTCAAAGGCAGGCATCATTCCGTAAAGGTCATTTGCCGGTGCACGGAGAAATCCCATGATTACCTCACCATTGGCACGGGTATTGAATAATCGTGTGTAGCTCTTTTCGGGAGTGGTCGGATCTTCATATAAACGATAGAAATCTCCATTGTCAGCATATTCAATCATATCGTAGGCAGCATCAGCCGCTTCTCTCCAAGTTACTCCGGACGCATTGTGTAAGGGACTTGCTGCATAAAGTAATGTGCGTGCCAGATAGCCTAGGGCTGCTCCCCGGGTAGCTCTTCCGTAATCTGCTGCATCGTATTTGTCGGGCAATACTCCCGGCTCTGCAAGTTCTTTGAATTCATTAGCAATCCAACGGACTGTGGTTTCTAACGATTCACGTTTGATTTCGTCATAAAGTAACGGATCGAGTTCTTTGTCTCCGATTACTAATGCTCCGTAGAAACGAAACAGTTCGTGGTGATACAATGCACGCAGAAAGCGTACTTGGTTTTTCAGGGAAATCTTCTCTGCATCCTCCAATGGTGAACGATCTACGTTGTTCAGGAATGTGTTTGCAGAACGGATGGCTTTATAGTAAAATGTCCATGGATGGTCACCGCCAATCAAACCTTTGGAAGCATCAATTCCCCCTTTGATAAATTTCTCGAGTTCGGGAATAACTGCCCCTCCGGCACGGGTTGTATTTCCGGCTCCATCGTCTGTTGCGTTGTCAAGCATGCAAGGTGAACCACCAATGTTTGCCAAAAAACCAAAACTGCCAAGGCGGTCTCTTCCCATGCGCATACGTGCATACAAGTCGTATGCAACTTTGCGGGTCAATGTGATGTCCGAATAAACTTTCTCTGTATCCGTAAGATCCAGTTCGGTTTCTTTCATCAGGCTATCTGCACTACAACTGGCAAGCAGAACAGCCGTTACAAAGGATATAAATAGTTTTCTCATAAATTATTCATTTCAAACATTAGAAATTCAGGTTGATACCAAAATTTATTACTTTTTGTTGTGGATAGAATTGTCCATTACTATTGTTCGATGATTCAGGATCTACCTTCTTTACGTTATCCCATGTAAAGAGATTGTAGGCATTCGCATATACTCTAAGTGAACGTACTCCGAATTTTTTCAATAGTTTGCGAGGTATAGTGTAACCTAACTGAATGTTTTTCAGACGCAAGTATTTGGAGTCTTTCAACCAATAGTCAGATTTATAATAATTAGGATGCGCGGCAGTAGCTGCCTTAGTGAAACGTGGGTACGTTGCTGTTGCTGCTGTTTCCGGTGTCCATCTTCCGATATGCTCTTCGTAATAATTACCCCAGAAATTATCCCATGCAATATCCTGTTGCAGATAGATGGATGAACGGGCAGCTCCCTGAAGCAATATACTAAAATCAATTCCTTTCCAGTTCAAACCGGCAGCAAGAGAGAAAGTCATTTCAGGGACCGGATTATAGCCGATAGGAGCTTGGTCGTTAGAATCGATCACTCCATCATGATTCAAGTCTTTATATTTAATATCTCCAGGTCGGCTTACTTGTCCGAATTGAACGGGAGAACTTGCTACATCTTCATAAGAGCTAAAGAAACCGTCGGAAATATAGCCGATAAACTGTCCGATAGGATTTCCCGTTTGTGACATATAAGCATAGGGCTTTACAGATTCACTTTTCTCTACAATTTCATTGTGTGCATACCCATAAATCCCTTTTATGGAATATCCGAAATCTCCTTTTTGATCTTGATAGCCTATTTCCAGATCGTATCCCTGATTTGTTACGACACCATAGTTTATGGGAGCCAATCCGTTTGAACCGGCTGCTTGAGAATATCTTTCCGGTTCACATAGGATATTACTACGACGTTCTTTAAAAAAGTCGATACTGGCAGATATTTTATCTTTCAACCATTTGGTCTCAAGTCCTAAGTTATATTTCCGTGCAACTTCCCATGTGATATTCTCATTGGCACTTTTTCCTTGAATCAGACCTTTAATCGCAGGATTATGTGTCTCTCCAAAAGTGTAGCCTAGTCCTTCATCGTATCCTGAACGATAATAGTAAGAGAAACCTCCCAGCTTGTCATTACCAACTTCACCATAAGAGAAGCGTAGTTTAGTAAAACTTAAGATAGGGTTTTCTTTAAAGAAAGGTTCGTTAGTCAGTACCCATCCCACTGATGCTGCAGGAAAGAGCTGATAACGGTGTCCTTCCGCAAAACGGTTTGAGCCGTTATAGCCTGCGTTAACTTCGAATAGATAGCGATTCTCATAATCATAGTTAACACGTCCTACTAAAGCCTGATAGATATGAGGTACATAAGAATAGCGTCCACCGGGAGTGGAAGTGTAACTCATATTATAAAGTACCAGTCCAGATATATTATGTCCGGAGAAGGATTGCTTATAACGAACTGCCGCTTCAGCATACTTCCGATGTGTAGCTGCCGTTTTATTGGTGGCTTTTGTTGGCAACACCATTTCAAGTCCTTGTTTATAAGTCCCGTTTACAGGATTATATTGATAGATATTGGGACGCTGCTGTATGCTTCGGTTATTGCTCCAGCCTGCATCGTAAGAGAATTTTCCGTCTATACTTAATCCTTTTAACAGTTTTCTTAGGTTATATTTAAAAGCAAAATCTGTCTCAAGTTTGTTATTGAAATTAAGAAAAAATCCTGAATAGCATAATGTCACGAGTGGATTCTGTCTCCATATACCATCGGCGGCGGCATAAGTTCCATTCGCATTTAAGATTGGGAATGCTTGAGGAGAATTGCGGTAGAACATGCCGAACAGACGCAGTGCTTCCTGTCCGTCAGCATCATAGCCATAGGGGCGGTTCTGACTTCCGAAACGATAAGCAAGATTCACGGATACCTTGAAATCTTCAGTTAGGTTGATATCGATATTCGAACGAGTGGTGAGCCTACTGTACTTATATTCCGAATTATAACCTTCTTTGTATAAGCCTTTTGCTACATCGGGCGAGGCTGCTAAAAGAGTTTGTATTGTCTCATGCTCTTTAATTTTGTCTACGTCTGTCTCAAACATACCGGTTTGAGTGAAGTATCCCACAGAGACGAAGTAACGTACTGTTTTATTTCCGCCCGATAGGTTTACATTGTATTTCTGTTGGAGACCATTTTTCGTAAACATATCTACAAAGTCATTGTCCGGGTGTGTAAACGGACTTTTCTGGGTACGATATAGATAGTTGTCATATTCTGACAGGAAAAGGCCGCGAGTATTACCGGTATCGGAAGGGTCAAAGCCATCATTGATAGCACCCTCACGCATGAATCTTGAAACGGATTCTGAATTTAGGGTTTGGGATATGCGATTGAAGGAAGTAACACCAAATTCAGATGAGAAAGAAATTTGAGTTTCTCCTTCACGACCTCTCCGGGTAGTTACCAATATCACACCATTGGCTCCTCGTACACCGTATACGGCTGTTGCAGAAGCATCCTTTAACACGGAGATAGTTTCAATATCATCAGGGTCGATTTGCGCCATAGGTCGTTCTACCCCGTCAATCAGTACTAAGGGGCTAGAGTCGTTCAATGAAGCACGACCACGAACAAACATCGTAGCCTGATCACCGCCGGGACGTCCGCTCTCTTGTCGGGTTACTAGTCCCGGGATGCGGCCACCTAAAGCGTTTGTGACACTTGATACAGGCATGCTTTTCAAGTCTTCAGTTCCGACATTAGAAATTGAACCGGTCAGAGATACTTTTTTCTGTGTTCCATATCCCACCACAACAACTTCATCTAATTGTGCAATGTCTTCTTCCAAGGTGACATTGATAAAAGGATGATTCTTTTTTATGGCAATAGATTGTTCTATAAAGCCGATCATTGAGATAAGAAGTGTTTGCTCTGCTTCGTTGGACAATGTAAGAGTAAATTTGCCATCCAAACCAGTCACTATTCCATTATTAGTCCCTTTCTGAAGGACAGTAGCGCCAATCATCTCCATTCCTTGGGCATCTTTAACAATTCCGCTAACTTTGGTTTGTGCACAGACATGCCAGATGGAGCTGGTTAAGCATATGAATAATATTATTATCTTTTTCATGTTTTCTATCTATTAAATAGTTTTGATGCCCGTTACCAACCTGGATTCTGTTGGATGGAAGGGCTTTCCTTGATTACTTTCAGAGGAATAGGATGATAATACATGTAATCTTTAAAATTGCGTGCTTCATCTACTGTAATGCGTGTATAATGAAGCCCGGAAGCATTTTCTTCTACTTTCATTCCGATAATAGGTTCTTTAAGTTGATTGCCATCCATCCAACGTCGCAAATCGAAGTAACGATGTTCTTCAAAACAGAGTTCGATACGGCGTTCTTGCTTCACTTTTTCCATAAAGTTGTTATCTGTCACCCCATTAAGAAATTTATCATTTGTTCCGAATCCGGCTCTGGTACGTATTTTTTGTACGGCTTCTATTGCTGTCAAACCATAGCCTTCTGGATCCGCACTCATACCGTAAGCGTGGTGCATGGCTTCTGCGTAGGAAAGTAGGATATCAGATAAGCGAATCATCGGGAATAAGTGGAAAACGGTACCCACATTGGCCTGTCCGAAGTTCAGTGTTTTGTCCAGGAATTTAGCTAAGTAATATCCCGTATTGGTCGAACGGTTCTTCACTTGGTTGAGTCCGTCTATGGTTGTGTTATCACTAATTCGCGTATAAATGGTATTCTTTCCATAAACCGAACCGTCATATCCGATAATTGCTGCCAAACGCGGGTCTCTGTTAGTATACATGCTTGCACCGTCAGAAGAATGGGTATAATCGCTTCCATCTTTCATGGTAAATGCATCGATCAATTGCTGTGAAGGTACTGTACCTCCTCCCTGATCTTTTGAGATTGTAGGGGGATAATGTCTGTTTTCCAGACCATTGTCCTTAGCAGCTGTATAGAATAGGATATATTCCGGATTAGGATTGGCATTGATAAAGATCTTGTCGTACGTTTTAGCAGCAGTAAGAGCTATCAGATTATATTTTTTATTTCCATTCGGAGATATTGTTCCGTCTGCATTTAGATTGATTACATCTGCACAAGCTTTGGCTGCAAGTTTCCAACGTTCCGTCACATCCGAGCCGTCAGTATAGCCTAGTAGTGGATCGTTATTATCTGTTCTGTTGTAGAGTGGGCTTGCAGCATAGAGTAATGTCTTGGCTTTAATAGCAAGTGCCATTCCTCTAGTCATACGGCCATAAGAACCATTTCCACCTTCCGGATCAACTTTCAATACAGCGGCAGCACTCTCACATAACTGTACGATGTGATTGACGCAGTCTTTGAAAGAGTCTCTTGCCTTTGTCTGCAGTTCAGGATCGTCGACTTTGTAAATACGATCGACAATAGGAAAGCCTCCGTAGTGTCTTAACAGGTTAAACTCAAATAAGGCTTGTAAACATTCAGTTTCCGCACAATAGGTATCTTTAAATGCCTGGATGTCTTCTTCTGTCTTATTTTGTAACACCAAGTCAGCCTCACGCAAATACTTGCGGGCAAAAATGGCTTGTTGAATTCCCTTGTATGACTTATTCCAACATTCTTCAATCGGATTTGAAGAAGTGACATACCCACGAGACAACTTATGAATATCCGAATCTATGATTGTACTTATTCCATCAT
This sequence comes from Bacteroides sp. LFL-34, assembly GCF_027257075.1. Taxonomy (NCBI): domain Bacteria; kingdom Pseudomonadati; phylum Bacteroidota; class Bacteroidia; order Bacteroidales; family Bacteroidaceae; genus Bacteroides; species Bacteroides sp. LFL-34. The sequence goes on along the minus strand of NZ_JAPQKZ010000008.1, from coordinate 30,269 downwards.
TGGTGGCTGCATCTAAAAAGGCATTTCCTACGTGGTTGAAGCCTTCGGGAATATATGCATACACCTGATTAATCGGTTTCAGATAGTTCTGTTCATTCGTAAAAATATCATCAGGCTGGGCCCAGTCATAGGGCATATCATCCAGATAATCACAACCGGAAAATGTTAGTGTTGCGCTTATTGCCAAATAAATTATCGATTTTTTCATGCTATCAGAATTTTAAGGAACAACCTATACTCATGTTTCTCGTCAAAGGAGCTGCCAGTGAAGGAGCTTCAGGATCAACCCATTTATATTTTGTCCAGGTAATCAGATTCGTTCCGCTAAGGAAAAGCCTCAATCCCTTAAGATGGATTTTCTGTATCATTTTTGTAGGAAAGTCATAGGCAACTTCCAGTGTTTTTAATCTTAAGAAATCAGCATCTTTCACATTTAATGTACTTATCTGCCTGTTATTAAGATTGGCATTGTCCAGTGTTGTTAAACGTGGGAATGTTGCATTCTGGTGTTCGGGTGTCCAGTAATCAAGTTGATGCTCAAATATGGTTCCGTTATCTGTGAAAGGATTCATCACAATGTCCGAATATTGACGAGAGACTTTTGCGGCTCCCTGAAATAATGCGGTGATCGAAAATCCTTTGTAGCCGACTCCTAAGTTAATACCATACATGATTCTGGGAATGTCTCCGTAACCGATAGGTACCATATCGTTTACATCAATCTGTCCGTCTTTGTTTATATCTTCATAACGTACATCACCTGGTTGGACATCAGAGAATGTTTGTACAGGGGAGGCTGCTATTTCTTCCCAAGAATTGAAAAAGCCTTTTGCAATGTATCCTCGATTTTCTCCTAAAGGCCGTCCCTGATTCTTCAACCATTCGTATGGCTGATCTACTTCACCGTTTGCAATCAGTTCATTCGTAGAATAAGAGAATGTACCACCTATGAAATAGCTCCAGTCTGCAATATTTGAATTCCACATGGCAGATAAGTCTACTCCATGACTATTGATTTTGCCTATATTCTGCTTAAATTCCTTTACATTGCCGACAAGAGAACTGATTTTGTTATTTACTACATACATATCATGACGGTTGTCTTTAAAAAATTCTGCCGTAACAGATAACCGGTCTGAAAATAGTCGGGTATCTATTCCGATATTCAGAATTCTAGCTTTCTCCCAAGTCAATCCGGGATTTGGAAGTATATCCTGAATGTATCCTCCAAGCTTTGTTCCCATGTTTACCCCTGTGATATAGACTTCGTTTTGCGGCCACATACGTCCCCTGTAATAAAAGGCGTCTACGCCGGATGAGTTGCCGACTTGTCCATAAGATGCTTTTAGCTTCAGGTAGGGCACTATTTTTTTTGCATCTTTCCAGAAAGATTCGTTAGAAACAGTCCATCCGGCAGATACTGTAGGGAAGAAACCGAATTTGTGTCCTGGACCAAATTTGTGAGATCCCTGATAAGCTCCGATAACATCGATGCCATATCTTTTATCATAATTATAGCCGAACCAACCATTTGCGCTTTGGAATCGGGTTGGCAATACCATTTCATCATTGCTTTCATATTGTTCATAGAAAGCTAAAGCCGAAACTCCATGTTTTCCAAAGGTACGGTTATAATCTAATTGAGCCACGATACCGGTCCGGCGGAAAGAACTGGTATTATCTACCTTGTTTATCATCGAGTCATCTTCGCGGGTCCGGCGGAGAACATTCTCATTCGTCGCATCCTTTTCGTAATATGCGAAAGTTATTGTACGTCTGATAGAAGAAATTGTGCGTGAATCCATGGATAGAGCAACAGAAGCTTTTAATCCCTCTGTTATGAAGGAAAGATCCTGTGAGAGTTTTGTGCGGAAAGAACCATACAATTGTTTGTCCTGGAAGTAGCCGGAGCGATTTAGCATTGCCCATGGATTTTCACGGAATGCATTTCCTGCTACAATTTTCCCATCTTCTGCATTGATAACATTGCCGTATTGATCTGTATATCCTTGGTCATTGTACCATTCTGGGAAGATTCCTTGCGGTAATGTGACTAGATTTTTATAGATATTTTCGGCTCCGCTGCCAGGGCCATTCTGACTTTGATACCAGCCATACAGATTTACATCCAGTTGGGTAGTGCGAGTTACGGCAAAATCGATATTGGAACGGATATTAAACCGTTCGGCAGAGTGATTGGTATTATAATCATGTGAATCATCTGTATTGAAGTAGCCATTGTTACGAGTATACATTGCATTCACGAAATATGTACTTTTTTCTGTTCCTCCTTGGATATTAAGATTATAGCGTTGGCTCCATCGGATATCCTTTAAATATTTATCAGCCCAATCTACATTGGGATATAAAATGGAATTAGGATCATTCTTAGCATAATTCATTATATCATAGTTCGAATACAAGGGATCCAGATTGTCATTATGGCGGGCTATGTTGTGCTGTCTTGCATAATCGGCTGCGTTTAATGACTTTAATTCTTTAAGTGGTTGTTGAGCTATAATTTGAGCTGTCAATTCAACCTGTGGTTTTCCCTTTGCTCCCTTACGAGTTGTAACCAGAATAGCTCCACTGCCTGCACGCATTCCATATAAGGCTGTTGCTGCAGCATCTTTCAATACGGTAATTGATTCTACTTCGTGTGATGACAAAACAGCAAAATCCCGTTCCTGTCCATCAACCAATACTAATACATCGGGCGAATTACTCCTTTGCCCTCTTATCCAGAATGAATTCTGTTCATTCACTAATCCACCACCTTGCACTTGTCGGGCAAAATAACCAGGTACCAGTCCGGCTAATACTGCCGAAAGATTTGTAACAGGTAGATTGCGTAACTGTTTACCCGAGATTGTGTAGGCTGAACCGTTATAATCTCCCATAGGGAGTACACGATATCCTAAATCCAAGGGTACATCTTCTTTGTTTTGGACATTTTGTGCCTGGCATATCAAATAGCCAGGAAGTAGCCCAACCAACAACATTTTTTTTAAGAACTTCATATGTACAATTTTTAAGTTAACGTCATAGTAATTTTATTGATTATTTTGAATTTTGTCTATTAATACCTTCATCCAGTATCCTCCGATCACCGAACGAGCTCTAAAGCCAACCCATCGTCCGCTGTCTGTATGGTGCCAGTCGCTGATAGGTACACGTGATACTGTTTCATTGATATATTTATAGACAGGATCAGAGAATTTCTGGAAGGTTTCCTTATCTGAAGACATAGCCGCCGTCCACATGATCCAGTCGGATTTTGTGTATTCTTTACGAGAGTCCAGAGGAAGCCCGTAAGGATTCTGCTTTGTCAAGTAATAGTTAATCTCTTTTCTGATAACATTATTAGGGAATAAATTCAGGTTCCACAACTTATCCCAAACCATGTTATATTTTTGACTCCAGGTATCTTTACGGTCAAAAGCCAGACGGTAATGATCTCCCTCATTCGCCATTTCTTCCCATTTCACTGCCATTTTCTTAGCTATAACAGCATATTTTTCAGCTACATCATTCAATCCGAGCATCCGAGCCATTTCGCTGTATCCGGCCACTCCCATGATAGCTTTTACAGAAAGATTGGCATTGTGTGCCCAATGTCCGGCGAAGTCATCCGTGCAAAGTTGGTTTTCCGGGTCCTGTCCAGACTAAGTTTTTTTTAGTTATTTAGTTTATTATCAGATATGTATAGCTAACATGTCTTGTTTCTGTGTTGTAATTAGTTGGTTTTTCGAGTGTTTTTGTAGTCTATAAAAATGATTTATTTCTAGGATTTGGGGTATCCCAGATTGTTTCAACAAATTCTAATTCTAGAATAAAATATCAACAGTTCATGCATGATAAAGAAATAATATATCCCCAAATGTAGTTTCAGGGATCAAATAAGATGGAATAAAGACATGATATATTAGTGGCAGTTTAAAACAGACTAAAATGATTCCATCCATTCACTTGACCGACAGATGTTTTTATATCCTTATCTCCATTATAAATCGCGAAACATTGTTCCGTTGGAGTATTAGATAGTTTAGCCCATTTTGAAATACCTTTAAAGAAATCCGGTGAATAAGTTGCTCCTGATTTGATTTCATAGGCATACTGTTTCCCGCCAACCATTCTTAATAAGTCAACCTCATTGCCAGTACTATCACGCCAAAATGATAATCCCGGTTCAACACCTCTATTATAGGATTCTTTTACAAATTCATTGATGACAAGATTTTCAAACAATCCTCCACGTAAAAAATGAGTAGTTATTTGTTCTGCATTTTGTATGTCAAGTAAAGAACAGGCTAGCCCTGTATCATAAAAATATAACTTAGGAGTTTTTACCAATCGTTTGGCATAATTGTTATAATCAGGTTTCAGTAAATAACAGATATAACTTGCTTCTAATATAGATAACCAGTTAGTAGCTGCTGTGACAGAAATTCCACATTCATTTGCTAATGATGAAAGATTTAATAATTGCCCTATGCGACCTGCACATAATTTGAGGTATTTAATAAATTTACTTAGATCCCCAATATTACGTAATAATCTCACATCTCTCTCTACATATGTTTGTATATAGAAAGGATAATAATCATTCGGATTTATAGCTTTATCATAAATACGTGGATAAGCTCCCTTAAAAACTTCTTCATTTACACTGGATGGCAATATTTCTCCTTTTTCCATTTCATAATGCGAAAACGGTAGTAGCTTGAGTACTGCCGTACGTCCAGCTAATGATTGATTCACACTTTCCATTAATAAGAAGTTATGAGATCCAGCCAGCATATACATACCTTCTTTATTCTCTTTATCGGTATGCGTTTGAATATAAGAGAAAAGTGACGGAACTCTTTGAACTTCGTCGATAATTGTTTTATCCGGATAGGTGGAAAGAAATCCTCTCGGATCATCTGTAGCAAATAATCTCATATCAGGATCTTCCAAAGATACATACTCATAGTCCTGAAAGGAATTCCTCAATAATGTTGATTTTCCAGATTGTCTAGGTCCTGTCAATGTGACAATCGGATATTTATTTGCCATTTCAATTAGCTTGGATTTCAATATTCGTTCTATCATTGCTGCTTTTATTTTATTATTTGCAAATTTAATCTTTAAAAGTGAATTTGCAAAACTACTCTGTTTTTTAATTTAAAGTTCTCTATTTATATTAGATCTTTTATAATCATATCTGCAGCATACTATAAGTAATTATAATTTAAGCAGCCTGTCATTGAGCTGGATTTAAACAATGGCAAGCTGCTTATTATTTATCTTATATTCAATAATATACCTTCTATCTGTTCTACGGAGCGTATCAAAGCTATTTTAGCATCAAAGAATTTCTTAAAAACAAGAACTTACATTCAACAACTGATTCGCATGAATAATTAAGGTTGCATTGCTTCATTTTAAACAGTGATGCTTATGACTAATTATTTCCTAGTGCTGTATTCAGTCGGAGAACACCTTCCAAAAGAGAAGCTCCACTTGCTTGTGCGCCCATAGAAGCAATATTTCCAGTAAATATGGATCCCCAATAATAGTTACAATACATTTCCGGATAAGTTCCACGAATCAAGTTTGCGCTCAATGTTTCTGCATTTTTTCGCAGGAAAAGAATCAGATTCTGCCTAAGTGTACTATTAGCAGCTTCATCCAATGCCAAATTGACTATATAAGGAATCAAAACAGCTTTAAAGATGCTTTGGTCCATAGACTGACCTTCATTACGCAAAATGCCATTAGTTAAGCACCTATCACTGGTTGTGACATAGCTAATTACTTTTTCTGCACATGTCAGATAATATTTTTCATTTGTAATATGATACAATTGCCTACTTGCTTCTCCATACGTACCTTGCGTATAGGTTAAAGGAGGTTCCTCTATTCTACCATCTCCCAATGTTAAGTAATTATTGTCGTAGGCAAATTTATGAAGTATTTTAGCATCTGATAAATACTTATCTTCATTGTATTTTTTATACAATTTGGCAGCCATCAAAGCACCGGGAGCATTGGTACATATATTCCGGCTTCGCCCATTAGAATTATTTTCATTATTCCAAGGAAGTCCAGTTCCTTTATCATCTGTCCATTTTCGTGTAATAATGTAAGTGTCATACAACCTCTTGGCTGTATCGGCAAACTTATTATCGTCTAACACTTCTGACATTCGTAACAAAGTCAGACCAATCCAACACATATCATCAGTATATGGGTTTGAAAAGCCTGTAGGATCGTTGTTGTCGTGATGATAATTATTTCCATGATTTTGAAACCATCTTTCAAAATATTCTTTATATGTCGCAGCCAATATAGGATTATTATCTTTGATACGTTCATAAGAATACAATACCACATCAATAGCATGAGCCTGTTGCCAATAAATATAAGTATTAGCCGAATTTCCAGATATATTTTGGGGTGATACCCAAAACGTTCCTTTCGTTTTATCCATAAACTGTTCAATAAGCACATACGTACAACTATTTGCCAAAGGCACTCCCTTATTCGATGGAATAGCAGTAATGGTGACTCTTTCTGATTTTCTTCCGTAGTTATCCACCACAACAACAGATATGAAATAAGGCTCTGCGGATGTCAACCGGAGTACATACCCTTCTCCTTTCTGGATCGTATTCACTCTTTTTTCGTCATTGGAACCTTTCTGTTTATAATAGATTTCTACCCCTAGCATATTGGTCACAGTAATCGGATTCGTCCATGTTAGATAAAGTTCATTGGGATTTTGTGTAATCTTAGCCTTCAAATTCGTCACTGGTGCAATTGTTATTTGCGAAGTATCGGTGTTACCTTCTATTGTATTGGCATCCTGTTCATTTGTTTCTCCACAGCCAATACATGAAAATATAAAAATTAAAAACAATACATATTTATTCATTGCGATTAGTAATAAACGATTGAAATGCTGTGGATATTTACAAATATCCACAGCATTTACAATCCCCATTTATAGTTTATTTATTTTTCGGTCAACCTTTAGTTTCCTTCTTCCCATTCGATAGCTTGGTCCTCATCCGGAATTTGAGTATTGATTTGACGTTCTAATGTCAACGAACCCATTACATGAAATTCAGTTTCTACACCGGGAATCGTTGTATAGTCTTTGAACGTATAGTTGATATTATTGATAATAATGGTTCGATGCATTAAGTAAGGACGGATAGCATCCATTGACTCAGTGATACTGTAAGAAGCAGTGATCTCATTATTAAAATCATCTTTACCGAGCGCAAACTGCATTTTATTATTGGGGTCTGCCGGAGAAAGCGTAACCATTCCATTATTGTTGAATTTTGCTTTAATCCGATATCCTTTCCTGTCTTGACGAGTTTCATCAAATAAACCTGCATAGAAGAATAACGTTTCATCGTCAACTACATACATCATAACATAATTCTTCACGTATGGTGCATCTGTTTCTGAACCATTCAAATATGTTTTGTAATTTACAGCACTATAGTTTCCTGAATAATCATTGAATGGCATCACACGAAGCAATGCCTTCCGATAGTGCTTTCGATAGTTTGGGGTATAGTTTCCATCAGGTGATTCTTCGATAGTCAATGGTAATACCCATTTGTCTGATAAGTCAATGCCCTCCATTGAAAAGTCGATAGGCATTAATGCTACATCTTGCCCGGCATTGATCTGCACCGTTTCTGAATGAGAGTAGAATTTCTTTGGCAATACTTGATAGTATAAATCGGTACGATTATTGAAGCGTTCTTGGTTCAGTACTTCCAAGGTATCCGTATCCAAACCAACATGTACTGTAATGTTACGTTCATTGGTAGTAGATCCGCTCACAATGACTGGTAACTGAAATGTCGTCTTTTCATCACCAGATCTATAGCGTACATTGATTCGAGATACACCATCACTGTTAATGGGAGCTTTAAATGATATATAATGTGTAAACTGTTCATTTTCCCATTCATCATTGCACGAACTACATAAGCCGGCTATGGGTAACAGATATAATAAGATATTTTTCAGTTTCATATTCTAGTTTTTTTAGATTAATCATTGTAGGTCCATCCCGGGTTTTGGGTCAGAAGTTTATTTCGTTTCAGTTCACTGTGTTTGATGGGCCAAAAATACATTTTCGGTGAGAAAGTAGCAGAAAGATTTGATATAGGAACCGGTGTGTGGAACAGGTCTTTATTGGCATTACTCATAAATGTATAACAACCGTAAACCGGCATTGCTTCCTCTACTTCCGCATCTTTCCAGCGTCGAAGATCATAGTAGCGTTTTCCTTCAGCAAAGAGCTCAATCTGACGTTCGCGTTTTAGTTTGATGCGAAATTTAATCGGGTTACTATATGTATCTGCATCATAATCGGGGACCCCGGCACGCATGCGTATTGGTTTTATACCTGTACGCATATCTTCTACGTTGCGGCTGATTGTGTAAGTGATGGAGCCATCCCAAGAAGGAACTTCATAACTAGTAGTCAATTCATTCAAAGCTTCTGCATACATCAGCAGGATATCAGCATATCGAATAGCTGGTTCATCTTTATCTTTTACCTTGGCTGCATCGCTATTATAATAGGTGTCATCAGGATGCACATACTTAGCTACCCCAATGCCGGTGCGCAACCAGAACATACTATTTGCATAACCATTTCCATCTCCGCGATAATAGAATACTTGTTGATCTTGATTCTGAACTTCTGGTTCATTACCTAGATGCCAGTACATACCGTTATAAGCAATGGACGCATAGAAACGTGGTTCACGTTCAGCATATTGCAAAGATACTCCATTTGGAAGCGGTTTGTGATCTGTATTATTTGTTGTATAACCAGTTGTGCGAGGGCGAGTATCTATGCGTCCTTGATAAGCTGGAGTGCCTGCATATTCAGAGTTCATTCCCGGACAGTCAGTACCATCGCTCATATAATAGGCATCTACCTGTTTCATGGTGGCACCGTGCGTATTCCATCCTTTAGCTACAGTAGGCAATTGATGAATGACCATATCTTTGATGCGTTCACCGGAAATATTCTTTCCACGAGTAAAAATCAATTCCGGATTGTCCATAGCAGTTACCTGTCCGTTGAATAGAGAACGATAAGATTCGAACGGATCAATATTCTGCCAACCTTCGGGAAAATGTTTATAACTATATTCCGGGTGAATCGGAGGAGCGATGGTAGCAGGAAAAGCAATAGAATGAGTCGACCGGAAATCGGCTGTATAAATATGGTAAACGCCTAGTCCCATTACATCTTTGCAAGCAGCTGCTGCTTTAGCCCATTTACTGTTGTCGTATACAGGATTTAATAAACGTTTCCCGTCACGGTTGGCCATTTGCTGTGCATACGCATCATCGTTGCCATTCATTAGCGGACTCGCAGCATAAAGCATTGCCAAAGCACGGGTAGCTAAGGCAGCACCGCGAGTAGGACGGGTAATGGAAAGCTGGTCTCTTTTCAAAGGTAAACCCTGTGCTGCCAAGACCATCTCTTTAGCGATATAATCTACACATTCATCGTATGTATTGCGGGGAAGTTCCAAATCTTCGTATGACTGATTGTAATCAAAACCCTCATCCGGAACCAGTGGAATAGGACCATACTTCCGGAGTAACAACCAATAGTAATAGGCACGAACAAAGCGGGCTTGTGCTTTGAGGTCAATGATTTCCTCCGCACTATGCTCAATGCTCATATCTGCATACTGGATGAAAATAGAAGCCTGTCGAATACCATTATAACAACGGTTCCAAGTATCTTGGAAAGTGTTTTCATCGTATGCTCCTTCACGGAATTTATTATAAGATAAAGCACCGCCTTTGGTTGCATCCACTGTAACATCATCATCGCCATAATACATGCAATCATCAAACACAAAAGGTGTATTACGTTTACTTGCAACATCACAACATTGTCCCAACAAATAGGTATACGCCTGTGCCAACCATTGTTCTGTTTTTTTATAGTCGGTAAAAACTTTATCAATTGTTTCTCTATCCTCAAAAATGTAATCAGAATCCAAATAATCGGAACAAGAAGTGGAACTGATCGCAAAAATTGCGATTAATAGTATATATATTTTTTTCATATCATTAATCATTTATAAGTTAACGCTCAAACCTAACGTTACGGATTTGGACAATGGATATTTCTCTCCATTATTGCTACCCATTTCCGGGTCCCAGAGTTTGAAACTAGACCATGTAAGTAAATTGGTTCCAGTCAAGAAAATACGTACATTATTAAAATGTATTTTGTTAACCAGTGCTTTGGGAAGTGTGTAGCCGATATCAACCGTTTTCAGACGTACGTAGGAACCGTCACGCAACCAGTAAGTAGAGTTGCGGTAGTTATTAGTATAAGCATAAATCGTTGTATTTCCATTTCCTTGGTCCGTGTAACTTAGGCGGGGGAAAGTAGCATTGGGATCCTCGTTGGCTGCAATACCTAATTTCTCGGCAGTATCCGCATCTACCCAGCGATTATCCAAAGTTCCTTTAATAATATTACCCCATTGCCCTTCGCTGAAAGCTCTGATACATTTCCCGGACAAGAAAAACTGCGACTTGCCCGCGCCTTGAAAATGCAAATTGACATCAAGTCCTTTCCATTTAACAGAAAGCCCAAGACCATAAATCAGATTCGGACGATTAGTAGCTCCTACTGCTACAATATCGTTGTCATCCACTACACCATCACCATTTACATCTTTGTATTTAATATCACCGGGCATTACAGGACCATACTTTTGAGTAGGACTATTGCGAATATCATCGTAATCCTTGAACAGTCCTAATGCAATCAATCCTTTATTCTGGTTCACTCGATAGCCCTTTTGCATTTGATAGGGATATACATTGTTAGCTTCGTCTCTTTCAATAATCTCATTTTTGCTGTAAGTCATATTACCACGTACTGTCAAACTTACCTGATTGAACTTCTGTTTGAAAGAGAAATTGCCATCGAATCCCTTGGAATTTACTTTACCGACATTTGCAAAAGGACTCTTTCCTTGCAGACCAATCATACCTGGCAAATACTGGCGTTGCATGAAAATTCCGCTACGGCTTTCATCAAAGTAATCAACTGTCAATTTGAATTTGTCATCAAACAAAGCCAAATCTACTCCCAAATCTTTCTTCGTTGCCACCTCCCAAGTAACTTGGTCGGAAGCTAGTCCTGTGTAAGTTAATCCTGTGAATCCATAAGAACTACCGTAGTTTGCCCAATCATAACTATTGCCCTCGCCAATTGCGTACAGATAAGGGAAACGTACATCTGCATTGTTATGACGAATCTTATCATTACCTACTTTACCATAAGAGAAACGCACTTTGAACATACCCATCCATTTCCAATTCTTTTTGATAAATGATTCTTCTGCAATGTTCCATGCTAAAGAGTATGCCGGGAAGAAACCGAAGCGATGCCCTTTTGCGAAATTCTCCGAACCATTATAGCCGAAGTTGAAATCTACGAAATATCGATAGTTCCAGTTATACGCAATTCGCCCTGCCAATCCTTGATTACGTCTGTTGACACCATTTTTCAGATCATCACCTAAGTCTTGTGTTTTGATGTACGAGTCCTGTGTGTATTTCAACGTAGCATTGAGATGATGTGCCTTAAAACCGCGTTCCCAATTAAGCATCATATCTAAAAATTCACGACGGTTACCGCTAGAACCACTTTCTTGATGCATATTGCTACTATCCGAAATTTTCTTGAATACCAAATTTCCATTTTCATCGCGTGAACGTTCGGCACTCCATTGCTCAGGCCATTTACGACGATTGATGTGATTGTTATTATAGGTATCATAGCCGAAGCGTCCAACAAATTTCAGACCTTTGGTAATAAACTTCAAATTCTGTTCCAACGTAATATTTGTCTGAATCACATTTTCCCAGTTTTCATTGAATCCAGTCTGTGTAGCTGCTACCCATGGGTTTGTTTTGTTGCCTGTACCTACTGCCGGAACACGACCGTTGGAATAAAGTAAAGGAGTACGAATGGCGGTATAGCCAAAAAGTTCACCCCATACATCTGCATCACCCAGTCCCGGACTGTTTCTCTTAGATAACCAACCGGATACACCTAACTTTAATAGTGTAGTTTTCGTGATATCAATATCTGTATTCAGACGATAGTTGTAACGACGATAGTTTGCATTAGTGTTGTAATCGTCTTTCAACGCTTTATCAGTGTTGTACATGCCTTCTTCATCAAGGTAACTAATAGAGGCGTAATACCGTGCAGTAGAACCACCACCGCTTAAATTCAGGTTAACGCGGTGTTGCCATGAGCCTTTCCTCAACAATAAATCCATCCAATCCACATTCGGATAGAGATCTGGGTCTAATCCGTTTTTTAGAATCTCCAGTTCCTCCGGTTGATATACAGGTTCATAATTGCGTGTAATTCGTGACTCATTCAATAAGTTTGCATACGAAATCCCGTCTTCAAATTCAGGTGTAATAGTGCGCATGTTGTAGGTGGTTTGTGCCTTTATGTCAATCTTGATTTTTCCGGATTTACCATGCTTAGTGTTAATCAATACAACGCCATTAGCTCCTTTAGAACCGTATATTGCAGTAGCGGAAGCATCTTTCAAGATAGAAAAGTCTTGAATATCCTCAATGTTGATTTCATCCATGCTACGTTCGAATCCATCTACCAAAATATAAGCACCGGTTCCAGCCCCAAATGTGGAAATACCGCGAATCCAGAATTCTGAAACATTTTGTCCTGGTTGACCGGAAGTCTGGCGGGCTAATACACCTGCAACGTTACCTGCCAAAGCATTAACAACACTAGACGACGGATTAGCCATCAGATGTTCCATGTCTACTGTAGTGATGGCACCGGTTTGTACCAATTTACGTTGTGCACCGGTACCTGTGATTACAACCTCATCAATAGTAGTAGCTACATCTTCTTCCATTTTTATATTGACCGAACGCTGTTCCTTAATCAATACTTCTTGTGTCTTATATCCAATATATGAGAAGACCAGTCGGTTATAAGGTTCTACTTTAATGGTATATTTCCCGTTGATATCAGTAATGGCTCCTAATCCGGGAACATCCTTGACGATAATATTCACACCAATAAGCGGTTCCTTATTACTGTCAGAAACAATACCCGATACAGTAACAGTTTTCTGAGCCATTGTGCCGGTTACTACACATAGCAACAGTATACATAAAATTGTTATTTTTTTCATTTTTATACGGTGTTTATTCATTAATATCTTCTTCAAGGCCAATCTTTCTGATTCGATAGTTGTTGGCGTCTCCCACATATATCGTATTATCACGCTCATCCCACGCAATTCCTTTAGGCCGATTAAAACGTGCATCTTCTCGTAAGCGGCCATTTGCATACCCCCATGGGTTTGAATTCAAACTAGCGCTACCACGTCCGGCATAGGTAGTCACTTGACCCAAAGGAGACAAGATACGAATGGCATGATTATGTCTGTCTGTCAAATAGAAGTCATATTCATCCGAATTTCCGGCATATTCCGGGTTCTTTACAAATACACCAGAGTAGGGATTACCGAATCGAGCCTGATTACCGACCCCATCCTGATAAATATAAGTGTCTTTGTTACTATTAACACCTGCAATGACATAGGGAGCGGTAAAGGTTTCCCCATTGAAATCTGAGCGAAGAATATAATTGCGATTGATGACCATGAAATAAGCATATTTACCAGTTGGATGAATCATAATATTGAACTCCCATTCTTTGTCTTGCACTTTTAATATTGTCTGAGCGGCATCATCTGCTGTACCAGGTCTGACAGGGGTTGTTCTCTTTCCTGTTGCAAATTCCTCTATAACATATTTCTTTACCCGATAAAGCAGACTGTTCTGGTAATTGGAGAAGTAGAGGTCGCCAGTAGTAGGATGTATTGCAGCAGCTTGGCATCCTTGGTTCTGTACGATCACCCTTCCATTGCCCCACGTGAACCCACACGGCTTCGTTCCTCCTTCAATTCGATCGAACATCATAACAGCCGTACTATTAACATTTCCTTGCGCTAATCCTACAATCATGTGATATTTTCCATTGTCATCTTTATAGAAATCAATGGTTCGGCAACGCTGTGAGCCTACAAATGAGTTCTTGGGAATCATTGTATAGACCTGCTTGTTTGTGAAGTCAAAACAACGAATACCTTGTCCTACACCTTCAGCGTCTCCTGCGTCTTCTGCATCATATAGCAAATTATGGTCCTCCGGGTCCCAAGTCATAAAACAGGGATTCGTAATGGAGCCACAATCATTAAACGGACCATCTTTTGCTGAATTGGAACCTTGCTCACTAGTTGCACCACACAAGGAACTTACCACCACTTGGCGTTGATATTCAAACTTAACTTCGGCTACCTCGGCTGAATAGATTTCTTCTCCTTGTTTGATAGTTACCTGGATTTCACCCGAATAAGCCTTCGTTGGTACAATACAATATATGACAGTTGATTGTACGTTGACCACAGGCGCCTTCTGTCCGCCGATAGTGACTTCTATCAGAGACGGGTCATTGCCGAAGTTTTCTCCATAAATAAGAACCTTCTGACCTGCAGCACCATTAGTCGGACTGATTTCCTTGACACTAATAGGAAGCTGCGGATTAAAGGGACTGCCACCACTTCCTTGAGCCGGAGTGACTTCTTTTCCATTATCGCAACTCTGTAATAGAAAAGTGGTCAATGTAAACATTCCCCATAAAATGCCCAAACAGGCTTTCATTACTTTTTGTTTCATAATAAATTAGATTAAATATGTTAATAAAATCGCATAAGCAATAAGTATTACTTGTTTTTCTGTATAGGATATTTATTTCTGAAAGTAGGGCGCCACTTCCAAGATGGAAGGTGCGTTACTCTTGACGGAAGGCCATCCATCGTTACTCCAAATCAGTTTATCCATTAAAACATATCTTCCGTTTTCGGCTTCTTTCTTCTTGTAACCGTGGTAGATGATCCAGTCAGTTCCTACATCATCCTGAATCAGAATGGAGTTATGTCCAGGTCCTGCCCAAGTTTCATTGCCACTCATAATGATTTCACAATAATCATACAACATATCCCTTCCTGTCTTATCTAAATAAGGTCCAAGCACATTCTTTGAACGCCCTACCACAGTTTGATATGTACTGGTTGCTCCATTACAACAAGTTCCTATGGAAGCAAACAAGTAATAATATTCTCCACGTTTGTATATGTTGGTCCCTTCAAAACGATTTCCACAAATACGCTTCTTCAGGACTGGGGTTCCATCCGTGTTTTTCTTTATTTCCAGACCATTATCCGTGAGTTCTGTAGCATAGATACCCCGAAAACTTCCCCAAAACATATATTTTTTGCCATTGTCTTCATAAAAGAACTGGTCAATGGAATTTTGTACCCCAATCACTTTCGAGTCGATCAAACACCCTTTGTCTATAAATGGTCCTAGAGGGGAGTCTGACACAGCAACTCCTACATTACTTCTCCACTCATCTCCCCATATAGCCCATGAATAATAAAGCACATAATGATTATTGAAATAACGTATCTCTGGTGCCCAAATATTGTGGTCGCCACCCCAAGTGGGGCGAGTAGCATCCGTGAAAGCTGTACCCTTATACTCCCAATTCACCAAATTTTTGGAACGATAAATAGGAACATTTCGAGTATTCTCTGTTCCATAGAGATAGAAATAACCATCTTGGGCACGAATTACTGTAGGATCTGGTGCGCTAAAAGCAATAATCGGATTGCAATAACCACGCACTAATGTCAATATCCGGACAGACTTATCTATTAACACTGTTTCGCTATCGGCATTCGTTAGACACAGAGGAAGTAGATAGTACGTAGGATGTAGTTTAGTTGATTGAATAGTTAATTTCGTAGAAGCTTGATTATTCCCTGCAGAATAAGTCAACCCACCAAGAGTATACGAGTCATCAGGTAGCAACTCATAAGATGTTCCATGAGCTGCATTATAATCATTTACCAACTGTACAGCCTCTGGTGCAACACTTAACGTACAATGAAATGTACTCTGGTTTGTGCCACTAAAATCATAATAAGATTTAATGTCTACTTCTACTTTTTCTTGGTTTAATAGTATTTCTCCGCTAATACTCTCCAACTTGACAATAGCTGCTTGGACATCTATCGTAAGAAGTAAATTTCTTTTGTTTTCTTGAGCGCTAACCGATGCACTTTCTAACCGAAGAGGGAGTACATAATTAGTTTTTTCCCTCTTCCATCTTGAGAAGATTTCAGAGGAATGAAATTGAATTTCTATACTTTTTTGTTTCTCATTCGCTTTCAGTGTTAACATTTCCTCTAGCTGATAAAGATCTTCTGGAAGCAGTTGAAAGTTTGTTCCATTGTTAGAATTATAAGCTTTCAATTCACTGTCACTCCAAGTTTTCAATCGAACAGATATCTCTCCATTCAAAAGGGTACTCTTGCAAACAAGCACATTGTATGAAACGAAATTCTGGTCGGGCACTAGATTCAAATTCTGGAATCCATTCTGTTGTAAATACACAGATACATTAGTCTCATCTCCTTCTTTTCCATTCGACTCTTCATTATTATCGCTTGTCGAACAGGAAAACCAGAATAGTGTGCTCAATAGCATTACTAGATTCCATCGAAGAATTGATACAGTAGATAAGTTACACATAATATCACTCCCTAATAGAAAATTACTTGCTACCACTCAATTTATTCATTAACACTTGCATCCAGTATCCTCCAATCACGGAACGTGCTCTGAAGCCAACCCACTTACCACTATCAGTATGATGCCAGTCACTGATAGGTACACGAGATACTGTCTCGTTAATATATTTATAAACAGGATCAGAGAATTTCTGGAAAGTTTCCTTGTCTGATGACATAGCTGCCGTCCACATGATCCAATCGGATTTGGTGTATTCTTTGCGGGAATCCAAAGGAAGTCCGTAAAGATTCTGTTTAGTCAGGTAATAATTGAGCTCTTTTTCGATTACATTGTTAGGGAATAGGTTCAAATTCCACAACTTATCCCACACCATATTATACTTTTGGCTCCAAGTGTTCTTACGTTCAAAAGCCAAACGGTAGTGATCGCCTTCGTTTGCCATTTTTTCCCATTTCATCGCCATTTCTTGGGCTATTAAAGCATATTTGTCTGCTACATCATTCAATCCGAGCATACGAGCCATTTCGCTGTATCCGGCCACTCCCATGATCGCTTTCACGGAAAGATTGGCATTATGAGCCCAATGTCCGGCGAAGTCATCCGTGCAAAGTTGGTTTTCCGGGTCCTGTCCATACTCTACTAAATAATTGGTCCATGTCGTTAGAATGTCCCAATATTTCTTAGCATAATCTGCATTACCTTCAATTTTCGAAATAGCTGCAGTTAGAATCACCATATTACCACTTTCTTCAATCGGCATGTCACCACCATAAACTTGTCCATTAGCTATTGGATAAGTGCCAAGGTCATGTGCTGCGAAAGGTTTATCCCAGCGACCGCTAGCACTATATTCAAAGATACTAGTCATCATTGCCTTTTGTAAATCAGGATTATAGACCAAAAACAGGGGAGCAGACGGATAGGTCAGGTCGACTGTATTGATACAACCATTACTGTTATTCTCTTTAGAGAACCACATCAGATTGCCTTCTTTGTCTGTAAATAGTTTGTGAGCAGAAATAACTTGACGATAGGCTGCAGAGCATATTTCTGCATATTTTTTACCACCTGCTTTTTCTGCATCGTTATAAATAAGCTCATCAAGTGCACGACAACGCTCCATGATGGATTGATAGTTATCTCTTAGTTTTTCGAAAGCTTCAAAAATCGTTACTTTACCATCATGCTTCCAATATCCCATACGTTTCTCATACATATATTCAATGGAATAAATGTCATCATAACCGATCATCAAGAAACCATCTTTACCATCTTTGGTAACAGTTCCAAAATTATGTACATAAGCCATTGCAGGAGTATTTTCTTCCCGACGAGTAATCCATTTGGTCTTACTTGAAGCTAAAGTCCCATTTTTAACAAAAGCTTCCTTCATTCCGCTATAGTCACCCAAACTTATAGATTTTCCTGCTCCATTTACACTACCAAGATATACATATCCCCAGTCAGCACAAATCAAATCACCTTTACGATCACATATCGGCTGGTTGATGGTGCCAGCTTCTACATAACTAATGCCATTTTTCGATAATGTACGTGCAATAGTAGGCTGAGTAGTCTCATTCACTGCTAATACCGGAGTCGTTTCTATATAGAATTGTACATCATGCTCTTTTTTATCAAGAGGACACACGCGATAGGAGATGTAGTTAATCGGAGTTGACAACAAATCCAAGTCATCTATCAATTGAGGCGCTGTAAATACAACATCTAATTCGACAGGTCCGCAGGTGAATGTATAGTAACTGGAAGTGGCTAGTACATCTACCGATTTCTGTACAGCCTCATTTTCAAATGTTACTGCATTTTTCTTTTCACGATATAAACCAAAATCCACATAAGATCCTCCAGTTGTGTTATGACAATGCGCTGCAATCACATTTTTGCCATTACGAAGTTTTTTCTTGGCTTCATCTGAAAGTTTTAGGTTTACATTATTCTTCCATACGAGATCTGTAGCAACCAGTTTTTCTCCATTTAAATATAATTCGAATACATCGTCATGAGAATAAATAAGAAAAATATTCTCTGTTAAATCCAAATCATTTATTTCAAATGTACGGCGGATATAAATATCTGTATTATCTCCTTTCCATTCTGTGCGAACACGTGGCATATCACGGCTACCGAAAGCTGCTTTACCTTTTTTCCAACTACTATCATCAAACTGGAATTCTTGCCATCCATTTGCTGGTTGACTATTAGTATATGCAGCCTCCCAACGTTCCACATTTGTCATGGGAGCAATAGGTATTAAAGCTACTTGATCTTTACCCAGGAAACGATACACTTTACCATCTACGCGTAAAGCCCCTACTAATGGTTTCTTAGCTGTAGTCCAGTGTTCTGTACTTCCTTCCATTAATTTATCATAGGGAGACCAGATAGAGAAGTGAGGATCTGAAACAACGATAGGTACCGATGGAGTACGTAACGCTACCTCTTTTACTGGTTTAAATAAGTTGCCGGTTTGAGCATTTGCGAATAAACCGACCGAAAAGGCCATTACTGTTAGTAGTTTCTTCATAAATATTTTCTAATTAATCTACAATTTTAAGGTTACCCATCTACAATCTTGTTTACCTATAAAAGAAAAACAAACCCTACGTTTTCTTTTATTTCTCTTTTTACCTTCTTACTATTACCTTTTAAATGCAATCTTACCTTTCTTATCGCTATACCTAAATAATATATTAAAATCAGTACTGTCGAATATTTATAAATGCTAGAGGAAAAGTTTATATAGAATTGTGTGTTTCAGGTAGGACCCAGGAGTCATACAAATCCATTTGTTTTTCCATAGCATTTTATTTGTAACGCTACAAAATAATGGAATTAATGCTAAATATTAGGAAAATCTGTGTTCAAGAAAGGACAAAATCTATTCTTTTTTCAAATTTTGAGTGTTTTTAAAGTGCAAAATAAGTCTCTTACAGTGTGCTTTGAGTAGTTTTTTTCCTTTTTGAGCAATATTTATCCACTTTTATTAAGATAGTACAATGTTTTTGGAGGTTCTAGCTTTTAACGATGAGATATTGCTCATATCGAATAGCTTTTGTAATTTTGCAATACGAAAGCAATACAGATTTACTATCGCAAAATATACTCCATATATTAAACCAAAGTACGTCACTCGAGAGGGGACTACTGTCCTCTATGTTCGATATAACTACAATCGAACTAAGCGTACGCTCATCTCTACTGGATACAGTATTAAACCGGAACACTGGGATTCTAAAAAGAGATGGATTAAGCGCGCTTGTCCAAACTATGATGAAATTGATGCCTGCCTGATTAGAATAACGTCCAAGCTTGGAGAAATTCTTACATATGCTAAGATAAACGGAATAAGTCCAACCGTAGATTTTGTTTTACTTGAATTAAAAAAAAATAGAGAATATGAATTACGTCCTAATCGGGTAGATATATTTGACGCATTAGAAAGATATATTACAGAAAAAGCTCCAGTTGTTTCTGCAGATCAAATAAAAGACTACCGAACACTTCGTAAACATCTGATCGCTTTCAAAGAACATTCATCGCAACCAATTACTTTTCATAACCTGAATCTTATATTTTATAATGAATTCATGGATTATTTATTTTATAAGGTTATAAAGCCCGATGGGAGTGTTGGCTTGCTCACTAATTCTGCAGGAAAAATTATACGTTTGTTAAAGGGATTTGTTAATTATCAAATAGATAAAGGAGTTATTCCTCCAATTGACTTGAAGCATTTTAAGGTCGTAGAAGAAGAAACTGATGCTATTTATTTAAGTGAAAAGGAGCTTTCAACAATACACGAGTTAGACTTGTCAGATGATAAGCAATTGGAAGAGATTAGAGATGTTTTTATTACTGGGTGTTTTACAGGACTACGATATAGTGATCTCTCAACATTAAGTCCCGAACATATTGACTTAGATAATGAGATTATAAATCTTAAACAGAGAAAAGTGCATAAAGCTGTCATAATCCCTATGATTGATTATGTACCGGAAATACTCAAGAAATACAACTATGATTTACCTAAAATCCCTAGATATATATTCAACGAAAGAGTTAAAGAATTGGGGCGAAGAGCAAAATTAAAACAAAAAATTGAAGTTGTTCGCAAAAAAGGAAAGGAACGGGAAAAGAGAGTCTATGAAAAATGGGAGATGATCTCTTCTCATACTTGCCGACGATCGTTTTGCACAAATATGTATTTATCCGGCTTTCCTGCCGGAGAACTTATGCGCATATCCGGGCATAAAAGTCCATCTGCATTCATGAGATATATAAAGGTGGATAATCTACAGGCTGCAAAAAGACTAAAAGAACTTCGAGCTAAACTTGCCAGGTAAAGATTGAAATATTTCATCTTAGTTATTTCAAATTATGTTCTATTTTTCATATATGCAGAAGAATTAAGATTCTATTGAGTTGCTAAATAGAAAAAAGAAAGTCACATTTACATCATATATATTCTTTTTATTGAATATATAGCATAATTCTTTATAAATATGTACTTTTTCCTACTATCGAAAAGATGTTTTGATATAATGAAACAAGTCGTTGGTTTAAAAGGAACATCTCTTACCTTTAAAAGAAACTACTTATTGGTTTAAAATAAACCACACTATGGACTCCTGAATGGGGTTCTAACATCTACTTTCCTTATTACCTTAAGCTATCACACAATAACATTTCTCTGCAAAATAGCATAAAAAGATAGATAAATCATTCCAGAAAGCTTTATTTACGTCGAATTCATTCAACAAGAGTAATTATTCAA
This sequence comes from Bacteroides sp. LFL-34, assembly GCF_027257075.1. Taxonomy (NCBI): domain Bacteria; kingdom Pseudomonadati; phylum Bacteroidota; class Bacteroidia; order Bacteroidales; family Bacteroidaceae; genus Bacteroides; species Bacteroides sp. LFL-34. The sequence continues at coordinate 8,755 of NZ_JAPQKZ010000008.1, read as the reverse complement.
TCTATTTGATTCTTAATATCTTAAAATGCTGCTAGTTTTTATGTCATAAAAGAAATTACATAGATAAATGGAAAGAGAGAGAGGAAAAATATTCATTTTTTCAGATTAGTCCATTTCTCATCTTAGACTACCACTACATTTATCCATTAACTTTTTATTTATTAAAAGTCTGCTCATAAATTAGAATTTTGTATTTCATTTAATAGCCACAACAACACAAAGACAATACAGCATGAATGTATTCTATTGTATTTCAATTAGTTAACAAATAACAATTTAGTCTGGACAGGACCCGGAAAACCAACTTTGCACGGATGACTTCGCCGGACATTGGGCTCATAATGCCAATCTTTCCGTGAAAGCGATCATGGGAGTGGCCGGATACAGCGAAATGGCTCGGATGCTCGGATTAAATGATGTAGCAGACAAATATGCGGCTATAGCCAAGAAAATGGCGGTGAAATGGGAAGAAATGGCGAATGAGGGTGATCATTACCGTCTGGCTTTTGACCGTAAAGATACCTGGAGTCAAAAATATAACATGGTTTGGGATAAGTTATGGAACCTGAATTTATTTCCTAACAATGTAATCGGAAAAGAAATAAACTATTATTTGACCAAACAGAATCCTTATGGACTTCCTCTGGATTCGCGTAAAGAATACACAAAATCTGACTGGATCATGTGGACAGCGGCTATGTCCCCGGATAAGGATACTTTCCAACGATTCTCTGATCCAGTCTATAAATATATCAATGAAACAGTATCTCGTGTACCTATCAGTGACTGGCACCATACAGACAGCGGACGATGGGTTGGCTTTAGAGCTCGTTCGGTGATTGGAGGATACTGGATGAAGGTATTAATGGATAAAGTTCAGAATAATCAATAATTTAAATCTAGTGTATTATGAAATGTAAAACTATGAAACATGGGAGCATAGGGTTACAGTGTATGATGTTGGCATTCGTTTTTGCAGTCTGTTTTACTGGCTGCAAAGATAGCAAAGACGAGACATCAGCACCTTATGATCCGAATCAGCCAGTAGAGGTAACTGATTTCACACCCAAGTCGGGAGGTGGAAAGAAGAAGATGATTATCTATGGCAGTAATTTTGGCACAGATCCTTCTCTTGTTTCCGTTAAGGTAGGTGGAAAAGAAGCTATTGTTATTAGTGCTAAAGGTACTAGTATTTACTGTTCTACGCCGGAAAGCTGTTTCGAAGGAACTATTGAAGTAAAAGTGGGTGAGCAAACTGTGATAGCATCTGAAAAATATCAGTACGAACCGCAAATGGTAGTAACAGACTTATGCGGTGATGTAGATGAATTGGGTGAGGGAAATATTGTAGAAACAGGTCCGTTTGACGATTGTGGAAAGATAGATTATCCTTTTTGGTTTTCTTTCGATCCTCAACATTCTAATATCCTTTATTTGTCTCAAAATAATGGGCTTTTGAGGGTGCTGGATCTGGAACAAGAAATGATCTATACCAAGAAGCTAGATAATATTAACCGCGCAACTACTATTACATGGACTAATGATGATGATATGATATTGGCGGCTCCCCAAAATGGTGGTGCTAAGAATAGAAACAATATTATTTTAAAGCGTGAAAGCAGTACAGACGGGCAGGATTTCAAAGAGTCCAGTTGGGTAGCTTTGGCGCGTGGTAATGCTTGCAATGGGTCTATGGTACTTCCACAAACGGGAGAGCTTTACTTCAATCATCGTGCAACAGGCAATGTGTACAGATATAATTTTGAAGAAAACGGCTATAATAACAATCCGGAAGTTCCTGGTGGAGCAGGGTTGAATGAACTTTTGGCATTTAGTGTACCTAATCAGACGGTTGACTTTAGTATGGTTCCTCATCCAACAGGTAAATATGTTTATATCATCATGCATGAATCGCATTATATACTTCGTTCCAATTACGATGAAGAAACTAAAAAGTTGGTAACTCCGTATATTGTATGTGGGCAATCCGGCCAGGCAGATTATAAGGATCTTGTAGGTATCAATGCGCGTATCAATAAGCCTGGCCAAGGTGTCTTTGTGCTCAATGAAGAGTATAAGGCAGCCAACAAAGATGATTGGTATGACTTCTATTTTGCAGATAAAGAAAATCATTGTATTCGAATCTTGACTCCGGATGGGGTGGTTTCTACGTTTGCCGGACGCGGTTCTGCTTCTGCAAGTAGCTATAAATGGGGTAAGCAAAATGGAGAAGTACGTGAGAGAGCACGCTTTAATCAACCGGTGGCTTTGGCTTACAATGAGGCAACAAAGACTTTCTATGTAGGTGATTCGGGAAATTATAAGATTCGGAAGATTGCCAAAGAACAGGCCCCTGATGATTTAGGCGGAGAAGAATCCAATGACAATCAAAACCAAGAAAATCAATAAAAAGAAGAACACATGAGAATAAAAGAATTTATTACGATTTGTCTGTTATTAGTCTCTGTTTCCCTTTTTGCTCAAGAGAAGACAATTGAGGTAACAGGAGTCGTGACGGACACGAATAAAGAACCATTGGTTGGTGTCAATGTGACAGTGAAGGATAAACCTGGTTTAGGAGCGATAACGGATATCAACGGACGTTACAAAATAAATATTGAGGAATTTTCTCGTTTGGTATTTTCATATATTGGTTTTGATACGCAAGAGATATTAGTGAAACGTCAGAGTTTGGTTAATGTATCGATGAAAGAATCGGATGCTAGGGAAATTGATGAAGTTGTAATCACTGGTACAGGAGCACAGAAGAAATTAACAGTGACTGGTGCGGTGACGAATGTAGATGTAGAAGTATTAAAGTCAAATCCTTCAGCAAATCTTTCTAATGCATTGGCTGGAAATGTGTCAGGTGTTCTTGCCATGCAGACTTCCGGACAACCGGGTGTAAATACTTCTGAATTCTGGATTCGAGGTATTTCCACTTTTGGAGCCAATAGCTCTGCATTAGTGCTGGTTGATGGTTTTGAACGCGATTTGGATGAGATCAATATTGAAGATATCGAATCCTTTTCTGTATTGAAAGATGCTTCTACGACGGCGATTTATGGTCCTCGTGGTGCAAATGGTGTAGTACTGATCACCACTAAACATGGTAAGGAAGGCAAGATCAAGATTAATGCCAAAGTAGAGACTTCTTATAATGCCCGCACTATTACTCCGGAATTTGCGGATGGTTACAGTTATGCCATGTTGATGAATGAAGCGCGAATTACTCGTAACCAAGAGAGAATTTATCAAGAGGATGAAATGGAAATTCTGCGATTGGGGCTTGATCCGGATTTATATCCGAATGTTGACTGGATGGATGTGTTGTTAAAAGATGGAGCCATGACCTATCGTGCCAATCTGAATATGAGTGGTGGTGGTAGTACGGCACGTTATTTTGTATCGCTTAGTTATGTGAATGAAGAGGGAATGTACAAAACAGACGAGTCCATGCGTAAGGATTACAATACCAATCCTAGCAGTCAGCGTTGGAATTACCGTTTGAATACGGATATTGATGTAACAAAGACTACTCTTGTAAAAGTTGGTGTATCCGGTTCGCTAAAGAAGCGTAATGCACCGGGACAGGGCTCTAATGTCTGGACTTCATTAATGGGGCAGAATCCGGTCAGTATTCCTGTTATGTACTCTAATGGTTACATTCCTGCACATGGAGTAGAAGATAATCGCAAAAATCCTTGGGTACTTGCTACACAGACTGGATATAAAGAAATCTGGAATAATAAGATTCAGACAAATATTTCTCTGGAGCAAAAGCTGGACTTCATTACCAAAGGCTTACGCTTTGAAGGCCGTTTCGGATTTGATACGAATAATCAGAGTGAAATAAACCGGATAAGAATGCCGGAGACATGGCGCGCCCAAAGAGAACGTGACGATGACGGGAACCTGATTTTCAAGCAACAAAGTGCCGAGAAACCAATGGAACAGACGAGTTCTTCCACTGGTGAGCGCCGTGAATTTTTAGAGGCCTATTTGCAATATAATCGTGCATTCAAAGCACATCACGTAGGTGGTACTTTAAAATATAGCCAGGATGCTTATCGGACCACAGTAGATATTGGAACAGATGTAAAAAATGGTATTGCCAAACGTCACATGGGATTGGCGGGGCGTGCCAGTTATAACTGGAATTATCGCTACTTTGCCGATTTTAATTTTGGTTATAATGGTTCGGAGAATTTTGCTGACGGGCATCGTTTCGGTTTTTTTCCAGCCTTTTCTTTAGCTTGGAATATAGCAGAAGAGAAATTTGTTAAAAAACATCTGAAATGGATGAATATGTTCAAGTTACGTTACTCTTATGGTAAGGTTGGTAATGATAAGATGGATGTACGTTTCCCTTATTTGTATACTATCAAGGATGATGGAAGTGGTTGGACTTGGAGTGATTATGGTTCTACGGATAATGTATATACAGGAATGCAGTATACACAGTTGGCCTCTAACAATGTCACCTGGGAAATTGCAACCAAGCATGATGCGGGTGTAGACTTATCTTTATTCAATGATAAGTTTACGGCTACTGTAGATTATTTTCATGAACAGCGTGATGGCATCTATATGGAACGTAAATATCTACCAGGTATTGTGGGGGTGAATAGTAATCCAAAAGCGAATGTGGGAAGTGTCCGGTCGAAAGGTTTCGACGGCAATTTTGCCTACAAGCAGAAGATAGGAAAAGTCAATTTGACTGTTCGTGGTAATTTTACTTACAGCAAAAATGAAATTCTGGAAAAAGATGAGATGAACGCAGTTTATCCTTATCAAAAAGAGGCTGGCTACAGGGTTAATCAGGCAAAGGGATTAATAGCTTTAGGATTGTTTAAGGATTACGATGATATACGAAATAGTCCGCAGCAGACTAATTGGGGAAAGGTACAACCGGGTGACATCAAATATAAAGACGTCAATGGGGATGGAATCATTAATGCTAGTGATGAAGTGGCCATTGGTGCGACAACAAAGCCTAACTTGATATATGGTTTTGGTATTTCTGCACAGTGGAAAGGTTTTGATTTTAATGCTCACTTCCAGGGAGCAGGCAAGTCTTCATTCTTCATTAATGGTTCTACTGTATATGCCTTTAAGGATAGTCAGTGGGGAAATATTCTGACGAATTTAGTGAAAGATCGCTATGTCGATGCGGAGACAGCTGCCACATTGGGTATTCCGGCTAATGAGAATCCTAATGCTTCGTATCCTCGGCTTAGTTATGGAGGGAATGATAATAATTATAGAGCTTCTACCTATTGGCTCAGAGATGGATCTTATTTACGCTTGAAAACATTGGAAGTAGGTTATACATTGCCGAAATCAATTGTGAACAAGATGCGGTTTAACAAGATACGTGTATTTTTCATTGGTACCAATATCTTGACGTTTGCTAAATTTAAAGAATGGGATCCGGAAATGGGAGTCTCTAACGGTGAGAAATATCCGCTTGCTAAGACGTTTACTTTGGGATTAACTGTGAATATCTAATTAAATGCATGAAAAATGAGAAAGATATATAAACTGTATATTGGTATTATGTTGAGTGCGATTGCCGTCGCTTGTTCGGATAAACTCGACTCTGACAAATATTTCAAAGACCGCCGGTCTTTGGAGGATGTTTTTACTGACAAGGAATCTACGGAAGAATGGTTGGCGAATGCCTATTCCTATTTAGGTGGATACAATCTGGAAGTATCTAACATGCTTAATACAATCACTAATTTCGCCGATGATATTTATTTCGGTGGGAATAGTCTTGATGCGTACAAGACATTCAAGACTGGTACTTATGATGAAGGTTACCGGCATTCGTGGGGGGATAGTTATAAAGGTATTCGTCAAGCGTCTATCTTCATTCAGAATATTGACATGAATACGAAATATACGGAAGAAGAGAGAGCCGATCTGAAAGCGCAAGCCCGTTTCGTGCGTGCGTATTATTATTGGTTATTACTACGTAAATACGGTCCTGTACCCTTATTGCCAGATGATGGACTTGACTATACTGCCGATTATGATGATTTGGAAATTCAGCGTAATTCGTATGATGAATGTGTGGAATACATCGAATCGGAGATGTGCCTGGCAGCCAAAGACCTGCCTCTGGCCCGGGCCATTAATCAGGTGGCACGTCCCACGCGAGGAGCAGCATTGGCAGCTCGTGCCAGAGCATTGGTATATTCGGCAAGCCCTATCAATAATCCACGTCCGGGAGATCCTGATAAATTTTCGGATTTGGTAGATTATGAAGGAAGATGTCTGATGTCTCAGGAATATAATGAATACAAATGGGCTAGAGCTGCAGCTGCGGCAAGAGATGTGATGGAACTTCCCGGAGAAAATAACGGGCGTCGTTATGAACTTTACCATAAGAAAGCAACTAATATTGCTGAACCCGGATATCCTGCTACCATTGCTCCTTATCAGGATAAGGACTTTTCAACAAAGACATGGAATGAAGGTGGATATAGTGATATAGACCCTTATGAGTCTTATCGTGCTGTTTTTAATGGTTCATTAGCGATGTACCAAAATCCGGAGTTGATTTTCAGCCGTGGGCGTAATCAGGGAGCCAATAGTATTGCTGAAATGGTGAAACTTCAAATGCCGAAAACTTTGGGTGGAGGAAGTAATGCGTATGGCATGACACAGAAGATGTGTGACGCTTATTATATGGCAAATGGAGACGAATTTAGCAGAGAACATTTTAAAGAAGAGTACCCTTACGGCACACGTTTTGTCACTAAAGAGGAGGTTGAGGCAGGTACATACCCTCAACTAAAAGAAGGGGTGTATAAGGAATATGCCAACCGAGAACCACGTTTTTATGCTTCGGTTTCTTATAATGGCTGTGTGTGGGCTTTACTGAAAAATGCAGAGACAACGGACTATAAGAATGACGTTGAGAAACAAGTCAACTATTATTACGGTATCAATACGGACGGTTTCTCCGGTACTGGTGTTTATTTACGATCTGGCATCGGTATCATGAAGTATGTACACCCGGATGATACGAATCGTAAGGAAATAAAAGCAAAAGCAGAACCTGCCATTCGTTTTGCCGAAATTTTATTGATCTATGCCGAAGCCTTGAATGAGTTGGAGGATGGATCTTCATATGACATAGCATCATGGGATGGTTCTACCAGTTATTCCGTCAAACGTGATATTGATGAAATGAAAAAAGGTATCAGACAGATACGTCGCCGTGCGGGTGTACCCGATTATACCATGTCGGAGTACCAAGATCGGGATGTATTCCGCAAGAAGCTGAAACGTGAACGTCAAATTGAACTCATGGCCGAAGGGCAGCGTTATTTTGATTTACGTAGATGGAAAGATGCAGAAGTGGAAGAGTCCAAGAAAAACTACGGATGTAATTTCTATATGTCGGATACGGAGGAGCAGAGAGAACAATTCTATACTCCGATTGAAATTGCAGACTTACCTACTGCCTTCTCGCGTAAGCTCTATTTCTGGCCTATCAGCCACGATGAGCTGAAACGTAATAAACGGTTGACGCAGAACCCGGGATGGACATACAATGATTAATCTCCTAATAAGAATATGATATGAAGAATATATATATTTATTTAAGTTTATTGGCTGTCATCGTCTTGGGAACCGCTTGTAATAATGAGTGGGAAGATGAGCAGTATGAACAATACGTATCTTTCAAAGCACCTATCGCTTCAGGAGGCGATGGTGTTACTACCATCTACGTCAGATATAAGGATAATGGAAAAGTGACTTATCAGCTGCCTGTCATTATCAGTGGCTCTACAGTGAATGGACAAGACCGAGATATACATATAGCAGTGGATAAGGACACATTGAAAACGTTGAATATCGAGCGCTTTAGTCTTTATCGTCCGGAATTGTGGTATACGGAAATGGAGGAAGATAAATATGAATTTCCCGAAACGGTACATATTCCTGCCGGTTCGTGCGTAGAACAATTAAATATTGATTTTAATCTACAAGGCATTGATATGTTGGAGAAATGGGTTTTACCGTTAACTATTGTTGATGATGGAGCCTATGATTATCAAAGTCATCCACGTAAGAACTATGCAAAAGCTTTGTTGAAGGTAGTACCTTTTAATGATTATTCCGGTTCGTACACGGCTTCTTCCATGAAAGTGTACACTTATATAAATGGTAAGCCTGATACGAATGCAAGAACGACGAACAAGCGTACAGGATATGTGATAGATAACAATTCCGTATTCTTTTATGCCGGTCTGATTAATGAGGATATGGATAAAGACATACGTAAGAAGTACAAAATCAATGTACACTTCAGAGAAGATGGAACATTGGATATGAAGCCGGACGATCCCAATAATGAAATGGAATTTGAATTAATAGGAACACCTATCTATAGTAGTACATCGATTATGGATGCTACACGCCCTTATTTGGAACGTCGTTATGTTCAAATCATGTTTGAATATGATTTCCAGGATTTTACCTATGGTGGAAGTGATACGGAAGTTATCCCTATCAAATATAGAGTGGAAGGAAGCATGACGCTACAACGGAATATCAATACACAGATTCCGGACGAAGACCAGCAAATAGAATGGTAATCTTATAAATGAGTGGAGATAGAGGTTGTGTCAAAACGCTGACACAGCCTTTTTTTATGCGCAAAGCCCAGACTTTCTCAAGCCCGGGCTTTGTTATTACCCAAAGTTTTCGTATCTTTAGGTATAAAGTTTTTCGTTAT
>NZ_JAPQKZ010000007.1:0-184794 GCF_027257075.1 Bacteroides sp. LFL-34 | reverse complement strand
ACCGCTGGTTTACCAGTTGTGCCGCCAGGTGCATCGCTGGGTATCTAAGTCGGGATTGGATAAGTGCTGAAAGCATCTAAGTACGAAGCCAGCCACAAGATTAGATTTCTTAGGGTCGTCAAAGACGATGACGTTGATAGGATGCAGGTGTAAAGGTGGTAACATCAAAGCCGAGCATTACTAATTGCCCGTTCACTTTCTTTCGGACATGTACCGGTTGGGTATATACGTTTAGCTTGCTAGACACTGAAATTTTACTTTTCATCATGTCATAACCTTCTTCAGGTGGTTATAGCACGAGGGTTCCACCTCTTCCCATTCCGAACAGAGAAGTTAAGCCTCGTCACGCCGATGGTACTGCGTAACAGTGGGAGAGTAGGTAGCCGCCGTTTTTAAGAAAAGTCCCCTTCAGTAGAAATATTGGAGGGGATTTTTAATTTCTTAAAACTCTGGATATTCAGAGGAAATGTTTTTTTAACATATTAAGTCGCAAACTCATCGAACAAAACATATTGTAGCTTGTTTTTATAAAAGAGTTAAACTTAAATGTTTAAATGATGTGAACGACGATAAACATATACAATTAATTGCTACATTTGTGGCCGAATCTATTGTAATTGATTAAACAACTAAAAATACAATGAAACTTTCCCCGAAATTCATATTAGCTTTTCTTCTGCTGATGCTATCTTTTAGCGTAAGCGGAAATGCTATGAATTTCTCTACTTGTATTTTTAGTGACTCACCTTGTCAATTATCAGAATTATCTTCTGACAGCAATCAACGCTCTTCTGTGGATGGGCAGTCTGTTAGCTATGATAGCGTCCGTTCTTTGTCTGTTTCTGACGTAGAATTAGGACTTAAACTCGTAACAGAATCAAACTCTAATAATTATCGTCTGCGGAGAATCATTGAAATCAATGACTCCTTGAAAGACGTTATGCAAAAGTTTCTCGTGTTAAGAGAAAACTCTTTAGTATTGGATCAAAGTAAATCATTTTATTCCGATAAGGATCCACATTACTCCATTACGTGTAGCGACTACTACGTGTTCGCTTTAAGACGCATCCTTATTTAGTCTTTTCTCCATTTTTATTCGTTTTTTTTCGTACTCTGTATGAAACCGTGTGACTTTACCTATTAAAAGTTGCAGGGTCTGTAGCGCAGTGTGTCTAATTGAAAAATTTACTTCCTAAATAACTAAAATTAATTTCTTAACAAAAAAACTTATTATGGAAACTACTAAAAAAACTCAAGTTGTAGGTATAAAGAATGCCGGTATCGTAATCATCTGCTGTTTAGTAATAGCTGTATGTATCTTTCAATTCTTATTAGGTAACCCGTCCAACTTTATGAACAATGACCCTAACAATCACCCGTTGAACATGTTGGGTACTATTTACAAAGGTGGTATCATCGTACCTATTATCCAGACATTGTTGTTAACCGTACTTGCTTTGAGCATCGAGCGTTATTTTGCTCTTCGTTCTGCTTTCGGTAAAGGTTCATTGTCTAAGTTTGTAGCTAACATCAAAGACGCTTTAGCTGCAGGTGACATGAAGAAAGCACAGGAAATCTGTGACAAACAACGTGGTTCTGTTGCTAACGTAGTAACTTCTACTTTGCGTAAGTATGAAGAAATGGAAAAGAACACAGCTCTTCCTAAAGAACAGAAGCTGTTGGCTATCCAGAAAGAACTTGAAGAAGCTACTGCTTTGGAAATGCCTATGATGCAACAAAATCTTCCGATCATCGCTACTATCACTACTTTGGGTACATTGATGGGATTGCTTGGTACTGTAATCGGTATGATCCGTTCATTTGCTGCTTTGTCTGCTGGTGGTGGTGCTGACTCTATGGCTTTGTCACAAGGTATCTCTGAAGCTTTGATTAATACTGCTTTCGGTATCTTGACTGGTGCATTGGCTGTTATTTCTTACAACTATTACACTAACAAAATCGATAAATTGACTTACGGACTCGACGAAGTCGGATTCTCTATCGTGCAAACTTTTGCTGCTACTCACTAATTCTGCGAACCCTTATAAAATCTATTATTAATCATGGGTAGAGCGCAAATTAAAAAGAAAAGTACGTTCATAGATATGACAGCTATGAGTGACGTTACTGTATTGCTTCTGACTTTCTTTATGTTGACTTCAACATTTGTGAAGAAAGAACCAGTACAAGTTACCACTCCGGCTTCCGTATCGGAAATCAAGATTCCGGAGACGAATGTACTCCAGATTCTGGTTGATCCGGAAGGAAAAATATTTATGAGCCTCGACAAGCAGCAGGATATGCAGGCTGTATTGGAGAGCATGGGTGAAGAGTATGGCATTAAGTTTACTCCGGAACAGGAGAAGAGATTTATCTTGTCTTCTACTTTTGGAGTACCTATCAGAAGTATGCAGAAATATCTTGATCTCCCGGAAGATCAACGGGATAAGATCTTAAAGAATGAAGGTATTCCATGCGATAGTGTTGACAATCAGTTTAAATCGTGGGTACGTAATGCACGTGCCGCTAACGCTGATCTACGTATTGCTATCAAGGCAGACGCTACAACTCCATACTCAGTGATAAAGAACGTTATGAACTCACTTCAGGATTTGCGGGAAAATCGGTACAATCTGATTACTTCTCTCAAGGCAGAATCTGAAAATTAAAAAGGAGGAAATACAATGAGTGCTGAAGTACAAGAGAGCGGCGGAAAAAGAGGAAAGAGCAAGCAAAAGAAAATGACTGTCCGGGTGGACTTTACACCGATGGTGGACATGAACATGTTGCTGATTACTTTCTTTATGCTTTGTACCACACTGAGCAAACCTCAGACGATGGAGATAAGCATGCCGAGTAATGACAAAGATATAACTGAAAACCAAAAGAGTATGGTGAAGGCTTCACAAGCAATCACATTATTGCTGGGAGCTGATAACAAACTCTATTATTACGAGGGAGAACCTAACTATAAGGATTATACCTCGTTGAAAGAAACTAGCTACGGTGCAGATGGACTGCGTGCCGTACTTCTTCAGAAGAATGCTGTTGCTGTCAATAAAGTAAGAGAATTGAAGCAGCAAAAACTTGATCTTAAGATCACGGATGACGAATTTAAGAAGCAGGTTTCTGAGATAAAGAGCGGAAAGGATACACCGACCGTGATTATCAAAGCTACCGATGATGCTTCTTATATGAATCTGATTGACGCGCTGGACGAAATGCAGATATGTAATATTGGTAAATATGTGATAACAGATATTGCTGAAGCTGATGAATTCTTGATTAAGAATTATGATGCGAAAGGTGAATTGTCACAAAACTTGGCCGATAATTGATGTAACACCTAAAAAAGAAAAGTAAAATGGCAAAATTAGATTTAGCTTCTTCGGAATGGTGTCAACTGATTTTTGAAGGCAAAAACCAAGCATACGGCGCATATAGAATGCGTGCCAATTCAACAAAACGACATAATGTCGCTATGTTGATTGTAGTGGTCATAGCAGCGGTTGGATTTAGTATCCCTACACTGCTTAAGTTGGCAACTCCGGAGCAGAAAGAAGTGATGACAGAAGTAACTACTCTGTCAAAATTGGAAGAACCTGAAATCAAACAGGAAGAGATGAAACGCGTAGAACCGGTTGCACCTCCTCCCCCTGCATTGAAGAGTTCTATCAAGTTTACAGCTCCTGTCATCAAGAAAGATGAAGAAGTGCATGAAGACAATGAAATCAAGAGCCAGGAAGATTTGAATGCTACCAAAGTATCCATCTCTATTGCCGACGTAAAAGGTAATGACGAGGCTAATGGTAAAGATATCGCAGACCTTAAGCAGGTGGTAACACAGGCTGCACCGGAACCGGAAAAGGTTTTCGATATGGTAGAACAAATGCCGACTTTCCCTGGTGGACAGACTGAATTGATGGCTTACCTGGGTAAGAATATCAAATATCCGACTATTGCACAGGAGAATGGAACACAAGGTCGCGTTATCATACAGTTCGTTGTTGAACGTGATGGTTCTATTTCTGACGTACATGTGGCTCGTGGTGTAGACCCTTATCTGGATAAGGAAGCTGTTCGTGTGGTAAAAAGCATGCCGAAATGGCTCCCTGGTAAGCAGAATGGAAAAGCGGTACGTGTGAAGTTCACCGTTCCGGTAATGTTTAGATTACAATAAAAGATGATGAAGAGACAATTTAGGCTGATAGGACTCGTAGCGTTGGTGGTCTTGAGTGCTTGTAACTCAAAATCAAAAGGACCGACGGATACTTATTCTTCCGGTGTGGTATCTATCGCAGCGGATGAGAGTTTCGAACCTATCATACAAGAAGAGATAGAGGTGTTTGAGAGCCTGTACCCTTTGGCCGGGATTGTCCCTCGCTACACAACTGAAGTGGAAGCGATAAATTTACTTCTGAAAGACAGTGTCCGGTTGGCTATTGCAACCCGGACACTGACTAAGGAAGAAATGAATTCATTCCACAGCCGTAAGTTTTTTCCTCGCGAGATAAAATTGGCTACGGACGGTCTGGCATTGATTGTGAATCGTGCTAATCCGGATTCTTTGTTGAGTGTACGTGATTTCCGCCGCATCCTTACCGGTGAGGTGAAAAACTGGAAAGAGGTTAATCCGAATTCCCGTTTGAAAGGGATTCAGGTGGTGTTCGATAATAAGAACTCCAGTACCGTACGTTTTGCAATGGACTCAATCTGTGGTGGAAAAGAGTTGGCTGAAGGTAACGTCAGTGCCTTGAAAACCAACCAGCAGGTGATAGATTATGTAGCGAATAATCCCGACGCTATGGGAGTTGTTGGAGTAAACTGGTTGGGGAACCGCAGTGATACAACCAATCTTTCTTTTCGCGAAGAGATCAGAGTGATGTCAGTGAGTGCAGAGGATGTGGCAACTCCTGCTAACAGTTATAAACCTTATCAGGCTTACCTGTTCTATGGTAACTATCCGTTGGCACGATCTATTTATGCATTGCTGAATGATCCTCGCAGTGGGCTGCCTTGGGGATTTGCTTCTTTTATGACATCCGATAAAGGGCAGAGGATTATATTAAAATCCGGACTTGTTCCGGCTACTCAGCCGGTGCGTATTGTCCACGTGAAAGACGAATAATAACTAAAATTAGAGACTATAATGAAAAGAGTACAAATGTTTTTAGCTGGAGCGTTTATAGCAGTAGGGTCGCTCTATGCGCAATCATCTGACGCCGAATGGCAGGCTGGGGTTGCGAAATTGAAAGAAACTATTCAGACGAATCCGGCACAGGCTGCTGAAGAAGCTGAACATCTGATTAAAGGAAAAAATAAGAAAAATGTGGAATTGTTGGTGGCTATTGGAGACGCATATCTGAATGCTGACAAGATTCCCGAAGCGCAGGAGTATGCAGCTCTTGCCAGAAAAGCGAATGGCAAATCGGCTCTTGCTTCTGTATTGGAAGGAAATATTGCCGTAAAACAGAAAAATGCGGGTCTTGCTTCTCAAAAGTATGAGGAGGCAATTTATTTCGATCCGAAATGTACGGAAGCTTATCTGAAATATGCAGATATTTATAAATCAGCCAATGCAAGTCTTGCCATTGAGAAGCTGAACCAATTGAAGGACTTGGAACCGTCCAACACAGCTGTAGATAAAAAATTAGCCGAAATTTACTATTTAAAAAATGATTTTAATAAGGCAGTAGAAGCTTATGCGAATTTTGCAATGGGACCTACTGCTACGGAAGAAGATTTGGTGAAGTATGCTTTTGCTTTATTTTTGAACCATGATTTTGATAAATCACTCGAAGTAGCTAATATGGGATTGCAAAAGAATGCCCGTCATGCTGCGTTCAATCGTTTGGCAATGTATAATTATACTGACCTGAAACGTTTTGATGAAGCGTTGAAGGCTGCCGATGTCTTCTTCAAGGAATGTGATAAAGCCGATTATTCGTATTTGGATTATATGTATTATGGACATCTGTTGGAGAGTCTGAAAAAATATGATGATGCAGTAGTACAATATGAGAAAGCGGTAAAGATGGATCCGACGAAGACGGATTTATTTAAAAATATCTCTTCTGCTTACGAACAGAAGAACGATTATAAAAAAGCAATCAGTGCTTACCAGAAATATTATGCATCTCTTGATAAGGAAAAACAGACTCCGGACTTACAGTTCCAGTTTGGTAGACTTTATTACGGTGCTGGTACGCAACCTGATTCATTAGCAATCACTGTTGAAGAACGTAAGCAGGCGTTAATGTCCGCCGATTCTACTTTCCATGCAATTGCGGAAGCAGCGCCGGACAGCTATTTGGGTAACTTCTGGAGAGCACGTGCCAATTCTGCACTTGACCCTGAAACAACTCAAGGACTTGCGAAACCTTTCTATGAGGAAGTGGCCGCTTTATTGGAAAGCAAAAACGATCCTCATTACAATTCAGCTTTGGTTGAATGCTACAGTTATCTTGGATATTACTATTTGTTAGCTATCGAAAATCCGGCATTGAAAGCCGAAGCAAAGGCTAACAAAGATAAATCCATAGAATACTGGAGTAAAATTCTGGCTATAGACCCCGCTAATGCTACTGCTAAAAGGGCATTGGACGGCATCAAATAGTGAATAATTTTAGTTGTTTGTCGTGACAGGAGGAGTGGAGAGTGATCTTAGCTCCTCCTTTTTTTGCACTTTTTTCTCCTTTTCTATTGGAATATTCAAAAGATTGTCTACATTTGTGGTGTACTATTACACTAATACACTAAAAGATCATTATTCATTAAACAAAGATACTATGATTACAGTAGAAAATCTTTCATTTACTTATCGTAAATCGAAGCGTGCGGTACTACGTGATTTTTCGCTTTCGTTTGAATCCGGCAGGGTATATGGACTGTTGGGAAAGAATGGTGCGGGAAAATCTACTCTTCTCTATCTGATGTCCGGGTTATTGACTCCTGAAAACGGTAAAGTGATGTTTCATGATACAGATGTGCGCCGTAGGTTACCGGTTACTTTACAGGATATGTTTTTAGTTCCCGAAGAGTTTGAATTGCCTTCAGTCTCTCTGGTCAGCTATGTGGAGTTGAACGGTCCTTTTTATCCCCGTTTCAGCAAGGAAGAGATGATTAAATATCTCCATTATTTTGAGATGGATATAGATATTGATCTTGGATCACTTTCTATGGGACAGAAAAAGAAAGTATTTATGAGCTTTGCGCTTGCTACAAACACTTCTCTTTTGTTGATGGACGAGCCGACTAACGGACTGGACATTCCCGGCAAAAGTCAGTTCCGTAAGTTTATAGCATCGGGTATGTCGGATGATAAGACGATTGTGATTTCCACGCATCAGGTTCGTGACATCGACAAAGTGCTCGATCATGTGTTGATTATGGATGACAGTCGTGTGTTGCTCGATGAATCGACAAGTAATATTTGCGACAAACTTTTCTTTGTGGAGAGTGATGATCGGGAATTGGCCAAAAGTGCGCTTTTTGCAATTCCTACTATTCAGGGTAACTACCTGATCCTTCCTAATGAAAAGCAGGACGAGTCGGAACTAAACCTGGAACTTCTTTTTAATGCTACACTGGCTACTCCTGAAGAGATAGCCCGATTGTTTCACACTCAAAAATAAAAGACGATGATAAAAGATACTTTTTTCAGTTTGCCTCGTTTTATGAATCTTTGCCGTAAGGAGATGGTGGAGAATTGGAAATCGAATGTGCTTCGTATGGTGTTGATGTATGGAGTGATGGCAGTGGTAATGGTTTGGAATGGATATTTTGAGTATAGAGGTACTTCCAATCATGTCTATGCCGAAGATCCGGCGTGGGTATTTCTTTTGGTTGTTTTTATATGGGGATTATGGGGCTTCGGCTGTTTGAGTGCTTCGTTTACAATGGAAAGGATGAAAACGAAAACGAGCCGCACTTCCATGCTGATGGTTCCGGCAACTCCTTTCGAGAAATTCTTCTCCCGATGGTTTGTGTTCACAGTGGTGTATCTGGTTGTTTTCCTGATTTCTTATAAGTTGGCGGACTATACACGGTTGATTATCTATTCTTTGGCCTATCCGGAAAAAGACTTCATTGCCCCTGTTGCTTTGTCGCATGTGTTTGGAGATGAGAAATATTATACTTTGTGCAACAGCGGGTTGGAATTTGGAGCACTGATGTCAGGCTATTTTTTTGTTCAATCTTTATTTGTACTGGGTAGCTCTATTTGGCCAAAGAACTCTTTCCTGAAAACATTTGCGGCGGGAACCATTATTGGTATAATATATTTCTTGGTCGGTGCTTTGGTAAGCAAAATGCTGTTGGAAAACGGCCGATATTATTCGGGAGGTATTTTCGAGTCAAAAGATACTGTTCTATGGATCATAATTGTTGCCGGCATTCTTTTTACGTTGCTGAATTGGACACTGGCCTATTTCCGTTTTAAGGAGTCTGAAATTATTAATCGAATGTAATACCTTAACCTATGAATTTTAAAGAAAGTAAAGCTATTTATTTACAGATTGCAGATAGAATCTGTGATGAGATATTGCTGGGACAATATCCGGAAGAGGAGCGAATCCCTTCTGTCAGAGAGTATGCTGCTATTGTGGAGGTGAATGCTAATACGGTGATGCGTTCCTTTGATTATCTTCAGGTGCAGAATATTATTTATAATAAACGTGGCATTGGGTATTTTGTAGCTTTGGGAGCGAAAGAACTGATTCATTCTCTCCGTAAGGATACCTTTCTAAAGGAAGAACTTGACTATTTCTTTCGTCAGTTGTATACGCTTGATATACCGATAAAAGAGATAGAGACAATGTATCATGAGTTTATAAAAAAGCAAAAATAGAATAAAGACGAATATTATGAAACGTACTACTTATATATTTATAGGCCTCCTCGTTTCGGGATTGATGGTAATTGTAGCAACAATTATTTTCATATCTATGTCGGGGAAGCCGTATCGGGAAGATGTAAATTTTGGAGGCGATGAACAAGTGACAATGGATTTGAATGGTGTACATGTTGTAAAGGTGTTTGTCAGTCAGGACGGAGTGCCAGAAGAGAGACATGTGTTTGTAAATGGAGAAATGAAAATAGAATCCATTTTTACTTCGGTAGGGAAGGAACAAATTTCGTATCCTAAGGGGAAATACTTGAATGTTATACAAAAGAATGATACTTTGTTCATGAAGCTAGACTTTAGCTCAAAGAATATTTCTGATAAGTACCATAACAGAGGCTTTATTTATTCGACAGGTTTTGACGTGAAATTAGCTGTGGACTCGCTGGCTGGTATAATTACCGATACAGACGGTTTGAAACTGAATTTGAAGGGGATTGATACGGATTCATTATTTGTCCGTGGTCGCTATAACATACTACTCGATTCTTGCCAAATTCATTCGCTTGATATTCAAGGGAATAGACTGGAGTTTCGTGCAAGAAATAGTATAATTGAAAATTTCTATTTGAATTTGGACGGTGTGTGGAAATGGACATTTGAGAATACGGAAGTAGGAACGGAATATTTAAGTGGCAGTGACCGTCATTCTAATAATCTGCAAAAAGGAGAATGCAAGCGGGTGGTTTGGACACCTCTGACAGGAGATGCACGTTTGCAGGTAAATGTAAGAGAGAAAGCGGCAATTACGATAACACCGGAATAAAGCGAAATAGGTATAAAGATATGAAATATTGCACGATTTTACTAGACAGAATCTAAACTAAAAAGGAGCAATAATGGCTTTTAAAGTGCCTCCTAAAAGTGAGGTGAAAAACTTTTAGGGGGCATCTTTATTCCGTTTGCTCCTTTTAATATGGAGGGTTATATCGGCAAATTACAATGCTTTTGTCAGAGTGAAGCAGTCGATGTCCGGTGCCCAGTTATAACTATTACCCATGCGAATAGTGTTGTATCCGGCTTTTAATTCAACGGGAACTGTGATTTGGTTATGACCGTTATCCTTTCCCAAAGAGTCGATTTTGGTAATGATACCGTTTACGTCCAGTTCTATTTGTCGTCCTTTGCCATATAAATAATGGATGGTCATATCATAGCGTCCGCCATTTTCGCTATATACTTCCCGCCATTCGGCATAGTTTTCAGGTTGTCCGCCAAGGAAACCTACTTTCATTTTGCCGGAGGCTTCCTTATCATGGGCATAAATAATACCTTTAGGATTTTTGCCAAGGTCATTGAAAAGAGGTAGGTAAGCCCATTCCGCTTCGTAGAGGGTCGGTTCCAGACGTGTTTCGCCTTCTATGCGGAGGAACATGGCACTGTGTGCAGGAAGCGTTTGTTCGAAGGTACCGGAGAAGTTTCCTAAATCGCTATGTTTTACCAGATCACGTACTTTTACGTTTCCTCCAAATTCCAGTGAAGAGAACGGCACGGAAAAACTACAGATGGTATCGGAAGGATTGTAAAGAGCTACTGCACGTACATTCCCACGTTTCTGTTCAATATCTTTTACGAGTACATAACCTTCATTTTCATGTTGAGCTACATAAGCCTGTAAGCCCAGCGGATCTTGGTTGAGGGAGATCAGTTCTTTATTTGTCAGCAGTTCGAGCGAAGAATCCGGCATGTTTTCCAGATTGCATCCGATAAGCAAAGGAGAGCTCATGATACACCACAAACCGAAATGAGCTTCTTCTTCTGTCGGGGTAAGACCTTGTCCACCTACTTTACTGTCGTTGCGGAATCCGATGACCATCATATCCATGTCATTATAATGTCCGTTTCCGGCATAAGCCGACAGGTAGAGATTCTTTCCGACTACATATCTTAATGATCCCCAATGTGCATTAATATCTCCACTGATACGCCAGGAAGTTGCTGCATCTTTAGCCCAAGTGCCCGGGAAGGCCCATCGGCAAATATTGATGGAAACATCTTTGTTTACTTTGTCTATACTGTTCCGGATGGAAGTGTAGCGCTCCTTTTCATTAAGTCCCAGCGCATCTCCTCCGCAGTAATCAATTTTGATAAAGTCGAAACCCCAGTCGCCAAAGTATAATTGGGCGTCTTGCGGTTCGTGTCCATAGATACCAGCTCCTACGCCTGCTGCATCATTGTCCCACATGGAGCCACATGTACTGTTGCCCGCATCGGTATAGAGACCGGCTTTCATTCTCAGGCCGTGAACGTAATCCGCAATTGGTTTCATCCCATTCGGGAAACGTTGTTCGTGGGTATGCATAATTCCGTTGTCATCGCGCTTTCCGAAATAGCCGTCATCAACATTGACATAATGATATCCGGCATCTTTCAGACCTTTTTTCACCATCAGGTCGGCTTGATGCTTGATGATGTCTTCGCTGATGTCTACGCGAAATGCATTCCATGAACTCCATCCCATGATGGGAGGATTGACTGTCTTTTCATTCTCGGAAAGGGTAGTTTGAGTTTTTGTGCAGCTGATGCACATAAAAGAAGCTACTGCTACTGTAAAGAGATAAATCCTGTTTTTCATGATATAATAGGTTGTGTTTTATTACATATCCGTCCTGAATTTGTTCAAGTGACTGAATAGAAATAAAGGGCAACTTACTGTACTCCAGAAAGCTACCCTTTATTTTGTCGGAATGAGGCGACTCGAACGCCCGACCCCTACGTCCCGAACGTAGTGCGCTACCAACTGCGCTACATTCCGATTGCTTAAGAAGTGGTGCCACCAGGAATCGAACCGGGGACACAAGGATTTTCAGTCCTTTGCTCTACCAACTGAGCTATGGCACCTTTCTCGTTTGCGGGTGCAAAGATAAGTATATTTTTTAATACCGCAATAACTTAAAGGGAAATTTTTACCAATTTCTGACTCGTGGAAATATAAATGCATTTTTGTTAGAATAAATATGTAGATAAACAGCTATTTATGCGACATATTTTATAAATTTACGCACTGAAACGATCAAAACAATATAAACACTCTATTACTATGTCATCACTGGCGATTATTGTTATAATAGTTTTGTTAGCTGCCTTCATCTATATGTGGGCAAAGTGCCAGTCACTCCAGAAAGAGGTGCATTCGAAGGAAAACAAAGAGAATGAACTTAAAAAGTTGGCTCTGGTTTTGCAGAACATCAATGCTTACTTCTTATTGATTGACAAGGATTTTGTGGTTTGTGACACCAATTATTATTCTTTAAACCGTCTTCCGATTCAGGTAGGTGGAGTTACCAAAAGAGTCGGGGATTTGCTGCATTGTAGAAATGCGATTGCAGCCGGTGAATGTGGTCAGCATGAACAATGCAAACTATGTTGTATCCGTGCGTCTATCGGAAAAGCTTTTTACAAGAAAGCAAGTTTTAAAAATCTGGAAGCTTCCATGAAGTTATTAAGTGAGGATGAAACGAAAGTGACTCCTTGCGATGTATCGGTATCGGGTACTTATTTGAATATTCATGGTGAAGATTATATGGTGTTGACTGTTTATGATGTGACGGAGCTGAAAAATGCGCAAAGGCTGCTGTCTATTGAAAGAGAACATTCCATTTCTGCTGATAAATTGAAATCTGCCTTTATTGCTAATATGAGTCACGAGGTACGTACACCGCTAAATGCAATTGTCGGATTTTCCGGTTTGATGGTATCGGCTTCCAGTGAAGAGGAACGAAAAATGTATGCTGATGTTATTGCAGAGAATAATGAACGCTTGTTGCGCCTGGTGAATGATATTTTCGATCTTTCTCAAATAGAATCGGGAACAGTAGATTTTGTTTATACGGAGTTTGATGCCAATGATTTGCTAAGAGAGTTGGAGGGAATTTTTAAGACGAAATTGAATAACTCGTCGGTGGAATTGGTTTGTGAGGCACACATACAACCTATAATGATGTATTCGGAACGGGAACGTATCATTCAGGTATTGTCCAACCTGTTACATAATGCAATGAAATTCACCGAATCGGGTGAAATTCGTTTGGGTTGCAGCCTGAAAGGAACGGAAGAGGTTTGCTTTGTTGTGTCCGATACAGGCATTGGCATACCGAAAGAGGAACAGAAAAAAATATTCTCACGTTTCATAAAACTTGATCGTGAAATGCAGGGGACAGGACTTGGACTGACTCTTTCGCAAACGATCATCCAAAATCTGGGTGGAAATCTTGAACTTGATTCGGAAATTAACCGGGGATCTACTTTCAGCTTTGTGTTGCCACGGGTGATAAAACCGGGACTAATAAAGTCACAGGCAATAAAGTAATCTCCAATCGCTAGGTATTGTATCTATTAAATGATGATTGGCATACTTCTAAATAAGAGGGCCTGCAAAAATCTCTAAAATAAATTACCCTCACTACAACCGTGAAGTGCATCCCAAAGGTTTTATAACCGACTAAAGGGGAGCACTTCACTGTAGTGAGGGTAATTTTATAAGTTCAAAGCTGTTTGAATAGCCTCTTACTTTTTGTGAACAGGATGAACACTTAGTCTTTACGACTTAGGTGCATCCTTATCTTTGTCTCCGGTTCCCGGAGATGCTTTGCCGGAAGTAGAATTTCCGCCGGATGTAGCAGAACTGCTGCTTGATGGAGTAGCACCGGAAGCGGTGGCACCAGAGGATGCCGCATCAGGAGCTGCTGCATTAGAAACGGTTGCACCAGGCTTAGCTGTACTTGCCCCGGTTGCTCCTCCTGTATGTGCAGAAGTTGCGGTAGGACGGGCAGCATTAGCGTTACTTGCACTGACATTGACAGTGGCAGGTTGAGCCTGAACTTCCCAGTGGAACGGTTCGAAATTGGAGTTTGGATCTACCCAAGACGGTTTCTTGGAAGCATAGATAATAAACGGAGCAATAACAACGATAATGGCACCGATAATCAGTACGGAGAACCAAACAGTGTTGCTACCTGTAGAGATCTGGCTGGGCGGGATGAAGCTGAGGATAAAGGCAAGCAATGATCCGCAGAAACCAAGACCGCCAACAAACCACATCAAACCGTTACCTGACTTACCGATACGGAACGGACGGTTGAGTTTCTTCATCTTATAACGCAATGCGATAGCTCCGGAGAACATCAACAAGTACATAATCAGATAAAGAATAACTGTCAGCTGTGACAGAATCTGATAGAAGCTCTGTACGGACGGCATAACGACGAACAACAGACTTAATACAGTTACAGCGATACCTTGTACGAACAGGATATTCTTCTGTACACCCAGTTTGTTTGTTTTCTGGAAGAACGGAGGCATATACCCCGCTTTACCTACGGCAAATATACCTTTTGACGGACCGGCAACCCATGTTAATACACCTGCCAGTACACCAAATGCAAGAGCGACAGCAATGATTGGTGACAACCAGGAAGCATGAATATATCTGAAATAGTTGTCGAAGCCGACGAGTAGACTTTGAGTCAGGTTGATATCTTTTGCAGGGATAATCACACCTAATGCAAAAGTACCCAAAACGAAGATCAACACTGTGATAAGTGCACCGATGAATACGGCTTTCGGATAGTTTTTGGAAGGGTTCTCTACGTCTTTTACGTGGATACCACCCATTTCCATACCGGCATAAAACAAGAAGATACTGGCAGCAAGAACAACATTATCAAAGTTGGTAAAGTCGGGGAAGAAGCTGCTGTTGAAATCCATATTGGAATGTCCGCCGCTTGCCAGATAAATGATTCCCAAGATAATCAACAGGGCAGCCGGGATAATTGTACCGACCATACCACCGATTTTAGCAACCTTACCTACCCAGCTCATACCTTTCAGGGAAATGAAAGTAGCCAGCCAGTAGATGATAAGCACTACGACGAGCGTATAATACTTATTGTTTGCCAGTGACATGTCATGTACGTCATTCATCCCGATGAAAGCGATAGATACGGCACCAAACGTTAACACTGTCGGATACCAGATCGTACTTTCGATCCATTGTACCCAAATGGCGAGGAATCCCAGTTTTTTGCCGTAGGCTTCGCCTACCCACCGGAACACACCACCCTGCTTATCCTGAAACATCGCCGCCAACTCTGCTGCAACGAGCGATGTAGGGATTAGAAAGACAATAGCTGCAAAAAGATAATAGAAGGCCGAACTCATTCCATATACGGCCTCGGCTGGTAGTCCACGCAAGGATACTACTGCCGTAACATTCATGATAGCCAGGGTAAACACACCCAGCTTCACTGCATTTTTAATATTCGCCATAAGTTAAGGTTTTAAGTGAAAAATATTTTAAAGTCAGTGTTATAACAACATTTTGCGTGAGATGTTTCCGCAATCTCTTTCAAAGTTCGTTAATTAACATCCCCGAAATGGGAGATTGTAACCCCGGATTTACTTCTTCCGAAACAATCGCTTTCTCCAATTGTTTTTAAGCAATCTAAATTATAAATGAATCATTTTATTATAAATTAAGTAGTTATGAAATCAGCGCTTTCAGATTTTATTTCCGGGAAAAAGGGAATCTATGGTATTCTTCACATTATTATATTAGTAATGTCCCTATTCCTGGTTATTAGTATCTCGGTAGATACTTTTAAGGGAATTCCTTTCTATACACAGTCTTCGTATATGAAAGTACAGCTATGTATCTGTCTTTGGTTTCTTTTTGATTTTGTATTGGAGTTCTTTCTGGCAAAACATAAGGGACGTTATTTGCGGACGCATTTTATCTTTTTATTGGTGGCGATTCCTTATCAGAATATTATCGCCTATTATGGGTGGACATTTTCGGATGAGATCACCTATCTTCTCCGTTTCATACCTTTATTGAGAGGAGGATATGCGCTTGCCATTGTGGTCGGCTGGTTGACCTACAATCGTGCTTCGAGTTTGTTTGTCTCTTATCTGACGATGTTGTTGGCAACGGTCTATTTTTCCAGTCTGGCATTTTTTGTGCTTGAGCATCGGGTGAATCCCTTGGTGAATGGTTATGGAGATGCTTTGTGGTGGGCTTTTATGGATGTCACTACCGTCGGTTCGAATATCATAGCGCAGACGGTGACCGGACGTGTACTTTCCGTTTTGTTGGCTGCCCTGGGTATGATGATGTTCCCTATCTTTACAGTTTATATCACAAATCTGATTCAGCAATCTAACAAACGTAGAAAACAATATTACGAAGAGGAGGAACTAGAGAAAAAGGCTTCCGAGAAAAAAGAATTGGCAGAAAAAGCAGCCGTACAGAAAGCAAGCACATCATAATGTGCTTGCGGATAAGATGAAAAAACAGATGAAGTGATGATGACGGTAAAGTGTTGAAAACCAAAGATGAATTACTTTTCTTAATACTATAATTACTTTTCTTTATAAGCGGCGAAGGAAAAGGGGTGGAAAAGAGGTATTACTTTCTATCTTTGTTGAGAAGAGATAAGACACGACGCTGTTATAACCGTTATTGAATGAATCAAACTTTACCTTATCCGGGTTAATAACAGCTATCTCATTTTAATAACTAGAGTTGTTCAGGGGTAAGTTCAATTTGTAGCATTTGAAAAATGATGCCGTTTGTATTGAAACATTGGCGGGAAATCAAGAGGGTAAGGGGAATAGAAAAAGGTTACTATCAATAGATAGTAACCTTTACCTTTCTTATAAAAGAGATTGAGAGAATTTTAGTCAACAACGGTGATATGGTTGTTGCTAAATACATTCAATTCCAGCTTGTTCATGATGTATTGAATAGCTAACTGCGCTTTCACGGAGTTGCCCGAACCATCCAAAGGAGGAGCAAATGCGGCAATACCGAACTGTCCGGGCAGTACGCCCATCACACCGCCACCTACACCTGTTTTTGCAGGAATACCGGAAGTGTACATCCAGTCGCCGGTATGTTCGTAGAAACCTACGGCGGCAATCATGGCAGTGATTTTAGGAGCCAGGACGGCATCAAAAACTTCTTTTTTAGTCACAGGGTTCACACCACCGTTGGCGATTGTACCGGCTGCGATGGAAAGCTGCAATGCGGTAACTCCCAATGAACACTGGCGGGTGTAAAGGTCTAATGACATATCCGGGTCATCATAAATCCGGTTGTAATTCTTCAATAGCCATGCGATAGAACGGTTGTTGAAGTTGGTGTCCGATTCCGACTTGTACAATTCATCAATCAGTTGCGGGGCACTGCCGCATAGGTCTGTCACATTTCCTACGATGGCATCCCATTTCTTGGCAGAGTCACCGATAGGTTGTACCATACTACAGGCGGAGATGGCTCCGGCATTTACCAGTGGGGTAGACGGATGATCGTTCTCCAACAAGATAGCGATGATTGAATTGAAGGGCAAGCCTGTTGCGTCGGCTCCAATCTTGTCCAGAATCTCTTTAGCACCGTATTGACGCAGTGCCAGGATAGCCGTATGTACTTTGGATACGGATTCTATACCGAAGCGATAGTCAGTATCTCCCACATGGATGGTCTGCCCGTTGAGCAGGCAGACACTGATTCCAAAGAGATCCTTGTTGACATTTGCCAGATAAGGAATATAGTCGGCATTCTTGCCGCCGGTATTGGCCTTTACCTGATCGTATGCCTCCTGTACCACTTCTTTCAATTGAGCGAGTGTTACTTTTTTATCCATAGATCATTTTATTTTTTTACGGTTTTACGACGACCACCGTGGTTGAACATCTTGGCTTCTACCGGAAGATTCTTTTCTTGAGCCATACGGGTAGGAGTTGGATATTCCAGTTTTTCCAGTTCGGCGATGGCATTGTTGATGTCGCCCAGAAGCATATCTGCCATGTCACGGCTGAATCCCTGACGAACAACGACACGCATCACTACATAATCTTCCAGTTTAGAAGGCAATGTATAAGCAGGAACCATCCAACCATGTTGAGATAGTTTGTCTTGCAAATCATACAAAGTCCATTTGGCGCTCTTTGCATATTCCGGTTTCAGATACCAGATGAATAGCGGGTTCACAACATCTTCTGAGTAGTTAACGAACGGAACCATCTTGGCTATTTCACTATGGATATATTTGGCAATTTGCAGGGAGTTGTACTGCACTTCTTTGTAACCCTGGAATCCTAAGCGGATGAATTGATAATATTGTCCCAGAATTTGTGCGGCCGGACGAGAGAAGTTCAAACCTACCTGTGTAATGTTGGCGCCCAGATAGTTGACGCTGAATGACATTTCTTCGGGCAGATATTCTTTGCCTTTCCAACAAACCCATCCGAGTCCCGGATATACCAAACCAAACTTGTGGCCGGATACGCTGATAGAAAGTACCCATTTCAAACGGAAGTCCCATTTCTTTTCCGGATACAGGAACGGAAGGATGAAACCACCACTGGCGGCATCTACGTGGATAGGAATGTCATAACCGGTCTTGGCATTGTAAGCATCCAGAGCTTTATCCAATGCTTCGACATCATCATTCAGTCCAGTCCATGTAACACCTTGAATCGGTACGATACAGATGGTGTTTTCATCACACATTTTCAAAGCTTCTTCGGGGTCAAGAGTGGTTTTTTCAAGCGTCAAAGGCACTTCACGCATTTCAATCTGCCACAACTGTGCAAACTTTTCCCAAACAACCTGGAAACCTGTAGAAATAACAAAGTTTGGTTTATCAAATGGTTTGCCCTGTGCTTGTCTTTTCTTACGCCAACGCAACCAGGCAGCTACACCACCCAACATACATGCTTCTGAAGAACCGATAGCCAAAGCACCTGTTTTCCAGGTATCTTTTTCAGGAGAGTTCCACAAGTTGGCAACGATGTTGATACATTTACCGTTCATCACAGCGATACGCGGATATTCTGTTTCATCAATGTAGTTGATGTTGATGGCCTCATTCATCAGCTTGGTTGCATATTCGTCCATATAAGTGGTAACGAAAGTAGCCAGATTCAAACGGGGCTGAGTTTGAGCAAATGTTTCATCTTTCACCATTTGATAGGCGACTTCAGGAGTAGTAGGTCCATCAGGTATTTTCTCTACCGGAGAGGGTTGTAACATTCTGTCTGAACCAAATACATCGGTTTTTGCATCACCTTTTCTGAAATTTAAATCTTCCATACTAATTTGTTTTTTTAAAGGTTTAGGGCGATGGGGATTTTCCCCGTCGAATTTCCCACAACAACAGCAGATAGGTTTGAAAGTTTCCCGGTTTTACATTATTTGGCGTTTATTAAGGAGGAGGACGCCCTTATTGAAGCGGAGCTTTTGTGATTTAGCGGAAAAGCTTATGATCGTACTAGTTTTGAACTAATTTCGAGCTTGTGCAGATTTATTTTTGATGCCTAATGGGTTTATGGCTAATGATACATAATTTTATTCGTCTGGCAGCTGTCAGACGAATAAATTTATGTATGATGAATATTAAATCATCGCATATTACCAATTAAATTTTAGAAGAACTAAGATTAGTTCATTCCCACACGGTTATGAATCAATTGATATTTTAGCAAATAAGTATTGAAACGCAGATTAACGCAGATTTTCGCAGATTATTAGAAGGCTGCGCCATGTTTGAGAACTTTTTTATTCTTTGCGAAAATCTGCGTTAATCTGCGTTTCAATAAATGTTCATTTGGCTCATTTCGGTGCATATTTGAACTTTATAAAGCAACTATTGTTTTCTTCAAACCTAAACTTTTAACGAATAAGCATTATGAAGATACAGACGGGACGGGGAACAATTCCTCTTATTACTTTAATTGCCATCTGGTCTATTTCGGCATTGACTTCATTGCCGGGACTGGCTGTTTCACCTATATTGGGTGATCTTACGAAGATATTTCCGAAAGCTACGGATCTGGACATACAGATGTTGACTTCGCTGCCATCACTGCTCATTATTCCTTTTATATTGCTGGGTGGTAAACTGACAGAGAAAGTCGATTATGTCCGTGTATTAAAGGTCGGACTCTGGCTTTTTGCCGCGAGCGGTATTTTGTATCTGATTTCCAATCGAATGTGGCAATTAATTGTGGTAAGTGCTTTGCTCGGTATCGGTTCCGGTCTGATTATCCCTTTATCTACTGGGTTGGTTTCCAGATACTTTGTAGGAATCTATCGGGTGAAACAGTTCGGATTAAGCTCCGCTATTACTAATTTCACATTAGTGATAGCAACTGCCGTAACGGGCTATCTTGCAGAAGTCAGCTGGCATCTGCCTTTCCTGGTCTATCTCCTCCCATTGATTTCCATTCTGCTGGTAGGACATTTGAAAGAAGACCGGACGGGAGAAGTCGCTTTTACACCCTCTCCTTCCTCTTCTGCAGATACTACAAAAGACAACGAAGCCTCCGAACAATCTACTTCCATAGATATAGGAGGCAGCAAATACGGTATTCACATCAAACATCTGATAGAGTTGATGCTCTTCTATGGCGTGATAACATATATCGTGGTAGTAGTGATCTTCAATCTACCTTTCTTAATGGAAAAGCATCACTTTTCCAGTGGCAATTCCGGATTGATGATTTCGCTTTTCTTTCTGGCCATCACCGCTCCGGGTTTTTGCCTGGACAAGATTGTAGCCCTGCTGAAAGGACGTACAAAAGCATACAGCCTGCTGTCGATGGCATTGGGATTGTTGTTAATCTGGATAGCTCCGATCGAATGGCTGATTATTCCCGGATGTATCCTGGTTGGTTTGGGATATGGCATTATTCAACCTATGCTTTATGATAAGACCACCCAGACCGCACTGCCGCAAAAGACCACATTGGCTTTGGCGTTTGTGATGATGATGAATTATCTGGCTATCTTGCTTTATCCCTTTATTGTCGATTTTTTCCAGTGGATATTCCATACCCAATCACAGGAGTTTCCTTTTATTTTTAATCTTCTGATAACTATTGTTACTCTTTTCTGGGCATATCGGCGCCGTAATACCTTTTTGTTTAACGACCAATTAAAATAGAAAATGAAGAATAAGAAACTGGAAGCCAATCTTAGCATGGCTGTCTCGAAAGTATTTAGCGGTTTAAATATGAATGCCTTAAAGTATCTTCTGCCTTTGTGGATGAGTCCATTGACAGGAGCCACGCTTCGTTGCACATTTGCAGCAGCTGCTTTTTGGGTGATCGGGTGGTTTATGCCTCCGGAGAAATCGTCAACCAGAGATAAATGGCTCCTCTTTCTGTTGGGGGCTTTGGGGCTTTACGGTTTTATGTTTCTCTATCTGGCCGGATTGAGTAAAACAACTCCTGTCTCCAGTTCCATATTTACCAGTCTCCAGCCTATTTGGGTTTTTCTTATCATGATATTCTTTTATAAGGAGAAGGCGGGCGCTAAAAAAATAATAGGAATTTCTATCGGTCTGATAGGAGCGTTGGTTTGCATCCTAACCCAGCAAAGCGATGATTTAGCCTCTGATGCTTTTACGGGGAATATGCTTTGTCTTCTAAGTTCTGTGGTGTATGCTGTCTATCTGATTCTTAGCCAACGCATCCTCACGGCCATTGGAGCAATAACGATGTTGCGATATACCTTTTCCGGTGCTGCCGTGTCTGCCATTATAGTCACGTTTATTACAGGATTTGATGCCCCGGTATTCTCCATGCCATTTCATTGGACGCCTTTCCTTATTCTGATGTTCGTATTGATTTTCCCGACCACTATCAGTTATATGCTGCTGCCTGTCGGTTTGAAATATCTGAAGACGACGGTAGTCGCTATCTATGGTTATTTGATTCTGATTGTGGCGACCATTGCTTCCCTTGCTCTAGGACAAGATCGTTTTAGCTGGACGCAGACATTTGCAATCATTTTTATCTGTATTGGAGTTTACCTGGTTGAAGTGGCCGAAAGTAAAGAAAAGTAAAGAAAAAAGGCATTCCATCACGGAATGCCTTTCATTATTTCATCATCATGTTTTATAGAGAGGAGTTGATTGCTTGCGCTATGGACTTGAATTCTTCATCCGACAATTTCAGTTTCGGATTCGAAAACAACATATCCGATTCCTTTTGAATAGGAATTAAATGAATATGTGCATGGGGTACTTCCAGTCCGATAACAGCTTCGCCTACCTTTTGGCAAGGGAATGCTTTTTTAATGGCACAGGCTACTTGCTTTGCAAACACGTGCATAGCAGCCAGGTCTTCATCGCTCAAATCGAAAATATAGTCTACTTCCTGTTTGGGCACTACCAATGTATGTCCCTTTACCAATGGATTGATATCGAGAAAAGCAAAAAACTTTTCGTTTTCTGCCACCTTGTAGCAGGGGATTTCTCCTGCGATGATTCTACTGAATATTGTTGCCATAACTTTTATTGATAAATTAAGGCAAGCCTCACATGGAGACCTGCCTTTACGTTAAATTGATATGTTTACTACTTCCAGTGCAATTTTACCTTGTGGAACAGTAATTTCTGCTACATCACCCACCTTCTTGCCAAGCAGACCTTGTGCAATCGGGGTATTAACGGAAATCTTCCCTTCCTTCAGGTTAGCTTCACTTTCTGAAACGATGGTATAAATCATCTTCATGCCATTCTTTACATTCTTCAGTTCCACCTTATTTAAAATCTGTACGGAATCTGTTTTCAATTTAGATTCATCGATGATTTTGGCATCTGCAATGGTAGCTTTCAATTTGTTGATGCGCATTTCAAGCATACCCTGCGCCTCTTTGGCGGCATCGTATTCTGCATTTTCCGACAAGTCTCCTTTATCTCTGGCTTCGGCTATTGCCGCAGAGATCTTCGGGCGTTCCACAGTTTCCAGTTCCTTCAGTTCCGCCATCAGTTTCTTGTAACCTTCTTCTGACATATAAGCCATGATGTTTTCCTCCTTTAATTGTTTTAAATGGTCATATAAACAAAAAAGAATTCCAACATGAGCCATGTTGGAACCCTCTTTTCATTATTTCTTTGCAAAGATAGCCTTTTAAGTGATACGTGTCAAGTGAAAAAAGATGCTATGTAACATATTTAAATGAAATATGCTAAATTATAACAACTTAGAGCAATGACTTGACAGCTGCTTCCAAATCCTTAATGTCTTCGCCACGAAGCTTCAATTCGTTGTTACGATTAATCAAAAAGATAGATGGAACCTGACGAACATTATATACGGCTACGTTGGTAGAGTAAACTCCGTTTCCATCGCGCACACAGACCCATGGAAGATTATCTGCCGCTGTTTTCCAGTAGTGTTCGTCCGCGTCGAGAGATACTTGGTATATTTCCAGTCCTTGTTTTGCGTATTCATTATATAGTTCGCGAAGCATCAGGTTGTGAGGAGCTCCGGCAGGCGACTGGAATACAGAGAAATCGAGCAAAACGACTTTGCCTTTCAGGTCGGTCAGCTTGCGCACATTTCCTTTCACATCACGCAAGGCAATGTCGATAATACCGGTTTCTACGATTTTGTCCTGTGGAATTTCCAGAGCTTTTGTTTGCGGCTGACGCGTGTTCTTCATTCCTTTGATTACAATATTATAAAGGTTCTTGGAACGTACCGCATGAGGAAACGCATTGTTGAGGCTCGTAGCAACAGCTGCGAAACATTTCACATCGTCTTTATTGTTCAACGGATCGAATATCAGATAATTATTGAGCTTCTGGAACAGGGCAAAGTAAGCTGCAGCCGTGTTGGGAGCAGCAAAAATATAGTTCACTTTGACATCTTCCTTATAGTTGTTGAGCAATGTTGCCAGGCTGTCTTCAAATACATCATGCCCTATTCCGTTGCTGCGCAGAGATGCCAGTAAATTGTCCACCTCTTTTTGAAGGCGAATCTGCTTCAACGTCAGTTCTTTTATCTTATTGCTGTTTTCCGAACCTTCCACCGTATAAGTAGTAGAGAAATCCACATACGGAGCTTTGATTTGAATTGTTTCGATAGAATCTACAGAAAAATTGATGATTTTGTCGTCAATCCGCAAACGGTAAAATTCGGGTGACTCGGGACGAGGCTGCTTAAAACTGAATGTACCTTCCCCTTTCAGCTTCACTGAATCGAGCGGAACAATACCTTCCAGACCGGAAGCTTCGAGATAAAGCATTTTACCGTCGGCTCCTGATACATCCCCGTTCACCTGGAATTTAGGGCCGGAACTACAAGCAGTAATAGTAAGTGCGGCGAGCGCTGCAAAAGTAACCTTTTTCATATAGTGTGTGTTATTAACGAGATGCAAATATACTTCTTTTCGAGATTAGTCAAAGCATTTTGCTGTGTTCTTCATCCTAATTTTGAAAAAAAATCAGTTCGCCACTAACTTTTTACCTCATTTCCACCTAATTACCACGATAAATGTATATCTTTGCAGGAATTTTGAAAGAAAAAGTATAGATAAAACAATTTTTATGATTAACCCAATTGTTAAGACAATCGAGTTACCTGATGGAAGAACCATCACGCTCGAGACGGGAAAGTTGGCAAAACAGGCAGACGGTTCTGTAATGCTCCGCATGGGAAACACCATGTTGTTAGCTACTGTTTGTGCCGCTAAAGATGCAGTTCCCGGAACAGATTTTATGCCTTTACAGGTAGAGTACAAAGAAAAATTTGCGGCATTCGGCCGTTTTCCCGGTGGTTTCACCAAGCGAGAAGGTAGAGCTTCTGATTATGAGATTCTCACTTGCCGTCTTGTCGACCGTGCTCTCCGTCCTTTATTCCCCGATAATTATCACGCAGAGGTATATGTGAACATCATCCTCTTTTCTGCTGATGGTGTGGATATGCCGGATGCATTGGCAGGACTTGCCGCTTCTGCAGCACTTGCCGTTTCAGATATTCCTTTCAACGGACCGATCTCTGAAGTGCGTGTAGCACGTATCGACGGTCAGTTCGTTATCAATCCTACTTTTGAACAACTGGAAAAAGCTGACATGGACTTGATGGTAGCCGCTACTTATGAGAACATCATGATGGTAGAAGGTGAAATGCATGAAGTATCTGAAGCTGAATTGCTGGAAGCAATGAAAGTGGCTCACGAAGCTATCAAGATTCATTGCAAAGCGCAGATGGAGTTGACTGAAGAGGTTGGAAAAACTGTAAAACGTGAATACAACCACGAAGTAAACGACGAAGACTTGCGCAAGGCTGTTCGCGAAGCATGTTACGACAAGGCTTACGCAGTTGCTGCTTCCGGAAACAATAACAAACACGAACGTTTTGCTGCTTTCGAAGCGATCCGCGAAGAATTCAAAGCTCAATTCTCTGAAGAAGAATTGGACGAAAAGGCTGCATTGATCGATCGTTACTACCACGATGTAGAAAAAGAGGCCATGCGCCGTTCTATCCTTGACGAAGGTAAGCGTCTGGATGGTCGTAAGACTACCGAAATCCGCCCGATCTGGTGTGAAGTAGGTCCTCTGCCTGGCCCTCACGGATCTGCTATCTTTACTCGTGGTGAAACACAGTCATTGACTTCTGTTACTCTGGGTACAAAACTGGATGAGAAGATTATCGACGATGTTTTGGAACACGGAAAAGAACGTTTCTTGTTACACTATAACTTCCCTCCTTTCTCTACAGGCGAAGCAAAAGCACAACGTGGTGTAGGTCGTCGTGAAATCGGTCACGGTCACTTGGCTTGGCGTGCTTTGAAAGGACAGATTCCTGCTGACTATCCGTATGTAGTACGTGTGGTTTCAGATATCCTCGAATCTAACGGTTCTTCTTCTATGGCTACCGTATGTGCCGGCACATTGGCATTGATGGATGCAGGTGTGAAGATCAAGAAACCGGTATCGGGTATCGCTATGGGATTGATTAAGAATCCGGGCGAAGAAAAATATGCTGTATTGTCTGATATCCTGGGTGACGAAGACCACTTGGGAGATATGGACTTCAAGGTGACCGGAACAAAAGACGGTATCACTGCTACACAGATGGATATCAAGGTAGACGGTCTGTCTTATGACATTCTGGAACGTGCTTTGAACCAGGCTAAAGAAGGACGTATGCATATCCTTAATAAGATTACTGAAACAATTGCTGAACCACGTGCCGACCTGAAAGAACATGCTCCACGTATCGAAACGATGACAATTCCTAAAGAATTCATCGGTGCTGTGATCGGCCCTGGTGGAAAGATCATCCAAGGTATGCAGGAAGAAACTGGTGCTGTGATTACTATCGAAGAAATTGATGGTATGGGACGCATCGAAGTTTCCGGAACAAACAAGAAATGTATTGATGATGCAATGCGCATGATTAAAGCAATCGTTGCTGTTCCTGAAGTAGGCGAAGTTTATAAAGGTAAAGTTCGTTCTATTATGCCTTATGGTGCATTTATCGAATTCTTGCCGGGCAAGGATGGTTTGCTGCACATCTCCGAAATTGACTGGAAACGTCTGGAAACAGTAGAAGAAGCCGGAATCAAAGAAGGTGATGAAATCGAGGTAAAACTGATTGATATCGATCCGAAAACTGGCAAATTCAAACTTTCAAGAAAGGTTTTGTTGCCAAGACCGGAAAAGAAGTAAGAAAGCGATAGCTTCTATATATAATGAAGGCTGTTTCAAATTTAATTTTGAAACAGCCTTCTTTTTTTCTATCAGCATACTTCTTTTAGCCTTTTCACCACAGAGGACGCAGAGGCTATAATTATCTCTAAACTAGAACTCTGAAAACTCTATGTCCTCCGTGTCCTCTGTGGTGAAATAGTTCGTTTATGAAACAAGAATGAGGTTTCCGCCTAAAACTAGGTTTTACAGGAGATGATTTCTGTATATCTTAAAAAATAAGATTTCTTATTAGTATCATCCGGAGCTGAACTGTTTTATATATAGAGTTAGTATATATTAGATTTATTCAGTTTATTAAAACCTTTAAAAAGATGAAAGACACCTTATTATATCCTCCCCAAAAAAGAATCGGAAAGTACCCCCATACTTCCCGATTCGAAACAGTCAAAAATCGACCTTAATCAATTTATTAACTTAACACGTCGCAAAGATATGAGAAAAATTTCTTTGAAAGAGCTTTTTTATTTAAAAAGTTTATGATACAGGCAAATATACCAGTTAATAAGGTCGTTTTTCTTGCTTTAAAACCAAAGCTTCACTCCTTTTAAAGGAACGACCCCTTCCTTTAAAAGGAAGAGGCCGTTGGTTCTAAAGAAATCTGGTGGGGTGTTTATATAGAAATTTGGATTAATGATTTTTCAATTATATAAATCCGTTTACAAGTTTGTTTTATACTCCTCTTTTATTCGTATTATGTGTGCTAAGTTCTTTTCCAGTAATTCATTTAGCTCATCATCCGAAAAACATTCTCCTAAATAGATCGTGCTTTCTGTTTCAAAATCAAATGATTCGTCGTCTTCATTCACAACAATCTCAATTTTTCCTTGTGCATCTGTAGAGATCACTGCATTGTATTTAGTCATCAATTCTTTGAGCCCTTTTATGAACCTGTATTCTTTGCTTGTCAATATTCTTTTCATCTTCACTTGCTCTTTTGTTTTGTTGCCCTTTCGTGCGGTAAAGTTCGTGATAATTTAACACATTATGCGCTGTTTGAAGTATTCATTTTATTCTATTTGTCAGGTTGTAATATTCCTTTTATCCATATTATCACATCTATTCGTTTTTTTCGTATATTTGCTTCGAGCGAAACTTTTCATTTGTATATTTGTTGGATTTTAAAAAGAAAGAAAATAAAAATGGAAACAGAAGAATTGACAATTGGGAGAGTCCATCACGGACGCAATATACGTCGTACCCGTATTGAAAAGGATATGAACCAGGAGGGTTTGAGTGAATTAGTACATCTCTCACAACCTGCTGTTTCTAAATATGAGAAGATGAAAGTGATTGATGATGAGATGTTGCAACGTTTTGCACGTGCATTGAATGTCCCTTTCGATTATCTCAAGACTTTGGAGGAGGATGCACAGACGGTGGTGTTTGAAAATAATACGGTGAATAATTCAGAACAAAGTGCAGGTGGGGCAAACATCAGCATGGGTATAGTTAAGTCTGATACCGAAGATAGTATTAATGATAGTCGAGTTAACAACTTCAATCCTATCGACAAAATCACTGAACTCTACGAGCGTCTTTTAAAAGAAAAGGATGAAAAGTATGCAGCATTAGAACGCCGTTTGCAGAATATTGAAAAAAGTCTGCAGAAATAAGAGACAGATAAATTGAAAGGAATCGCAATATGATGAAACAAATACCTTACGGAATAACTGATTTTAGCCGAATTCAGAAAGAGAATTATTATTATGTAGATAAGACAATGTTCATTGAAAAAATAGAGATGCAACCGCCTTATCTGTTTCTGATACGTCCCCGTAGATTTGGGAAGAGTCTGACTTTGGCTATGTTAGAGGCCTATTATGACGTAAATCATGCTGAACAGTTTGACGAGTTGTTTGGTCAGCTATACATAGGTCGGCATCCGACGAAGCTCCACAATCAGTTTCTCATCATGCGATTTAATTTTTCGGAAGTGAGTTCCAATGTCAATGAAGTAGAACTATCGTTTAAGCTGCATTGTTGTAGCAAACTTAAAGATTTTGTCTTTAAGTATGAAGATTTGTTAGGAAAAGAAATTTGGGATGTTCTTGATGAGAAAATACAAGAAGAACCCGGTGCTTTTCTGTCTGCGATTAATTCCTATGCTACCCGTAAGAAAAATATTCGTATTTATTTACTCATTGATGAATATGATAATTTCACCAATACCATTCTTTCGACTTACGGTACGGAATTTTATAGGAAAGCAACGCATGGCGAAGGTTTTATTCGTGGCTTCTTTAACGTGATAAAATCTGCCACTACCGGAACCGGAGCCGCTCTTGAACGGTTGTTTATTACCGGAGTGAGTCCGGTGACGATGGATGATGTGACTAGTGGCTTTAACATCGGAACCAATATAACGACTGATCCTTGGTTTAATGATTTAGTTGGTTTTAGTGAGAAAGAATTGCGTGAAATGCTGACTTATTATAAAGAACAAGGAGTGTTGATGCAATCTGTAGATGAAACTGTTGTCATGATGAAACCTAATTATGACAATTATTGCTTTAGTAGAAGTAGATTGGTGGACTGTATGTTTAATTCTGATATGGTACTTTATTTTATGAAGTCTTTTGTTTTGCATGGGGAAAAGCCTGAAGAAATCGTAGATCCCAATATTCGCACTGACTTTAACAAGTTGGCATACTTGATAAAGCTAGATCACGGGTTGGGAGAGAATTTTTCCGTTATAAAGGAAATAGCCGAGCAAGGAGAAATCACTACTGACATCGTTACTCATTTCTCTGCATTGGAGATGACGGACCCCAGTAATTTCAAGTCTTTATTATTCTATTTCGGACTTCTTTCCATCAAAGGTGTGGACATGGTGGGAAGACCCATTTTACATGTACCGAATTTGGTTGTAAGAGAACAACTGTTTAATTTCTTGATACAAGGCTACATCAAGCATGATATCTTTAAAATTGACATGAACAGGATGAGTGCTTTATTTGAGAATATGGCTTTCAGGGGAGACTGGAAACCTTTGTTCGATTTTATCGCCAATGCTGTTCGTGAGCAAAGTCGTATCCGTGAATATATTGAAGGTGAAGCGCACATTAAAGGCTTCTTGCTTGCCTATTTAGGAATGTATCGTTATTATCAGCTCTATCCGGAATACGAATTGAATAAGGGTTTTGCAGATTTCTTCTTCAAACCTAGTCCGTCGGTTCCTGTACTGCCTCCTTTCACCTATCTGCTTGAGGTGAAATATGCAAAAGCCGGTGCTTCGGAAAAAGAAATACGTATCCTTGCCGATGAGGCACGTGGTCAGTTGCTTCGTTATAGTGAAGACGAACTAGTGGCAGAAGCCAGGGCGAAAGGTGAGTTGAAGTTAATTACTATTGTTTGGCGTAGTTGGGAGCTTGCTTTATTGGAGGAGGTAACTCTTTCTTAAGAGACAAGTAGCATACATGTTGCTATAAGGTGTGTGGCTCCTCTATCTTTTTCTGATTTTTGAAACGTTGATGAATAAGGAGATCACTTTTTCCTTTTAATGAATATCCCTAATAAGTCTTGAAGAATAAAATTTGCCTCTGCTATGGATTCCCATAATAGAGGCAAACTTATCAACATGAGACTTAGTTAAACAGTCTCTTGTTTTTTATGAATTTAACGAATCTTTTTTAGGACTTTAGAGAAGGAGTAAGGAAAGCTTTCCTCTTCCGTTCCTCTGTTTAAATTGGGCTGGCTTCCCATTTGGAAGTTAATGTTTCCTCCTTTTAATAAGTCTTCATGGCGTAGATAGTTCTTTTTATATTCTGTGCCGTTCAGATTCATTGTTTGAATATACATATTCTTCTTGTTGTTATCGGTTGCACGGATGATGAGGCTGTTACCGTTTTCAAGATGTAAGGTTGCTTTTTTAAAAAGAGGAGCTCCAACGACGTATTCGTCGGTTCCCGGACATACGGGGTAAAAACCTAATGCGGAGAAAACATACCATGCCGAAGTCTGCCCATTATCTTCATCTCCACAATATCCGTCAGGGCCCGGTGTGTACATTCTATCCATGACCTGGCGTAGCCAATACTGCGCTTTCCAGGGTTGACCGGCATAGTTGTATAGGTAGATCATGTGTTGGATTGGTTGGTTGCCATGCGCGTAATTCCCCATATTCATGATTGTCATTTCACGAATCTCATGAATAACCTGCCCGTAATAACTCTCATCAAAGACAGGAGGTACGGAAAATACAGAATCCAGCATAGTGATAAACATATCTTTTCCTCCCATTAAGTCAATTAATCCTTGTGGATCGTGGAATACAGACCATGAGTAGTGCCAGCTGTTTCCTTCGGTAAATGCATCTCCCCATTTCAATGGTGAGAATGGAGATTGGAATGTTCCATCTTCATTTTTTCCTCGCATGAGCTTGGAGTCTTTATCGAATACATTCTTATAGTTCATCGCCCGTTTGGCAAAGAGCTGTATTTCTTTTTCCGGTCGCTTTAATTCTTTGGCTAATTGATAGATACACCAGTCATTGTAGGCATATTCCAAAGTTCTGGCTGTGTTTTCATTGATTTTTACGTCATAAGGGACATAGCCTAACTTATTATAATATTCGTATCCGCGTCTTCCTGTGGAAGATACGGTGGGATGTACGTTCTTTGTTCCGTGTATTAACCCTTCGTACAAAGTTTTCACATCTTCTACTTTAATACCTTTTAAATAAGCATCTGCCAGTACGGAAGCCGAATTATTTCCTATCATGCAGTCTCTGTGTCCGGGGCTGGCCCATTCGGGGAAGAATCCGCTTTCTTTGTAGGTATTGATGAGCCCTTCCTGCATTTCTTTATTCATCGACGGATACATCAGATTCAGTAATGGGAAAAGACACCGGAAGGTATCCCAAAATCCGGTGT
Source organism: Bacteroides sp. LFL-34 (assembly GCF_027257075.1). Taxonomy (NCBI): domain Bacteria; kingdom Pseudomonadati; phylum Bacteroidota; class Bacteroidia; order Bacteroidales; family Bacteroidaceae; genus Bacteroides; species Bacteroides sp. LFL-34. The sequence continues at coordinate 153,514 of NZ_JAPQKZ010000007.1, read as the reverse complement.
CGGTAAACATATATCCCGGTAGAACTTGCCCGTTATAAGGGCTGTAATGAACAGGTTTTCCGGCTTCGTCCAGTTCGTAGAATTTTCGGGGGAAAAGTAACGAACGGTATAAGCAGGAGTAGAAAGTGCGGTATTGATCGAGGTTTCCTCCTTCCACTTCGATTTTTCCCAGTACTTGGTTCCATGCTTTCTGTCCCTTTTGTTTTATCTGCTCCAGATTGTCATTTCCTAATTCTTTCATATTTCTTGCAGCCTGTTCGAAGCTGATAAAGTAAGAGGCGATGCGTGCATGTACTTGTTCTCCACGTTGAGTTTTAAAACCTATAATGGCTCCTGCATGGTCAGTTGTCTGTTCGGTTGCATTTTCTTGAATATTTCCATTATTTACAGTGGCTTTATAGGTGAAAGGCTTATTGAATTGAATAATAAAATAGTTCTTGAAGTTTTCGGGAACTCCTCCGCTATTGCGTGTACTATAACCGATAATTTTGTTTTCTTCTGGGATAATCTGAATAAAAGAACCTTTGTCAAATGCATCGACTGCGATATACGAATGTGCGTTTTCCGGGAAAGTGAACCGGAAGAGAACAGCACGTTTGGTCGGAGACATCTCCGTGACAATATCGTATTCGGCCAGATACACCTTGTAGTAATAAGGAGTTGCTTCTTCTCCTTTGTGTCCGAACCAGCTAGCCCGCTTTTCTTCGTCGAATTCAGGTTTACCCACCATCGGCATAATGGAGAACTGTCCGTAATCGTTTATCCATGGGCTGGGCTGATGAGTTTGTTTGAATCCACGGATTTTATTGGCTGTATAGACATATTGCCATCCGTCTCCCATTTTTCCGGTCTGTGGCGTCCAGAAATTCATTCCCCAAGGGCGGGCAATGGCAGGGTAGGTGTTACCTGTTGATAATTCAAAAGATGATTGTGTTCCCATTAACGGATTAACGTATTGTGTCCAGTCTTTGGACTGGGCAAGAAGCGTGCAGCTAAGCACTAAAAATAATAACCAACATTTCTTCATAATTTTCTTTTTGAGTTTATAGCTTGCGAAGTAATCACAGCGTTTTCATGTGTTGCCAATGTTGAATGTTCCAACGGGTTGAGACATGGCAAAGGTATAGCTTCGTGGTTAAGGTCGTGGTTAAAATCGTGGTTAATGCGATGGCTAATAGGCGCTTTTTTTATTAACCCCGCTAAAGAAACTATCGCAAAAGTACTTTTTTACTATGTTATTCAACTATCTATGTGAAATAGACAAATATACCTTACTGTTATTATTTGTATTAGTGTTCTTTTTGGTCGAACCATTTATGTGCTCAAGACTTTATATTAGCAGGCATTGTGAATGATGCTGTACAGTTAGCCGTTTCCAATTAGAAACAGAAACTATCAGATTGCTTGGTGATTGGTAACTGAATAGCCTTTTTGTGCGCCCGCCTATTTATAGATTTGTATCGGCAATTCCCCCTTTAGTGCTCCTATGGCATTAAATGCTAACGACTCCATTTCATTCTCTCCGGGATAAACATAGATGGGAGCCAGGAAAGAGATTCTTTTTTTCAGTCTTGAAATCACATAGTCCGAATAGGCGATACCTCCTGTCAGAAGGATGGCATCTATCTTCCCACAAAGTACGGTGGCACTGGCTCCTATCGCTTTTGCAACATTGTAAATCATGGCATCCAGTATCAGTTCCGCTTTTTTATCTCCTTCTTCGATAGATTGTATAATGGCGGGAACATCGGTTGTACCTAGATGGGCGGTCAGTCCGGCGCGTCCGGAGATACGTTTTTTCAATTCGTCTTTGGTGAGTTGACCGCTAAAACATAGGTCGATCAGTTGACCGGCGGGAAGTGTACCGGCACGTTCCGGTGAGAAAGGACCTTCACCGTCCAATGCATTGTTGGCGTCAATGGCTCGTCCGTGGTGATGGACTGCGACAGAGATGCCACCTCCCAGATGGCAGATAATTAAATCCAGATTTTCGTATTGGGTTCCCTGCTCTTTGGCAAAGCGGCGGGCGATTGCTTTCTGGTTTAATGCATGCCAGATGGTGATCTTCGGCATTAAGGGAGAACCTGTAATGCGTGCTATATCTTCCAGTTCATCCACCACTCCCGGATCAGCAATGAAAGCCGGACAGTCGGGTAATGTGGAGGCCAGTTCGCTGGCAATCAATCCTCCTAAGTTACAAGCATGGGTACGCATAGCATGCACTGTATCACGTTTCATGGCCTCATTTACCTCATACACTCCGCCCGGTATCGGTTTCACTAAACCGCCGCGTCCGATGATTGCATCAAAAGAAAAAGGTATCTTATTGTTTTCCAATTCTTGTAACACCAGGTTTTTCCGGAATTCAAACTGGTCTATCACCTCGGGAAAAGCGGATAGTTCTTCTACAGAATGTTTTATATTACTGACAAACAGCGGAGTTTCATTTTCGTAAACTGCTATTTTAGTAGAAGTAGAACCGGGATTGATAACCAGAATTTTCATGAATAGTAGGCTTTTAGTGGTGAATTTAGAATGATGAGCCGGTGACTTGGCTGACTTGTTTTCTGCATTTGCAATCTCCTGACACTTGTAAGCATGCCATTGCAATGCTGTAATATTTGGACAAGCCGGAATCACTACGCGATGGAAGTACTACAGGGCAAATAGGACCTTGCAGCAATCCTGCCATTTCTGCCTGTGCAAACAAAGAGACGGATTTGTAGAATGCATTACCCGATTCAATGTTCGGGAATATCAAGACATCTGCCTGTCCGTTGATAGGAGATACAATCCCTTTAATATCACCACTTGCTTGTTCGCAGGCAGTACGTACATCCAGCGGGCCGTCAATAATCACATTTCCGAATTCTCCCGCTTCGGCAAGTTCTACGATATTCACATAATCTAGTGAATGAGGGAACTTGGCACTCACTTTTTCTGTGCAGTGAATCAATGCGACACGCGGTTGTTCGATACCAAAGTGACGGCAGGTGCAGATAGCATACCAAATCATTTCTATACGTTGCTGTAAAGTAGGACGCGGAATGACGGCGGCATCCGAGAAGAAAAGCAGTTTATGGTAAGTAGGAATTTCCATTACTGCCAGATGCGTGAGGATTTTCCCTTTCGGTAACAAACCTTTTTCTTTGTCGAGTATGGCATGCAGTAAGTTGTCCGTATTGATAATCCCTTTCATCAAAATATCCGCTCCTCCTTCACGCACAATGCGGACAGCTTCGCGCGCCGCTTCATCCGGATTTTCTATGTGGATGGTTTTTACGTATTCAGGATATTGTTTGAGCGTGGGATATTTCTTCAGAATGGTAGAATCTCCAATCATCAGAAATTCTGCAATCCCTTCTTCCAAAGCACGGGAGATGGCATATTCAGTGTTAGGATCGTTCGCACAGACCACGGCAATTCGTTTTCTATGGTTTAGTTTTTTAAGATGAGCCGTTAACTGGGCAAAATTTAGAATAGGTTCCATAACGTTAGATTTTTAGCAAATATCAGAAAAATGATTGGAAAAATAATGATTATAACCCGAAAAATTACATCCATTATGTAACATTTTGCTATATTTTATTTGTTTTGGCTGTTGGATGTGCATGGAACCGTTTTTTCCTGTATTTTTGCAAATAAATCCCCCAATAAAATAAAAGCACCATGAAACAGTTTAAAAATCTATTATTTCTTAGCTTAATTCTCCTTTGTTGGACGCTTGTTTCCTGTAAAAGCAGCAAGACGTCTTCCGGTTGGTCTTTGATCTGGGAAGAGAACTTTAATCAGAAAAAGAGTTTCGATTCACAGGTCTGGAGCAAGATTCCACGAGGTAAGTCAGACTGGAATAACTATATGACAGACTTTGATTCCTGCTATGCCATGCGTAAAGGCAAACTGGTGTTGAGAGGTATTGCCAATCATACCCAACGCAATGACACTGCCCCTTATTTGACAGGCGGTGTGTATACAAAAGGCAAAAAGGCTTTTACGAACGGGCGTATTGAGATTTGTGCCAAGTTGAATGCGGCGGGAGGAGCATGGCCTGCCATCTGGATGTTGCCTGAAGGAGCGGCATGGCCATCCGGCGGTGAGATTGATATCATGGAACGTTTGAATAACGATTCTATTGCTTATCAGACAGTTCATTCCCATTACACTTATACGCTGGGGATCAAGGATCATCCGGTATCACATTCTACGGGAGTGATTCACCCTGACCGCTACAATATTTTTGCAGTCGAAATGTATCCGGACAGTCTTTCATTTTATGTCAATGATGTACATACGTTTACTTACCCCCGCATACAAACGAAAGAAGAAGGACAATTCCCTTTTACTCAGCCCTTTTATCTGCTGATTGATATGCAGTTGGGAGGTTCGTGGGTGGGAGCAGTCTCTCCCGAGGATCTTCCGGTAGAAATGGAAGTGGACTGGGTGCGTTTTTATCAACGAAAGTCAATAAAATAAGAACATATATGGATATTCAATTTCCTCCCTTTTTGCAGAAAGGTGATAAAGTGGTTATTGTATCACCTTCGAGTAAGATAGACCAACAATTCCTAAAAGGAGCCAAGAAACGGATGGAATCATGGGGCTTGAAAGTGGCTATAGGAAAGCATGCCGGAAGTTCATCCGGAAGATATGCCGGGACAATCAAGCAGCGGCTGAAAGATTTGCAGGATGCGATGGACGACCCTAAAGTGAAGGCTATTCTTTGCAGCCGTGGAGGGTACGGGGCGGTACATTTGATCGATAAAATTGATTTTACGGCCTTTTGTGAACATCCGAAATGGTTACTGGGCTTTAGCGATATAACCGCTTTGCACAATCTGTTTCAGAAAAATGGATATGCTTCCCTTCATTCATTGATGGCACGTCATCTTACGGTGGAACCGGAAGACGATCTTTGTGCGAACTATCTGAAGGATATTCTATTGGGAAATATTCCTTCTTACATGTGCGAGAAGCATAAACTGAACAAGCAGGGGACGGCACAAGGCGTTTTGCATGGCGGTAACATGGCGGTAGCCTACGGTTTGCGTGGCACTCCTTATGATATTCCGGCGGAAGGCACTATACTGTTTATTGAAGATGTTAGCGAACGTCCGCATGCCATCGAACGTATGATGTATAATTTGAAACTGGGGGGCGTGTTAGAAAAACTGTCCGGATTGATTATCGGTCAATTTACAGAATATGAAGAAGACTGTTCGTTGGGCAAGGAACTGTATGCTACTTTGGCAGATTTAGTAAAAGAGTATGATTATCCCGTCTGTTTCAATTTCCCGGTGGGGCATGTGACTCATAATCTCCCGCTTATCAACGGTGCAAAAGTAGAGCTTGTGGTGGGAAAGAAAAATGTGGAACTAAAGTTTATATGTTAATAATCCATTCCATCTGAACGATGCTGTGGTGAAAATGACTAATTTTGAGGCTTTAATAGATAAAAGGACGATGAAAAAGAAAACTATGATAGTATTAATGAGTGCCTTTTTGTTATTATCAGCATTCTCTTGCGGTGGAGGTAACAAGGCAAATAGTACGAGTGAACAAGACGAAAAGACAGTTGTGAATGTACCTCAGTTTGATGCGGATAGTGCTTATTTGTATGTAAAGAATCAGGTAGATTTCGGACCTCGTGTTCCTAACACTAAAGAACATGTTGCCTGTGGCAATTACCTTGCCAGTCAATTAGAGGCTTTCGGTGCTCAAGTGACTAATCAATATGCTGATTTGATTGCTTATGACGGTACGCTGTTGAAAGCGAGAAACATTATCGGTTCTTATAAGCCGGAAAGTAAAAAGAGAATCGCTTTGTTTGCACATTGGGATACACGCCCATGGGCTGATAACGATCCTGACGAGAAGAACCATAAAACTCCGATTCTGGGTGCAAATGATGGTGCCAGTGGGGTAGGAGCTTTGCTCGAAATAGCTCGTCTGGTCAATCAGCAACAACCGGAATTGGGGATTGATATCATTCTGTTGGATGCAGAGGACTATGGTGCGCCACAGTTTTATACAGGAAAGCATAAGGAGGAATTCTGGTGTCTGGGATCGCAGTATTGGGCACGTAATCCTCATGTACAAGGATATAATGCACGTTTTGGTATCCTGCTCGATATGGTAGGAGGTGAAGGCAGTGTGTTTATGAAAGAAGGGTATTCGGAAGAATTTGCTCCGGACATAAATAAGAAGGTTTGGAAAGCGGCAAAGAAAGCGGGTTACGGAAAGACTTTCATGGATGGAAACGGAGGATTTGTAACAGACGACCATCTGTTCATAAATCGTCTGGCACGTATTAAAACGATCGATATCATTCCCTACAATCAGGAAGGTGATTTTACCCCGACATGGCATACTGTCAATGACAATATGGAACATATTGATAAGAATACGTTGAAAGCAGTCGGTCAGACGGTATTGGAAGTGATTTATAATGAGAAATAATAGAATTGAGAAATAATATAATAAGGTGTTGATAGATTGATATGCCGGTTTTAAATACGGCATCTGCTATTCGCACATTGGTATATTGTCTAATTAAATAATTACTATAATGTCAATTAATGAACTACAAGATGAAGTGATTGCGGAATTCAGTGACTTCGACGATTGGATGGACCGTTATCAATTACTTATTGATCTGGGGAATGAGCAGGAACCACTTGAAGAAAAATATAAGACGGAACAAAATCTGATTGAAGGATGCCAGAGCAGGGTATGGCTTCAAGCGGATGATGTGGATGGTAAAATCGTTTTTAAAGCAGAAAGCGATGCTTTGATTGTAAAGGGGATTATTGCCTTGTTGATTAAAGTCTTTTCCGGACATACTCCTGATGAAATCTTAAATGCAGATCTTTATTTTATAGACAAGATCGGACTGAAAGAGCATCTATCGCCAACGCGTAGCAACGGTTTGCTGTCGATGGTAAAACAAATACGAATGTATGCATTAGCATTCAAAGCGAAAGAGGGGAAGTAAAAACTTCCCTTTTTTATTGCTGCTTTTGGGAAGTCAGGTGGTTCATGGTCAGTATGATACCGATAAACAGGAGGATTGACCCGAATAGGACGATGAGATACGGGGTACCGTTAATCAGGTCGTCCATATTTTCTGCTTCGGGGTATTTGATACTAAGATATACTGCTAAGGAGTTATTCAATATATGCATGAGTATACAGGGAATCAGACTGCCGGTTTTATAGTATGTCCATGCCAGCAGGATACCAATCAGAAATGCCGGAAGTATCTGGGCCGGATTGATGTGAAAGACACCGAATAGAAGTGCTGAAATGAGGATGCCTTTCGTCGGGTTGTATTGTTGCAGCAAAGCTTTGGTAATGGCTCCGCGGAACAACAGTTCTTCAAGTACAGGACCGATGATAGCTATTGCAAGAATACCGCCCCAACCGGATTGGAGAATGTCGAAAGATTGCTCCATGATGTTGGGTATCCAGTCTAGCAGTCCCATCAGTGCGGATACCAGAAAACCACCGGTGAGAATAGCTAGTCCGCTACAAATTAGGAATGGAGCTGATACGGGTGACCATGTTGTCTTCTTTTTACTGATATAACCGGCTTTCCATAGATAAATACCCATCATAATCTGTCCGGCTAGTTGTGCCGGGATCATAATCATTTGCGTCAGAGTGACTTTATCCAGATTTCCCGTGGTGACGAACAAATAGATCGTACAGGGAATCATAATCAGGATAGGGGCGACAATCTGTGCAATGAGAAGGTCTATTAATACTAATTTGATAGCCGTTTTCATGGTTTTTTATTTAGTGGTAAAGAAACTATAGATAAACATAGCTAACATGGATATAGCTATTACCACCAAAGAGATGCTCATAAATGACTTTTGCATAAGAATCTATTTTTTAAGAATTGTTTCTGTCTCTTCAGCATCCTTATGGAGCTGTGTTATTAACTCGTCGATACTGGAGAATTTCAGTTCGGGACGTGTCCGTTTAACAAAAGTAAGCCGGATGAATTTATCATATATGTCAGAATGGAAGTGGAGGATATTCACCTCAATCGTCCGGTTCGGACCATTGTCAATCGTCGGGCGGACACCTATATTCAGCATCCCCATATACGTTTTCCCGTCAAATGTTACCCATACGGCATATACGCCATCGGCAGGAATCAGTTTATCGGGATCATCCACCCGTAAATTGGCCGTTGGGAAACCTATCTTTCTGCCTACCTGATAGCCGCCTACTACGATCCCGTCAAGGAAATATTCATATTTCAGACAATGGGCGGCCAGGCTAACTTCTCCTTCATGAAGAAGTTTGCGGATCAGGGAAGAGCTCACCGGAATGTTGGGTTCGTTCCCTATTTCTATATTGCTGGTATACGCTTTGGCGCGAATTACTTCTATGCCAATTTCTTTTCCATAACGTACATAATCCTCGAAACCTTCGCTGCGGTTATGTCCGAAACGATGGTCATAGCCGATAACCAGGTATTTTACCTGATAACGCTCTTTTAGCAACTGTGTCATAAACTCCCGGGCAGTGAGCCGGGAAATTTCCGGAGTGAAATCAAGCATCAGGCAGTAGTCTACCCCGATGTCTGCAAGCAGACTTATTTTTTCTTCGGGGGTAGTCAGAAGTTCCGGATGATACTCCACATTCATCACTTTTCGGGGATGAACGGGAAAAGTAACCAATGCAGAGCGTAGACCTTTGGCGGCGGCTATCTCTTTCACTTGCTGAATCAGATAGCGATGTCCTGCATGTACTCCATCAAAGAAACCGATGGTAGCTACGCAGGGTTCCGGGGTAATTGCCGATGTGTCACGTATAATCTGCATATCTCTAAAATTATTTGAGGTTGAAAAGATGGCTCCAGTCTTCGCCTACTTTCGCTGTATAGGTAGAAATTCCTAAATTTTGGGCTGTCTTACAGTTCATTTCAGAGTCATCAATAAAAAGCGTTTCTTTCGGCTCGATACCGGCATCCTCTATGATTGCCTTGAATATCTCCGGTTCGGGCTTGGCCATTTTCATTTCAAAAGAGAGGTACGTTTTTTCAAAATAATCTTCCACCTTAAAGGTGCGGTAAGGAAACAAATGAGCACATGTCCATTCCCAATGAATTTGGTTGGTATTGCTCAATAAATAGACGACATATTTCTCACGTAATTTTAATAATAAATCCAGTTTTTGTGTGGGTATATCTACCAGGAAACTATTCCAGGCTGCATCTATTTGTTTGTCGCTAACTGCTTTGCCTATCATTTTACGAACTCCGTCACGGAATTCGGCAGGTGTTATCAATCCTTTTTCCTGTTGCATCAGGAGTCCGTCCTGGTTCTGGATATCCAGCAATGCATCCACGTTTTGGAGCCCTAACTTCTGAAAGTGCTCAATGCAACGTTGGCGGTCGAGATTGATAAGTACACCACCCAAATCAATAAGAAGGTTTTTTATTCCTTTACTTTTCATTTCTGTCTTTTTTGTGAATAATACGTTGAACAAGGCGAACAAGTTCTCCAACCCATAACACCGTGGACGAAACGCCTATAATAAGAAGCCAGGTTTGCCAGTCGAGCGGTTCCGTGCGGAATACGGCTCCACCGAATTGTACGATGAGGAATTGTCCGGCAAGAATAGCCAGTACAATAAGCTCCATCCCATACGATTTGGAAAGTCCCTTGAATGCCGAATCGGTAGTACCGAATACACGGGCATTGAACAGATTCCAGAATTGCAGCATGACAAAGAAGGTGAAGAAAATAGTCAGGTTGTGTACATTCATTCCTTGCGTACTGTGGTCGAAATAATAAATCATTCCGAGCAATACGATGAGGAAGATAGAGCCCACACCTATTATATTAGACCGCATTGCCTTACTGATAATAAAATCGGTACTGCGACGAGGTTTCTCAAGCATCACCGTTTCGCTGGGTGGAATAGAGGCAAGAGCCAAAGCGGCAAAAGTATCCATAATCAGGTTCACCCATAACATTTGTGTTACAGTCAGCGGAAGTTCCGTACCGATTACGGAGCCTAGCAGAACGATAAGCAATGCCACAAAGTTAATCGTTAGCTGGAAAACGATGAAACGCTGGATATTCTTATACAGTGAACGTCCCCACATAACAGCGGTTCCGATACTGTTGAAAGAGTCGTCGAGCAATGTAATATCACTAGCCTCTTTGGCTACAGAAGTACCTGTACCCATCGATAAACCTACTTGGGCATGATTCAAAGCCGGAGCGTCATTCGTTCCGTCTCCGGTTACAGCTACCACTGCTCCTTTTTGTTGAAGCAGTTGTACCAGACGTTGTTTGTCTGTCGGACGGGCGCGGGACATGATTTTTAAGTCCATCACTCTGTCCAGTGCTTCTTCATCGCTCAATTCGGCAAATGCGACACCGGTGATTCGATTTCGTTCCGTATCAGTTTCAGGGTTCCAAAGACCTATCTGGCGTGCGATTTCTGTGGCAGTTCCCGGAGTGTCACCGGTCACGATCTTGATGCCGATACCTGCAGACTGACATTTTGCAACCGCAGCAGGTACATCCGGACGAATCGGGTCGGAGATGGCAACTACTCCCAAGAAATTGAGGTCGTTGGCTGAAACTAGTTCCGTGCAATCGTTCGGTTCATTTTCTCCGACAATCTTGAATGCAAATCCAAGTGTACGCATAGCCATATTCTGATAGTTCAACAGTTGTGCTTCCACTGTAGAACGATACTCTACCGCATCCACTTGCCGTCCATCCAGAACAACTTCTTTACACTTACCCAAAACAATTTCAGGAGCTCCTTTTATATAAAGTATTTTTTTGCCGATCAATGGAGATTCAACAAGAGTTGCCATGAATTTCCGTTCGGTAGAGAAGGTGAGTTGATCGAGAACATGAGCTTGTTCGCGGAGTTGCAGGTAATCTCTTCCCTGTTTGTTTAGCCAGAGTAATAAAGCCACTTCGGTTGGATTTCCTACGCCTTTGGGTTTTTCTCCATTGGTTGATTCTTCAAGGAAAGCTGTTGAATTGGCGCTGATTCCTTCTGCGATAAGTGCGCTAATATCGTCATCAGACAAGTCACTGCCATTTTTTATACCATAGAAATTGGGTTCGTGCACTTGCATCAGATTTTGAGTCAGTGTACCGGTTTTATCCGTACAAATCACGGTGATGGCTCCCATTGTTTCGCAAGCATGCATTTTCCGCACCAGATTGTTGGTGGAAAGCATACGACGCATGTTCAATGCCAGACTAAGCGTGACACTCATTGGCAATCCTTCAGGCACAGCTACTACAATCAGCGTAACTGCCATCATAAAATATTTCAGTGTCCGTTCGAAAACCGGAAGCCACTCATGCCATCCGTTCAGCGAACCGAAATCAAAATATAGCACTACATCCTTCACGAAGAAAATAAGGAAAGCCAGACCGGCAACGGTGAAACCTATCTTTCCGATTAGATTTGCGAGTTTGGTGAGCTGTATGTTCAGCGGGGTGGGTTCGAGGTTATCCTCTGTACTCTGCCGGGCTACTTTTCCGATTTCAGTAGCATCTCCCACATGCAGCACGCGCATGGTACCATGTCCATCCACCACTGTAGTGCCACGCATCACCAGATTGGAGGCATAAGTCGCTTCTTCATCAAAATCAGCTTCTACAGTAGTTTTATTAATAACAGGCTCTCCCGTCAGATTGGATTCGTTCACTTGCAGAGAAATAGCTTCCAGCAACTCTCCATCAGCGGGAATTTCTTCACCTGTTTCCAGAATGACGATATCACCTACCACTATGTCTTTACGAGGGATTTCCTGTACGCGTCCGTTTCGGACCACTTTTACCAGAGTTTCTTCATTGACTGCATTCAGCAGATCGAACTTCTTACTGGCATCATATTCGAAGAAGAAACCGATTCCGGTAGCCAATAAGATAGCGGCTATGATTCCGATTGTTTCGGCATATTCGTTTTCGATGATGGAGATAATTAATGAGAAAGCGGCTGCTACTAATAATACACGGACAACCGGGTCTTCAAATTTTTCCAGATAAAGTTTCCAGAGAGAAGGACGCTTGGGGGGCGTTAACAGGTTAATACCATTTTTCTCCCTGCTTTGTAGGACTTCGTCATCAGTAAGTCCTAAATGATAATAGTCATTTTTATTTGTACTCATGCAGATACATGCGTTTAGTTTGAACCGCAAAAATACAACATAAAATTGTGATAGAATGTTTAATTAAAACTTTTTATGAAGTCGAATTTGTTAGCGTGGTTTACCACATGACCGATAAGGAATTGTAAACCAGAATGTAGAGCCTTCACCTTCTACGGAATCCGCTCCGATTTGACCGCCAAGTTTGGCGACAATAGTTTGAGATATGGAAAGTCCCAGTCCGGCTCCTTTTTTATCTTTATTCAGTTTCACGAAACGCTCGAATACATCCGGTAATTTCTCTGCTGGAATTCCGGTTCCGGTATCCTTGACATAAAAGTAAAGCTCGGTATCTCTAGTTTCATAGCCGAGGCGGATGCTACCTTTATGGGTGAACTTAATGGCGTTGCCGGCAAAGTTTGAAAGCACTTGTGCCACCCGGTTCCGATCTGTTTGAATCATGCAGGAAGAACGGGATGATTCCGCTATAATTTGTATATTTCCTCCGGCGTCATCGACTCTCATTTGAAAAAGTTGTTGTAAATCTGAAAGTAACTGATTGACAGTCAACTGTTGTCTGCACAAATTCCAATGTTCCGGCTTCGATTTTTGACATATCGAGAATGTCGTTGACCAGTTGCATCAGGAGGTCGGCATTCATTTTTATGATTTCTTGATATTGGGCCTTTTCCTCTTCTGTAGTTGCACTGCCTAATACCTCTGCAAATCCGGTAATAGCATTGAGAGGGGTACGGATTTCATGGCTCATGTTGGCTAAAAAGGCAGATTTTGAAATATCGGCTTTTTCTGCTTTTTCTTTGGCTAGCCGTAACTCCTTTTCAGCTTGTTTTCGGCGGGTAACATCGTGTACGGTGATTACCATGTTCTCTTCTTCATTCAGAAGGAAGTAAGAACCGGATATTACTGCATCACATTCCACGGTAGTATTATCAGATGTAACTATGGATAAAGTGGCTTCAAGATCCGTGAAGTTTCGTCTCTGTTCGAAGGCTTGTCGTATGGCGGTACGTATCGGGCAAGAGCCGCAGAAACTATGTGTGCCGCAACCTCCTTCGGCTGCCAATGCATTGCGACATTGCAACAAGTCGCCCACTCTTTTCTCTTCTGTTCCTTTTCTGGTTCCGGTTTTTTGGTAATAGTTAGTCTTCAGTACCTTGAAATCATTGTCTATTAATAGGATAAAGGCATGCACATTTTTCAAGATGGCGCCGGCAATATGGCTGGTGCGTTCCAACTTTCTGGATTCACGGAACAATCGTTGTTGCATCCGCAGACATTTCCTACGTTCCAATAAAAAACTGATTAGTAGGACTGCGCATAAAACTATTAAGGTAGACAATAGTGCTATAAGCATAGTATAATATTGTTGTTTTAGCTTGATAATATGACTACAAAGATAGTTTTTTTCTTTAGTTTAAAAATAGTGTTGAACAAATATCTTGCTATTTGTGTTATATTATTTAGAAAACCAATTAAAAATACGAACGTTATGAAAAAGTACATTTGCACGGTCTGTGAATATATTTACGACCCCGAACAAGGAGATCCGGAAAGTGGAATTGAACCAGGAACAGCATTTGAAGATATTCCTGATGATTGGACTTGTCCATTATGTGGAGTCGGAAAAGAAGACTTTGAACCGTACGAAGGATAAAACCAAGAGAGAGAATTATTAAGAGGAGAATGACTGGGTGTATAAATATATACCCGGTCATTTTTTATTTTTATGGTTGGAAATTATTCTGCTGATTATAAATGTGATATCTTTGATGCAAAAATCGGAAGTTATGTATAATAGAGCAACCGTCATAACCGATCTAAGGTATCTATCATACCCTGTAATCTTTGTATTATTGATATTCAGCCTTTTGATGGCTGGTTGTAGCGACGATGAGAATGAAGAGCAACCTCCTGCTCTGGATGTTCCGGATTATAGCACGCTTGTAGTAAAAGATATACAGAATATACCTGCGGACTTCACATTTGACCGGGTTGAGGTGAAAGTGACGGGTGTTGATTGGCAAGTGATTGAGACTCTTAGCTTTCCTTATGAGAACGGGCAAATAGTAATGACACTTCCCACTAGTTTTCCTTCGGAAAAGCTTCAGACAGTAGACCGGCGTAATGGTATGGGTGGTTACTGGACCGGAACCTCAGATGATGCGGACGCTCTTGTGGCGACGTTAGGAGATTTCTTTGTTTTTAATGGAAATAAAAGGGTGGGGCGAATTGCTATTTCCAACTGGTCGGGTAAAGGGTCTTCTGCCGGAAAAGCTACATTGGTGAGTTATCAGTATGCCGACCGTTCTTTTACATTGACAGGCAGTGACAAATCATACTATTATAGTAACTGCTCTTTTAATAAGGGATGGAATATTTTTGCCAATATAAATCCGGCCTCAGAAGGCGGGACTGCAAAAGTGCTTCGTACAACTACTGTTCCGGAATCTACATTGTTCTGGCGTTTGGCTGAATCATACGTATATAATTGATTTTATAAAAGATACTATTAGATATAAAAAGGAGAATCAGGTATGTATTGATACTACTGATTCTCCTTTTTTATTCTTTATTTTATCTGTTAAGAAGCTCTTTTCTCTTTCACATCACTGCTGGCTTCTACTACATTCACTACGTAGTCGCCAAGTTTCTCGCACTCGGCGATAATATCCATGTAGTAAACTCCCATCTGATAATCATATTCTTTGTTGTTCACATCCAGAATATTCTGATTCTTCAGTTGATTACGATAATTATTAATTTCGTTTTCAATGTTGAAGGATTTGTTGATGTCAATGCTCTGATGCTCCGGTTTTTCTACTACCACAATCATTTGGGCAAGTGCATCGTTAGTCAGCTTCATCATGAAATGAATATGCTCATATTGTTTCTCGGTAAAGTCTTGATTAGTCTGACGTTTCCGGTTGATGGTACGTGCCAGATTATAGCAGCTGTCGCCAATACTTTCAATTTCTGTCACTTCACGCAACATGGCGCGTATCTGTAACTTACTTTCAGAACTCAAACGGCCTTCGGATACCTGATTCAGGTAGTTGGCTATTTCAAGTTCCATATTGTCGCTGATATTTTCATATTTCTCTATCCGGCTGAACAGCTTATTGAAATCGTCATCCTTTTCCGTATGCAACAGATCCTGCACCATGCCAAACATCCGGTGGGTACGTTCTGCGAAAAGATGGATTTCCTTACGTGCCTGAAGGATGGAAAGTTCAGCAGTGGAAAGCATACCACCAGTGATAAACCGCAGGCGAGGTTCTTCGTCCTCTTCTTTGGGGTGGATTAAAGCGCATACGGTACGTTCAATCAGTTTTACAGCCCATATCAAGATACATACGTTACAGATATTGAAGATAGAGTGGAAAGCAGATAGCTTGTAGGAAATAGCAACCTCTGGATTACTGCTTTGAAAGAAGGTGTCTACTACCCAGTTTACTAGATCCATGAAAGGATGGAAGACAATCAATACCCAAATGACCCCAAACACGTTAAAAACAAAATGGGCCAATGCTGCCCGCTTAGCCTGTGTGTTGGCTGTAAGTGCGGCAAGATTGGCCGTGATAGTCGTTCCGATGTTTTCTCCCAATACGAGTGCTGCTCCCAGTTCCAGGCTGATCCAGCCGTTGGCACACATAATTAATGTGATTGCCATGGTAGCTGCAGAGGCTTGCACAATCATGGTCAATATTGTACCGATGAGCAAGAACAGAATAATGGAAAAGAATCCCATATCCGTGTAGTTCTGTACGAAGGCAAGCATTTCCGGATTGGCATTCAGGTCGGGGGCGTTTGCTTTCAGATAAGAGAGCCCCATGAAAAGGAAAGAAAAACCAAAAATGAATTCACCGATGGACTTGCGGTTGCTTTTTCCAGAAAAGATGAGCGGGAGGGCAATGGCTAAGAGGGGAAGAGCGAAAGCAGCCATATCGACCTTAAATCCGAAAATTGAAATGATCCAAGCAGTTACAGTAGTACCGATGTTGGCACCCATAATAACGCTGATGGATTCGGCAAGTGTAAGTAACCCGGCATTCACGAAACTAACGACCATCACCGTCGTTGCTGAAGAAGACTGGATAAGGGCTGTAATCAACACTCCTGTTAGAACTCCCGTTACCCGGTTGGTGGTCATTGCCGTTAGAATACTTCGCAATCTATCACCCGCGACCTTTTGTAAGCCCTCGCTCATGATTTTCATTCCGTAGAGGAAGAGTCCCAATGAGCCTATGAGCTTTAAAAAATCATAAAAAGAATATTCCATCTATAATATTTTTAATGGTTATTTGTTCTCAATCTGATTATAAGTATATTAGTCCCAAATTATTCACCTTTTAACGAACTCGATGAAACAGATGTTACAAATATGTTGCAAAAATAACAATAATTCCAAAGAATTCCCTATCGGAAGCTCACTTTTGGATATTTATTACGGTTTTAATCTTAATTTTCCTTATCAAGTAGTGAGTGCCAAGGTCAATAATCGCTCCGAGGGACTTAATTTCAGAGTATATAATAATAAGGATGTAGAGTTTCTGGATGTGAGAGATCAGTCCGGTATGCGTACTTATGTCCGTTCGCTTTGTTTTGTCTTGTTTAAGGCTGTCACGGAACTCTTTCCCGAGGGAAAATTGTTTGTGGAACATCCTGTTTCAAAAGGTTATTTCTGCAATTTGCGGATTGGACGCCCCATTGAACTCGAAGATGTGACGCGTATCAAGCAACGGATGCAGGAGATCATTGCGGAAAATATTCCTTATCACCGCATTGAATGTCATACGGCGGAAGCGGTACGGGTTTTCAGCGAGCGGGGGATGAATGATAAAGTGAGATTACTTGAAACTTCCGGTTCTCTTTATACCTATTATTATACATTGGGTGATACAATTGATTATTATTATGGTAATCTGCTTCCCAGCACCGGATATCTTAAATTGTTCGATATCGTGAAGTATTATGATGGGTTGCTACTCCGGATTCCGAGTCGTGAAAACCCAAGTATGCTCGAAGAAGTTGTGAAGCAGGAGAAGATGCTGGATGTTTTTAAGGAATATCTGAATTGGAGTTATATCATGGGGCTTAATAATGCCGGAGATTTTAATCTTGCCTGTGAAGAAGGACATGCCACTGACTTGATTAATGTGGCGGAAGCATTGCAGGAGAAAAAGATAGCGCAGATAGCCGATACTATCTTCCATCGTGGCGAGAACGGTAACCGGGTAAAACTGGTATTGATTGCCGGCCCGTCTTCTTCGGGAAAGACAACATTCAGCAAACGGCTTTCTATTCAGCTGATGACAAATGGCTTGAAGCCATTCCCGATCTCTTTGGATAATTATTTCGTAGACCGTGAAGAAACCCCTTTGGATGAAAACGGAAACTATGATTATGAATCACTTTATGCGCTCGATCTGGAATTGTTTAATCAACAGCTGCAGGCGCTTCTTCGTGGCGAGGAGGTGGAATTACCACGTTTTAATTTCTCTCTTGGCAAAAAGGAATATAAAGGTGATAAACTGAAAATAGAAGATAATACAATTCTGATTCTGGAAGGTATTCATGCCTTAAATCCGGAACTGACACCGCATATACCAGCCGAACGGAAATTCAAGATTTATGTTTCAGCATTGACTACTATTTCGTTGGATGACCATAACTGGATTCCAACTACTGACAACCGTTTGTTGCGTCGCATCATCCGCGACTTTAATTATCGGGGATATTCTGCACGTGAAACCATATCACGCTGGCCTAGTGTACGTGCCGGTGAAGACAAATGGATATTCCCTTATCAGGAAAATGCTGATGTCATGTTTAATTCAGCGCTACTTTTTGAGTTTGCCGTACTTCGTTTACACGCTGAGCCTATTCTGATGGGTGTTCCGCGTAACTGTCCTGAATATTGTGAAGCCTACCGATTGTTGAAGTTTATCAAATATTTTGTTCCGGTACAGGATAAAGAAATTCCGCCTACTTCTTTGTTGCGTGAATTTTTAGGAGGAAGCAGCTTTAAATATTAAGCAGAAAAATTAGGATATATTCGTGAATTGTGTTTCCTTTGCAGAAAATACAAATAAACCTTTTGTTGTAGTGAAGCAAGGGAACACAAAAATAAACAATATTTGAGTGATATTTAGGGAAAGAATGTTATGGTTGTTATGCAAAACTTTAAAATATTGAACCTTTAATTACTTTTGCTGTTAAGAAGGGACTACATGCAACAAAAAAAATGTGAATATGATTTTTTATAATAGTCTTTTAGCAAAGTGGTTCTTAGGAAAAGGGAAGAAGCACTATTTTATGTTAGGCTGGTTTTTCTTTACCCGCTATAAATATCTGGAAGTCTGGGAAGATATGGAACTCCGAATTCATGCCAGACAGTATTGGGAATGTTTTTCTTTAACCCTGATACCAGCACTTATTTTATCGTTACTGTTTTCATGGTGGTGGATGGTGTTACCATTCGTGACTTATCACATACTTTATTGGTTTGAAAAGATCATCTGTCACCATTCTATCTTTAATTGGGAGGCGATGAAACATTGCGGCGATACGCTTTATCTCAGGAAGAGGAAAGCGTATGCCTGGAAAAAAGGTTACGGGAAAAAAGAATTGCCCGCATCCAGATGGAATGATTAAAACTTCACTTTAAATGCTTCTTTATCCAAAGCAGATGTCCATACTCGGTATCGTTGGAAGTCCAATGCTCATTAATGGGAGTAATCAGTGCTTCTTTCGGACAGTTTAGTACATTGTATACGATGTAGCTGGTTGTCGGAGGACAGGTGTCATCATTGAATCCCCATGTTATATAGGTGTCTGCTTTTATCAATTTAGCAAAGTTCACTACATCATAATAGGCCATTGTCTTTATTTTTTCGGGGGTATCCATATCCACCGAATTTCTAAAGAAATGAGGATAGCCACCGGCACGTCCGGCTTTATAGCCTGCCATATCGCTTAATGCTGGATGATTGGCGACACAGGCTGTCACCCGTTCATCCAGTCCGGCAGCGATCAACGCCAGGGCGCCTCCCTGGCTACCTCCTTGTGCAATTACATTTTTGCCATCCCATTCCGGTAGGGATGTTAAAAAGTCGATGCCACGCACACAGGCCAGATATACCCGTTTCATATAATAATTATCACGACTGTCGAGCCCATTGGTCAGGTAGCCGTTTTCTCTGCCATTGAAAGCGTTGCTGATTTCTTTGAATTCTTCTTCACTCATTTCCGGGTTGAGGCCGTGTATCTCGAATTCAAAACGGATGCATCCTTGTTCCGCATAATATTTATGGCGTAGAGGTTCTTTGATGGTTTTGATTCCTGCTCCCGGAGGGCATAAGACAACCGGGAACTTTCCTTCTTTTTTCGGATAGAATAAATATCCGTAGACGCATTGTCCACGTTTGTTCAGTTGCAATTTTACGAGATAACAGTCTATTTTATCAGTGGAATATTTTTCGACATGTTCTTTGGTATACGTTAGGGGAAACTCCTTTTGTTCCGCTTTAGCCTTTTCCCAAAATTCCTTGAAATCGGAAGGCATGGTTGTATATGGGCGAAGTTTCTCCGGTGAAAATCCTACTTTGATATGATGTGAATAGGTCTTTCCATCTACGGTTGCTTTCAGGCGGCAGTCGCGGAATCCCGGCTCTTTCATTGTGCCCACAGGAATCACCCCCCTGCCATTCTTTAAAGTTATACTTCCTTTTGTATCGGCAACAGGCATCATATCACCGCCAATTTCATAAGTGACGGTTACATTATCCCTGGGGATGCCGTATTTATAGAATTGTACTTCTACAGTTACTTTTTCTCCGGTTTTATAAAGCCAGTCGGCATGATTGGGTACGGTGACCCAAAGCACATCGCTTTTATAAGGATAGTTTTCAGCTACGGCGGACAGTAAGGAAAGTGACAATAGCCATACAGATAAAAGTAGTCTCTTCATGGTGTTATTCATTGTTTTTATATCATTAAAAAGTGAATTATTTTAATTCTGTTGCAATATTACGCAAGATTCGGGAAAAGAAGGGTAGAAAAAATGTGATTTTAGATGGACTATTTGGTACTTTGACAAAAATAGCGGAAGTTTTTCATCCGGATGAAAAGCTTCCGCTATTGATTTTGAATAGAAGAAAGGTTCTTCTTTTATTTTGATGAGGCTTTTTATCTTAAAGCTTCCACCTCTTCCGGTGTCAAAGGAATCTTCTTGCCTAATCGGCGGGCACCGGTTTCTGTAATCAGATAATCTTCCTCATTGCGGATACCACCGAAGTCCTTATAAGTCTCCACTATCTCGTAGTTGATAAAATCGGTAAATTTCTTTTCTGCTTTCCACATGTCGATCAGTTCCGGAATAAAATAAATACCCGGTTCTACCGTGTGTACAAAACCCGGTTCCAATGGAATAGCGAGGCGTTGCGATTTGCGACCGAACTGTGTGCTCTTCGGTTGACCGTTGTAACCTACCCATATCTCTCCCAGATTCTCCATATCATGTACATCCAATCCCATCATGTGACCTAGTCCGTGCGGATAGAACAACGCATGGGCACCTTCGCGTACAGCATCCTCGGTATTTCCTTTCATCAATCCGAGCGTCTTCATACCGTCCACCATGACGCGGGCTGACAGTTCGTATACGTCCATATAAGGAATACCCGGACGGAGAGCCTTTACGGATTCCAGATGCATGGCGTTCTGAATCTCGTATACTTCACGCTGACGGGTGGTGAACTTCTTATCGGCAGGAATGGTAGACGACATATCACCCGCATAACCTGACTCTACTTCTGCACCGGCATCGATTAAGAACAAATCACCCGGCTTCACTTTATTTCCGTGATAATGATTGTGCAGAGTCTGCCCGTTGATAGTGGCAATTGTAGCGAATGATAGCTGGCAGTTATTAGATTCGGCCACCCGGTTCATTTCAGCTACCACTTCATATTCGTACATACTCGGACGAAGTACTTTCATAGCTGTAATATGCATATCGGCAGTTACATCGCAAGCCTTTTCTATTTCTACGATTTCTTCTGCAGATTTATAGTTGCGTTGAGCGATCACGGCACGGATGAATGGAACAGAACCTTCCTGATGTGCGGGAGGAATACCCAGCCAGTCCATCAGTTTCAGTTTATGTTCAGGGCGGTAAGGAGGCAGATAGTGAATTGCTTTCCCTTTCTGTACACACTGATGGAGGTCGCTTACAATGTCAGCAGACGGCATCAGATTTTTTACGCCTACACGTTCGCATTTTTCGTGCAACGTCGGCTGTGATCCCATCCATACGATTGCGTCGATAGACAACTCATCACCAAAGATAATTTCTTTGTCTTCATCTATATCGATAATAGCCGAAAGTCCGGCACATGAAAGTCCGAAATAATAAAGGAAAGTGGAATCCTGACGATAACGGAATGTGTTATCTTCGTAATTCAGTCCGCACTCGTCATTTCCGAGAAATAACAACACTCCGGAGCCTAAGTTCTTTTTTAGCAGGGCTCTCCGCTGCATATACGTTTCTTTGGCAAACATATTGTCCTAGTTTTTAAGTTCGTGCAACAAAGATAACGAATTTTGTGTTATAGGATTAAAAATTATCTCCCTAATCTGTGTAATCTCTCGTTAAAAAGTTACTTTTGTAGCGAGAAACAGTAGAAAGCAAAAACGAATATGGCACAAGGTTCCCGTCAAATACAATCTCAGGCGCAACAGCAGGTACAGACGCTCTCGCCCCAGCAGATTCTGGTCGTGAAACTGTTGGAGCTTCCCGCAGTAGAGTTGGAAGACCGTATCCATGCTGAACTGCTTGAAAATCCGGCACTTGAAGAAGGTAAAGAAGAGAATGCTACGGATAATGAATATTCCGATACCGAGAATGCAGAGGATGGCATGGATAGCGATGCCAATGACTATGATTCTTTGAGTGACTATCTGACAGAAGACGATATTCCCGATTATAAATTGCAAGAGAACAACCGTTCGAAAGATGAACAAGCGGAGGATATTCCATTTTCCGACTCCACCTCTTTTTATGAAATCCTGAAAGAACAGTTGCGTGAACGCAACCTGACAGAGCACCAGTGTGACTTGGTGGAATACCTGATCGGTTCATTGGATGATGACGGATTGCTTCGCAAATCTTTGGAAAGTATCTGCGACGAACTGGCGATTTATGCCGGTATCGAATCGACCGAAGAAGAACTGGAAGAAGCATTGAACATCTTACAGGACTTCGATCCGGCAGGTATCGGTGCGCGTAGTCTTCAGGAATGTCTGTTGATACAGATTCGCCGGAAAAAAGAAGAAGAGAAAACTCCCAGTCCTATCTTGAATCTGGAAGAAAGGATTATCAGAGAATGTTACGAAGAATTCACCCGTAAACATTGGGAGAAGATTATAAAGAAACTGGATATTGATGAAGAGACTTTCCAGGAAACCATTACTGAAATAACCAAACTGAATCCACGTCCGGGTGCTTCTTTAGGAGAAGCAATTGGCAGAAATCTCCAACAAATAGTTCCTGACTTTATTGTGGAAACGTATGATGACGGAACCATCAATGTAAGTCTCAATAACCGCAATGTTCCCGAACTCCGTATGAGTCGTGACTTCACGGAAATGGTGGAGGAGCATACAAAAAACAGGGCTAACCAGTCTAAGGAATCTAAAGAAGCGATGATGTTTCTGAAACAGAAAATGGATGCGGCACAAGGATTTATCGATGCTGTCCGTCAGCGTCAGAATACCTTGATGGTTACCATGCAGGCGATTATCGACCTGCAACGTCCTTTCTTCTTGGAAGGAGATGAATCGCTATTGAAACCGATGATTCTGAAAGACGTGGCGGAACGTACGGGATTGGATATTTCGACAATCTCCCGTGTGAGTAACAGTAAATATGTACAGACGAATTACGGTATCTATCCGCTCAAATACTTTTTCAGCGACGGATATACCACAGAAGATGGCGAAGAGATGTCTGTCCGTGAGATTCGTAAGATCCTGAAAGAGTGTATTGAAGGCGAGGACAAGAAGAAACCCCTGACCGATGATGAATTGGCGGATATATTAAAGGAGAAAGGTTATCCCATTGCCCGCAGGACAGTAGCCAAATACCGTCAACAACTGAATATCCCCGTGGCAAGACTGCGGAAATAATGGATAATTGACAATGAAGAATGAGAATTGTAATTTATAATTAGTAACTAGTAATCAAAGAAGAGTGGACAGAGAGAGAGAACATATCATAGCGGATAAGACGATGTTGCAGGTGGCGAGAGTCACTTCGATGGTCTTTACTCCATTTTCTATTCCGTTTTTATCGTTTCTGGTGTTATTCCTGTTTTCTTATCTTCGTATCATGCCGATACAATATAAGTTGATAGTGTTGGGAATCGTTTACTGCTTCACCATACTGACACCTACTATTACAATTTTCTTGTTTCGTAAAATCAATGGGTTTGCCCGTCAGGAGTTGAGTGAACGTAAGAAGCGTTATGTACCTATTCTGCTGACCATCATCTCGTATGTGTTCTGCCTGCTGATGATGCGTAGGCTGAATATCCCGTGGTATATGACTGGTATCATTCTTGCTTCCCTGGTAGTGTCTATCATTTGCATTGCAGTAAACCTGAAATGGAAGTTGAGCGAACACATGGCAGGAATGGGTGGGGTGATCGGAGGCTTGATTTCTTTCAGTGCCTTGTTCGGTTACAATCCGGTCGGATGGCTATGCCTGTTTATTTTGATTGCCGGTATATTGGGTTCTGCACGCATTGTTCTGGGACATCACACGCTGGGTGAGGTGCTTTCCGGTTTTGCTGTCGGTCTGATATGTGCCCTTTTGGTACTTCATCCGGTGAGTAACATCTTATTTCGAGTATTTTTATTTTAAAACAGTATAAATCCTAAAAACTAATCATTATGAACTTTCCACAGAATTTGAAGTACACGAACGAACACGAATGGATTCGCGTTGACGGAGACATTGCATACGTTGGTATCACCGATTATGCACAGGAACAATTGGGCGATATTGTGTTCGTAGATATCCCGACTGTTGGTGAAACGTTGGAAGCCGGTGAAACTTTCGGAACGATTGAAGTAGTGAAAACTATTTCCGATCTTTTCCTGCCGATAGCAGGTGAGGTGCTCGAACAAAATGAAGCATTGGAAGAAAACCCGGAACTGGTTAATAAAGATCCCTATGGCGAAGGTTGGTTGATTAAAGTGAAGCCGGCGGATGTAAAAGCGGTGGAAGATCTACTGGATGCCGAAGCGTATAAAGCCGTGGTAAACGGATAGTGCAAACAGAAATATAACTAATATAAGTTGAATGTAGCTGAACCCCCTCTCTTCGTGAAAGGGCTGTGAAGAGGCTTTTAATTTTTATTCTATGACTCCAATTGTAAGTATTATCATGGGCAGCACGTCCGACCTTCCTGTTATGGAGAAGGCTGCACAGCTACTGAATGATATGCATGTACCGTTCGAAATGAACGCTCTTTCTGCTCACCGCACGCCCGAAGCTGTGGAAGAGTTTGCGAAGAATGCCCGCAACCGTGGCATTAAAGTAATTATCGCTGCTGCCGGAATGGCTGCCGCCCTTCCCGGTGTAATTGCGGCTAACACTACATTGCCGGTGATCGGAGTACCTGTAAAAGGTTCCGTGCTCGATGGTGTGGACGCACTTTATTCTATCATTCAGATGCCTCCGGGCATTCCTGTAGCAACGGTTGCCATCAACGGAGCGATGAATGCCGCTATCCTTGCCATCCAGATGCTGGCATTGAGCGATGAGAAACTGGCAGAAGCTTTTGCTGCTTACAAGGAAGGACTGAAAAAGAAAATCGTAAAAGCAAACGAAGAACTGAAAGAAGTGAAGTTTGAATATAAAACGAACTAATGGATCTATTCAATTATTTTCGAAGAGAAACCACAGAAGTAAATATTGGGGCTGTGCCGTTGGGCGGCCCCAATTCTATTCGTGTCCAGTCGATGACGAACACGTCTACGCAGGATACACAGGCTTGTGTGGAACAGGCGAAACGTATTGTTGATGCAGGTGGAGAGTATGTCCGCCTCACAACCCAGGGCATCAAAGAAGCCGAAAACTTGATGAACATTAATATCGGACTGCGTAGCCAGGGATATATGGTTCCGTTGGTTGCCGATGTGCATTTCAATCCGAAAGTGGCAGACGTGGCTGCTCAATACGCAGAAAAGGTGCGAATCAATCCGGGAAATTATGTAGATGCTGCGCGTACTTTTAAAAAACTGGAATATACAGACGAGGAGTATGCGCAGGAAATACAGAAAATCCATGACCGGTTTGTCCCGTTCCTGAATATCTGTAAAGAGAATCACACGGCTATCCGGATTGGAGTAAATCATGGCTCTCTGTCCGATCGTATCATGTCCCGTTATGGCGATACCCCCGCAGGAATGGTAGAGTCCTGCATGGAGTTTCTCCGTATCTGTGTAGAGGAAAACTTCACGGATGTGGTGATTTCCATCAAGGCTTCTAATACGGTGGTCATGGTAAAAACTGTCCGCCTGTTGGTAGACGTCATGGAAAAAGAAGGGATGGCTTTCCCATTACACCTCGGGGTGACAGAAGCCGGAGATGGAGAAGACGGACGTATCAAGTCCGCCCTTGGCATCGGTGCGCTGTTGAGTGACGGATTGGGAGATACTATTCGGGTATCTTTGAGCGAAGCTCCTGAAGCTGAAATCCCGGTGGCTCGTAAACTGGTGGATTATGTTCTGTTGAGGCAGGATCATCCTTATATCCCGGGATTGGAAGCACCGGAATTCAATTATCTGTCTCCCGAACGTCGCAAGACAAAAGCCGTCTGTAATATCGGAGGTGAACATGTACCTGTGGTTATTGCCGACCGCATGGACGGGAAGACAGAGGTAAACCCGCAATTCACACCGGACTATATTTACGCCGGAAGAACCTTGCCCGATCAACGGGAAGACGGAGTAGAATATATTCTTGATGCGGATGTATGGCAGGGAGAAGACGGAACCTGGCCTGCATTCAATCATGCACAGCTGCCTTTAATGGGAGAATGCAATGCAGAACTTAAATTCCTGTTTATGCCCTACATGGCACAAACGGATGAAGTGATAGCCTGTCTGAAACATCATCCGGAGGTAGTGATTGTTTCCCAAAGCAATCATCCGAACCGTTTGGGTGAGCACCGTGCACTGGTACATCAACTACTGACGGAAGGTTTACAAAATCCGGTTGTCTTCTTCCAGCATTATTCGGAAGATGATGCGGAGAATTTGCAGATAAAGTCCGCAGCCGATATGGGAGCCTTGATTTTTGACGGTCTTTGTGATGGCATCTTCCTGTTCAATCAGGGTAACTTGAGCCATGCCGTCGTTGATGCTACTGCTTTCGGAATCTTGCAGGCCGGACGTACCCGCACCTCCAAAACAGAATATATATCTTGTCCCGGTTGCGGCCGTACACTTTACGACTTGGAAAAGACTATTGCCCGTATCAAGGCAGCCACTTCACATTTGAAAGGGCTGAAGATCGGCATCATGGGATGCATCGTAAATGGTCCCGGTGAGATGGCAGATGCAGACTACGGCTATGTAGGAGCAGGACGGGGGAAAATCAGTCTCTATAAAGGCAAGGTGTGTGTGGAGAAAAATATTCCTGAAGAAGAAGCGGTAGAACGACTTCTGGAGTTTATCCGGACAGACCGGGAAGAAAACCGACAATGATATTATATTGGGCACGGAATACAGGTGATGGGGTACTAAGCTCATAGAAAATCTGTAATCCGTGCCTGACTAAGTACTGTTTCAGATAGTCACCTACGTTTTTTTCTCCTGGTGTTGCTGTATTTTTACCTCCGCAATTGCGCTTAAAATAGAAAAGTAGGTTCCATAATTTTTCCAAATTCTTCTATCAACAAATTTTTCCTTCTTCGACTCAAATGCCAATTGTTGAATTCGTTTTAGTTCCTTTAGTTCTTCTTCCCTAGTAAAAACTTTATGATCGTTTCTATTGATTTGTACCTGTTTTATTGTCAAACTGTCAGAATGGTATTTAAGTATATGAATATCAATACTATATCACCTGACAATAGATGCTGATAATAGGCTGATAATAAAAGATATCTACTTTTACTGTCAGCCTTATTTTTATCTCTTATGATCCTTTTAATAACCTGATAAACAATAGCTTTATGAACATGTTTCGAAGTAATGCCGCATTTTTATAACAGCTTTCCAAAGTGATATCTTTTCATTAATATACCTATATAGTTCCGCTAACACGCCAGTATAGTTCCTCTAGGGTATCAGTATTGTTCCACTAAAGCACCGGTATCTTTAATTCTCCACGGCCGTGGTGACTTCTTCCCACAGCCGTGATGAATTCCTACCACAGCCGTGGGAAGATCTCGTCACGGCCGTGGGGAGTTAACAACACCGACACTTTAATGGAACAATACCTGCTTGGTAAGTGAAAGATACCGGTTATGTAGCATTCATTTAACAGGGGCATACTCATTTTATAAAGCGTATGTGTTTTTTATGTCGATGGTATTGTTACTGTAGACAATGATAGTCTTCAGTAGTTTATAACATGGATCAAGCAGGGAATTAAGTCAGAGTATATCGACACATTGGAACGAATCTTATAATCTTGCTCCAAAGGGATTAAAGAACAGGCTGACAATAGAAGTTATAATTTTTTATTGTCAGCCTATTGTCATGGCTTATTGTCAGCATGTAAACCGATGATAATCATTATACTATTTGGGAAAAGCTTTGGTTGACAATAAGAATCATCAAATTTATATGTAGATCTAATATCTGTCTTTCCAATAGTACACATCTTCACAAAAATAGAGGGGAACTCCTGGATGAATCCATTTGTTCCCCTTGCAGGTGTAGCTAGCCTCTGTTTCTTATATTTTCAAAGGCAAGTAGTAACATCTAAATGTTACGTTTTCGACTCTGTAGTCGTTCGGGGGCCGCTCCACCCGAATTGACTTGCCTTTGTGATTATTACTAATTTGTCGTTTGTATCTATTGCAAATTTATAGGCACAAAAAAAGCGGAGAGCATTTGCCTATCCGCCAGTGAGGGAGTCCAAGCCCTAACGCACAAACAGGAAACACTCCCCGCATATTGCAAGGAGCATTTATCTGTTTCATGTGCGTTGATTT
The DNA here is from genome assembly GCF_027257075.1 of Bacteroides sp. LFL-34. Classification (NCBI taxonomy): domain Bacteria; kingdom Pseudomonadati; phylum Bacteroidota; class Bacteroidia; order Bacteroidales; family Bacteroidaceae; genus Bacteroides; species Bacteroides sp. LFL-34. The sequence continues at coordinate 125,122 of NZ_JAPQKZ010000007.1, read as the reverse complement.
TATTTGGACTTTTCACTGGCACAGAAATCAGCTAAACGCTTTTTTTCTTAAAACAAACAATACAGTCGTGCTACGACTGATTGTGCAAAGATAACAATTAATTAAGTTATACAGTCTTTCATTCTTTGTTTTTTCTCTGTACAGAGTGTTTTTGTTCTATATCTCGTAAAATCGTTTGAAATAGTCCGGTTCTTTTGCTATGACTATACCTCATAAGATTCATATCGTTTATTTTTTATATTTTTACTAAATCTCTCGGAGTTATGCGAATTATTGTTATTTTTGCCTCACATAATTTCTAAACAATAATTAAATTATTTATTCGTATGAAAAAGGCCTTATTATTATTCGCTTTGGTAGCGATAAGTGCGGTGAGTATCAATGCTCAAGACAATCTGAAATGGGGTGTGATGGCAGGTATGAATGTTAGTAAATACACCATTACAGGTTTTGATAGCAGGATAGGTTTTCACGCAGGTGTTAAAGCAGAGTTGGGATTGTCGCAGGATGCGAATGGTAGTGGTGCCTATATGGACTTCGCTGCATTGCTTACATTGAAAGGTGCTAAAATTGATGGAGGATCACTTGCGAGCATAAAATTTAATCCATACTATCTGGAAGTGCCGGTACGTGTCGGGTATAAATATGCCGTCAATGATGATTTTTCATTATTTGGTAGTGTAGGTCCTTATATGGCTGTTGGGCTGTTTGGAAAAGCAAAATTGAAAGTGGACGGTGATATTGCAGATATTGCGGAATTAGGAGGTAACTCGATGTCCGAAGATATATTTGGAGACGATGGTCTAAAACGATTCGACTTCGGTCTTGGACTAAAAGCCGGGGTTGAGTTCAGTAAGAAATATCAAGTTGCCATAAGCTATGATTTCGGACTTGTTGAGGTAATCAAAGAAGTAGGAATGAAGAACAGAAACCTGATGATCTCGTTGGGATATATGTTCTAAAACCGGTTTTGCAACTTTGTTGCATAAATCATTTGCTACCTTTGCATCAACTAAATGATGAAAGTTATGGGACATTGTAGTTGTGGCGCTCATTCATGCGCAGCAGAAAAAAAGGTTGATGCAAAGGTTTCGGTATTCCATGAATATGGGAAAGTGATATTCTCTCTCCTGCTTCTGACAAGTGGAATAATTATGAATGCTCTCGATTTAGCATTCTTCCGTGAAGGATCTGTTGCCTTGATATGGTATATCGTGGCCTATCTTCCGGTAGGAATTCCAGTGATGAAAGAAGCCTGGGAAAGTATCAGGGAAAAAGACTATTTCAGTGAGTTCACTCTAATGATTATAGCTACTTTGGGAGCTTTCTATATTGGTGAATATCCGGAAGGAGTAGCCGTGATGTTATTCTATACAGTAGGAGAACTGTTTCAGGATAAAGCGGTAGATAAAGCCAAACGTAATATTGGAGCCTTATTGGATGTAAGACCCGAGAAAGCATTAGTGCTCCGGGAAGGCAATCTTGTTATTGAAAGCCCTAAAAAGATAAAAGTCGGTGAAATCATAGAAATAAAGGCAGGCGAACGGGTGCCATTGGATGGAACTATGCAGAATGAAGTGGCTGCCTTCAATACAGCCGCATTAACAGGTGAAAGCGTTCCTCGTAATATTCGGAAAGGTGAAGAAGTACTTGCCGGAATGATTGTAACCGATAAGGTTATCCGGCTCGAGGTAACGAGACCTTTTGATAAGAGTGCACTTGCCCGAATATTGGAGCTTGTTCAGAATGCTTCCGAACGTAAGGCTCCGGCTGAATTGTTTATTCGTAAGTTTGCGCGCATTTATACACCTATTGTTATAGCGCTTGCAGTGTTAATTGTTTTGTGTCCATTTGTTTATTCACTTATTAATCCTCCATTTGTATTTGCATTTAATGATTGGCTATACAGAGCTTTGGTCTTTCTGGTGATTTCGTGTCCCTGTGCGTTGGTGGTTAGTATTCCGTTGGGCTACTTTGGGGGAATTGGAGCGGCATCCCGGTTGGGAATTTTATTCAAGGGTGGTAATTATCTGGATGCTATCACTAAGATCAATACAGTGGTATTCGATAAAACTGGAACCCTGACAAAAGGAACCTTTGAAGTACAGGCCTGTAAAAGTGCAGGCGAGGTTTCGGAAGAAGAATTAGTGAAACTGGTTGCTTCGGTAGAAAGTGATAGTACTCATCCGATTGCCAAGGCTGTTGTGAATTATGCGAAAGAACAAAACATTGAATGTGTAGCTGTTACCGGTACAAAAGAATTTGCCGGCTATGGTTTGGAAGCAACGATAGACGGGGCTATGGTTCTGGTCGGTAATTGCCGGTTACTGTCTAAGTTTGATATATCCTATCCAAAAGAACTGCTGGAAATAACGGATACCATCGTGGTCTGTGCTGTTGGAAACCGTTATGCAGGTTATCTGCTGCTGGCTGATGCCCTGAAAGAGGACGCAAAGGTAGCTATTGACAATTTAAAAGCTTTAAATATTGAAAACATCCAGATACTATCCGGTGATAAACAGAGTATTGTTACTAACTTTGCAGAAAAGCTCGGTATATCGAAAGCTTATGGTGACCTGTTGCCGGAAGGAAAAGTGAATCATCTGGAAGAGCTGCGGCAGGATGAGGCAAACCGGATCGCATTTGTCGGTGATGGAATGAACGATGCACCGGTGCTCGCTCTAAGTCATGTTGGCATTGCTATGGGAGGACTGGGTAGTGATGCGGCTATTGAAACAGCCGATGTCGTGATACAGACAGACCAGCCGTCGAAGGTAGCCGAAGCTATCAAAGTAGGAAAACTGACACGAAGAATTATTTGGCAGAATGTATCACTGGCATTTGGAGTGAAATTACTTGTATTGATTTTGGGAGCCGGTGGAATTGCTACTCTTTGGGAAGCTGTCTTTGCAGATGTGGGTGTTGCGCTACTTGCCATTATGAATGCTGTCAGAATACAGAAAATGATAAAATAGGAGAAAGATGGAAGAAGATATTTATTTGGATAAGTTGGATAGAAGAGGTATCAAGCCAACTGCCATAAGGCTTCTGGTGATAAAAGCGATGATGCAGGCAGAGCGTGCGGTGTCATTGCTCGATTTGGAAACACTGCTCGATACAGTCGATAAATCGACTATATCCCGTACCATCGCTCTCTTCTTGTCTCATCACCTCATACATAGCATAGACGATGGGAGCGGCTCGTTGAAGTATGCCGTTTGCGACAACTCCTGCAATTGTGTGGTACAGGATTTACATTCGCATTTTTATTGTGAGAAATGTCATCGTACATTCTGCCTGGAAGGTACACATATCCCGGTGATTGATTTGCCTAAAGGATTTACTTTGCATAGTATAAACTATGTACTAAAAGGAGTTTGTTCCGAATGTACTTCTCAAAAATGACAGATATTTTATAAACTTCGATGCGCAGTTTTATTCCATTCACTAATTTGGATAGGATAATCACTATATTTCGCACTTTGAGTACCTGTAACTTCAGTTTAGGTACTTTCCCCATTTTGTCTATTTTTTTAATTGACGAATTATCCCCAACTTTGCATAGTCATTTGAATTGGAGTCTTGAAAGATTTATAGACTAAGTGGGGGGTATATGTGATATGTAAGTAATTGGAATAAAAGCCGAAAAAGAGATGTATTTTCTCTTTTTCGGCTTTTTGCTAATATTGTTTGATTAGTCAATATTGGGATTCAATGCGTGCCAGTCTTTAATAGCTGGGATGATCCCCATTTCAATCACTTCATCACGAAGTTTGCATAAATGCTCGTAGCTTTTTTCCAATTCTTCCTGTTCGGCAGGAGTTCCGGCTACTTCTTTATAAGTGACGCCGTCTTTAGTTATTGAAGTTTCCATCGCCATCATGATATGGTCGAACTTACTGTTAGAAACATACGTTCCGGCAGGCCAGCGGAAAGGTTGTCCACCCATAGCAGCGGCAATCATTTCGATAGAAAGATAAGCCGGGCTTTGGAAAGAAGAACGACCGCGCAGGTCGATAATATGCTTACCACCCTGGATGACACGTACTTTCAGTGCTTCCCAATCTGCCAATGGAAGACGGGTAGTGCCGATGAAATCGGTCAAAGGCTCTCCTTTTATTTTGGTTGTAGATGCGAATACAGCCATTTGTTCGCCATGACCACCATACGTACGGCAATTCTGAATGTCGGAAGCCGGGATATGGAAGAATTTCACTAGTTCGTTTTGCAGACGGGTGCTGTCCAAGGCAGCCAGTGTAGAAACTTGAGAGGGTTTCAAACCTGAATACAACAAAGTAATCAATCCGGTGATGTCTGCAGGATTAAAGATCACAACGATATGTTTTACGTTTGGGCAATATTGATGAACATCTTTACCGAATTGAGCGGCAATTTCTGCATTTCCCTTCAGCAAATCTTCGCGGGTCATACCTGCTTTACGGGCAGCTCCACCGGAAGAGACAATGTAAGAAGCTCCTGTCAGCGCTTCTTTGATATCGGAAGTAAATGTAAGGTTGACACCTTCAAAACCGCAGTGATACAATTCTTCAGCTACTCCTTCCAGAGCCGGGGCAAATGGATCATACAGGCAAATATTCGGAGTGAGTCTCATCATCATGGCTGTTTGTGCCATATTGGAGCCGATCATTCCGGCAGCTCCTACAATCGTAAGTTTCTCGTTGGTTAGAAATTCCATAAGTTTATATGTTTAAAGGTGAATAATTTACTTTTTCTTTTTGTCGCTACAAAGTTAACATATTAGAAAGCAGATTGTTCATTGCAAATAGTTTTGCCCGATAACGAAAAGTTATGGCTGACTGTTTGAGAGATCTATTCAAAATAGATTATCTTTGTGTCTTATTACAATAAATAGATAAGAATATGAGCATCGAATTAGGAAAGTTCAATCAGCTTGAAGTCGTGAAAGAAGTAGATTTCGGCGTATATCTCGATGGTGGGGAAGAAGGTGAGATTTTGTTGCCTACCCGCTATGTGCCCGAAGACTGTAAGATAGGAGATTTTTTGAACGTGTTTCTTTATCTGGATATGGATGAAAGACTGATTGCTACGACGCTGACTCCGTTGGTGCAGGTAGGTCAGTTTGCCTGTCTGGAAGTCTCCTGGGTGAATCAATACGGAGCTTTCCTGAACTGGGGATTGATGAAAGACCTGTTCGTTCCGTTCAGTGAGCAGAAGATGAAAATGCAGGTTGGGCGGAAATATGTGGTCCATGCGCATTTGGATGAAGAGAGTTATCGTATTGTGGCTTCAGCAAAGGTGGAACGTTATCTGTTGAAAGAAAAGCCGGAATATACTCCGGAAGCAGAAGTGAATATCCTTATCTGGCAGAAGACGGATTTGGGCTTTAAAGCGATTATAGATAATAAGTATAGCGGTTTGCTGTATGAAAATGAAATATTCTGTCCGTTGGAAACAGGAATGGAGATGAAAGCTTTTGTGAAACAGGTGCGTGAAGATGGTAAGGTAGACCTGATTCTTCAGAAACCCGGTTTTGAAAAGATTGACGATTTTTCGAAAACGCTGCTCGACTATATCAAAGCGCATGGAGGACGGATCAACTTGAATGATAAAAGTCCTGCGGAAGATATTTATGACACGTTTGGTGTTAGCAAGAAAACCTTTAAGAAAGGAGTGGGCGACTTGTATAAGAAACGTCTGATTACCTTGCATGAGGATGGCATTGCTTTGGCGGATTCCTAAACAGAATAGGGATTTCCCTACATACGAATAGAGAGAATCATTGGGGTGGGGAGTTTCCTCACCCTATTTTTGTGCTATCAGATTAAAGATATAAATAATAAAAACTAGATAAGCTATGCGTAAGATTATAATAAGTTTCTGCATCCTGTTCGCTGCCCTCTCCTTACAAGCGCAGTCTGTTAACGGAATCCGTATCGATGGCGGGAATACTCCGATTCTTGTTTACCTGGGAGGGAACCAGATATGTTTACCTACTACTACCTGCTTTATAGCCAATTTAAATCCCGGACATTATACTGTTGAAGTGTTTGCCACCCGCTTTACCCGTGCGGGAGAGCGAGTATGGAAAGGAGAAAAATTATATAAAGATCTCGTTTATTTTGATGGGAGAGGAGTGACAGAAATATGGGTAGACGGACGTGATAACATGCGCCCGGAAAGACCCAGCCGTCCCGAACAGGGAGAACATCGTCCGGGATATGGTTACAACAGGGTGATGAACGATCAGCTCTTCCAAACGTTTTATAAAGAGATGAAGAATGAGCCTTTTAAAGATGACCGTATGAAGTTGCTCAATGCTGCATTGGCTGGTTCTGATTTCACATCTGTCCAATGTCTCCAACTGACCAAACTATATACATTCGATGATGACCGGATGGAGATTATGAAGATCATGTATCCCCGGATTGTAGATAAGGAAGCTTTCTTTACGGTGATTAATACCCTGACATTTAGCTCCAGTAAGGAAAAGATGAAGGATTTTATCATAGGGTACGGTAAACGTTGATACTATTAACTAAAAACGATACGGTTATGAAAAAGATACATATTATGCTGTGTTTGGCATTGGGAATATTGGTCAGTGGCTGTTTTACCAGCTATGTATCTACCAAACAGATGATGGGTATATATCAGGGAATGACTCAATCGCAGGTAGAGTCCGTTTTAGGAAAACCTGATTTCCGGCGTTTTGACGGTGATATGGAAGAATGGGAATTCCATCGTGATAACGGTACGCCTGTACTTACTTCGGAACCTGTGACGATAATCGTTCAGTTTGTAAATAGAGAGGTGGTTAGTATGGATACGTTCAAAGGTTATGGCAGACCTGCACCAATGCATTCCGTTGTAGTACCGCCTGCTGTGAACACTACCGTTGAAGTCTTTCCTAATCATGAACAAGTGGAAGAAGCTCGTTTGATGACTGATCCGGAGTTTGATGAATTTATCAATAAGCTTAAAATAACGGTTATGAATGAAGACCAGAAGAAGCTTGTCGATCGGATGTTGAGAACGTATGATGTCACTTCAAATCAATGTGTGAAAATAGTGAAGGAGATTTCGTATACTCCTGACCAGGTGGAGATGATGAAGAAGCTGTATCCTTATGTAAGGGATAAAAGAAATTTTAATAAGGTGATCGATATTTTATTTTCTAATGCATATAAAGATGAGATGCGTAAGTTTATTGAGGAATATCATCAGAATAATAAATGATAGGAGATTGAATTATGAAACGAATACTGTTTTTACTCTTTGCTGTCGGTCTGACTGCCAATATGACCGTAATGGCTGGAATGAGCACTAGCAAGGTACGTAAGGAGACGCGTTTTCTTACCGATAAGATGGCATATGAATTGAGCTTGAGTACACAGCAATATAATGATGCGTATGAAATTAATTACGACTTTATTTATTCTGTCCGTAATATCATGGATTACGTAGCACGTGGTTACGAATGGGCATTGGATGATTATTATGAAGCGTTGGATATCCGTAATGACGATCTTCGCTGGATATTGAGTGATGCACAGTATCGCCGGTTCCTCGGTGCCGAGTATTTCTATCGGCCAATCTATGTAACCGGAGGGAAATGGAGTTTCAGGGTTTATGTTAATTACCCGAATCGCAGTTTGTTTTATTTTGGTGTGCCTTACCATTACCGTACTTATTGTGGAGCACATTATCGTCCACACTTTCACCATGTGAGTTATTATCGGGGCAGATATACTAATTTCAACCATTATTCTACACCGCATCGGGTGAGAGATCAGCGAGTATTCCACTCTTATCGTCGTTCGGATTTCGGTTCTGTCCGGTTCCGTCCGAATACTTCCACTCGTCCGCATAATGCACCGACACGTCCGGGTAATTCTTCCCGTCCGGGTTCATCGACAACGCGTCCTGGTACGTCTCGCCCAAGTACCTCTACTCGTCCTGATACTTCTACTCGTCCCGGAACGACAACAAGACCTGGTACGTCAACACGTCCCCGTCCGGAATCTGGAGGAGATCGGCCTTCGACTTCTGTCAGACCATCTACACCGTCCGGAAGTGGGAGACCTGGTAACAATGTTGCTCCTGATAAAAATGGGAATACGAATAGAGTAGAAAGTGATCGTAATTCTGGTCGTCGTCCGGAAACAGGTTCCGGTTCTTCAAGCTCTAATCGCAGACCAACAAGCGGAAGTTCAACTGGTTCCAGTTCCTCCAATCGTGAAAGTGGAAAAACAAGTAGCAGTTCGAGAGAAAGTTCAAGTAAACGAAACGATAGTGGTTCCTATAATAGAAATAACAGTTCCGAGAGAAATAATAGCTCTTCCGGTTCCAGTCGCGGTAGTTCCAGTCGTAGTAGCTCCAGTCGCAGTAGCGGTAGTACTACTAGTCGTAGCAGCAGTACCACTTCTAACCGGAGTAGCGGTAGCTCGAGCTCTACTCGAAGCGGCGGTAGCTCTACCCGGAGCAATGTTTCTAGTGGACAAACAGAAAGACGCTCTTCTTCCGGAAGTACGAGAAGCAATAGCACTCAAAGTTCTTCCCGTTCCTCTGAAAGAAACAGCAGCAGTTCAAGAAGATAACCTATTCCTTTATTATTTATATCAATCTCATTACTCCTCAGCGGAAGGAGAACTAGACTCCGGGTTTTCACCGGCTAGACTATTCCGGGCAGCGCCCGTAACTTGGATATCGGGGCGGATACTATCCGCCTCGATTTCACTTATTACTCCTTTCTGTGCAAGCCGCTTGGCTATCAACTTATAATAGCCTTCCATATTCTCCTTTAACTGTCCGCCTTCAGCAAAAGAGCTGCGGAAATGCTTGGGCTTCGGGATAATGGAAGCCAGGAAAATACTTTCTTCCGTGTTCAGTTGTGAAGGGCGTTTATTGAAATAATAAGCAGAAGCTTCCTGAATACCATAAACGAGCGGTCCCCATTCAACAATGTTCAGATATACTTCGTACATGCGTTCTTTAGAAGTTAATCTTTCATTTTCTATTAGCCATACAATCAATGCCTCTTCCAATTTACGTGCAAAGTTCTTATTACGGTTCAGGAATACATTCTTTACGAGTTGCATGGTGATCGTGCTTCCTCCACGTGCAAAGCGTTTCACTTGCAGGTCGTAAATCAATGCTTCCCGTAGGGCGTCGGGCAGGAAACCGCGATGGTAAAAGAATGCTCCGTCTTCACTTTGCATAACGGACATTCTTAGGATGGGTGAAATGCTATCCAATGGTGTAAAGTGTTTGCACGAGGGACCAATAGGAAAAGTCCGCACCGGTATTCCATTCTCATAAGCTGTATAAATGAACTCGCCGGACATTTTGGAGAGTGAAGTGGCTCCATAGCTTGTGATGCGGAAGTCTTTCTCTTTCAGTTCGGATTCCAGTTTGAGACTATCTAGTTGTGCAAAATCAATATCTAATAGAAAATGATAGGTCAACTCGCCACTTGTCTTGATGCCTTCCAGATTGCTGAATAATCCTTTGGGGAGAGAGCTGAACAGATCATCTGCCGGAAACCAGGATTTGTTGACCGCAGCAGTGAAATGCCAGTTTCCTTTCTCTTTCTCGGCTCGCAAATAAGGATGAAACTGGAGTTTGTTGAAATCAACAATGGTCGTGCTATCCAGCTCGAGTGAGTGCCCGCTTATGTTCATCTCGTAACAGAGTTGTCCACGATTGAGATGAATTACTTCAGGAGAGAGAGCTTTATGAAATACGTCAAGTCCGTTCACTCTCGCTTTTCCTTTGAGGAGCAGTTGATTGGATGCACGCTTATCTTTAGTCATATTATAAGATAGGGTGTCGAAAGTGACTTCTGCTCCAAAACGGCGGGTAATATAAGGTAGTGAGATTTTTCTTTTTTCCGGGGCAAAGAGAGATGCTTTTAATGTATAGTCTCTTCTGTTTAGTTCGCCGGTCGCTTCCCATAGTTGTTGAGGAAGTGTATCTTCTTTTATCTGAATGGTTGATTGGAAATGATTGTTCTCAATAATAAAAGAAGGAATGTTGACTGCAACGAAATTACTATCTTTACGTTCGGTTATATTGATTTGCCTGAGTTGCCCGTTTTCAGGCAGGAAACCGTAAATGAGGTTTAATATCCGGTCAATACGGTTGGCATAGTCACTTTCTATGACAGGTTGGAGTTCTGCTTCTTGTTGCCGTTTAAAGAACAGGAAATCGTAGTTAGCTATGCTATCATGCTTGATGAAGTTGATTGCAAGGCCATTCATAAGCACATTCCGTACTTCGATTTCTCCTTTTAGCAATTCCCAAAAACTTAGTTTTACATTGACGGATTGTAATGTCAGGAGGGTATCCCGTTGGTTGGGAACAATAGAAAGTCCTTGTAAAGCCACTTCATTGTAGCCTTTCATTCGTAACTCCTGATAATGAATTTGTAGACCGTATGTTTGTTCGGCACGTGTAGCTCGTTTGTCAACGATATGGCATAAAATGACATTGCGGAATGCAAAGAGACAAATAAGGCTGGTAAGCAAGATACCGGTAGCCGATAGAATGATAATTCTTTTTTTGCTGGACGTTTCCATCTTCTTTTTCTTGATATGATAATCGCTGCAAAGGTAGATAATAATTCGGGCAACAAGCGGAGTATTTTCCCATTTTTAGAGTTATATTCATCAGTAGAAAGAAGAAAATGCGAAAAAAATGGTTAGTTGTTCGCTTTTAAGCGTACAACTGTTCGTTTTCGTACACCGTTCTGTTTTATGATTTCCTTGATTATTAGTTAGTTATCGTTTTGGCACGCTCGTTGCATCTCTATAGTCGCAAGCGGACAACGAAGAAAAATGAAAAAAACTTCAGAAGGTTGCAACCGTTTGAGACGCTTGATCCGTCTAATAAACAGAAGAATAAAAACAGAATGTTGAACAAATAAAAAATATACAATTATGAAGACTACAGTATTATTCAGAATGATCGTTTTAGTTGCTATGGTATTTGCAGGAATCGCTAATGCAACAGTGAAGGCACAGGGTAATAACTTCATTACTAATGAAGAAAAAGTAGATGATCTCGTAGTATCGAAAGTGATTTACAGACTCGATGGTTCTCTCTATCGCCACATGAAATATGATTTTACTTATGACGATCAGAAGAGAATATCCTCCAAAGAAGCTTTCAAATGGGATGCTTCTATTGAAAAATGGATACCGTACTTCAAGATTGATTATACTTATTCATCTAATGAAATCACTTTGGTATACGCACGTTGGAATGACTCTCACAGAGCTTACGACGCATCTGTTGAAAAGAGTGTTTATGAACTGAATGACGCTAATATGCCGGTTGCTTATATGAACTACAAATGGAATGATAAATGGATTGAAGAATCCGGTTCCAGCTGGGCTATGAATGTGTCTGTTCCGGCAACTAATGAAGCAACTCTGCTGACTGCCAGCAGATAAAAATAAATCGGAGTTGTGAAACTCCTTCTCTCTCTTTTAATTTAACTACATTAAAAACGGTGGATTTCCTTATGGGATAATCCACCGTTCTGTTTATCTGATGAACAGTTATGATTAGCTTTTGTAACTCTTCAATATTTATTTAACGAGTGGTAGATATTCTCCATAACCTTCCTCTTTCATTTTATCTTTCGGGATAAAACGAAGTGAAGCGCTATTGATGCAATAACGTAATCCACCTTTCTCTTTCGGCCCATCTGTGAATACGTGTCCCAAATGAGCATCTCCGGTTTTACTGCGTACTTCCGTACGTATCATGCCGTGTGAAGTATCTTTCTTTTCTGCGATCAGATCTTTTTGAATTGGTTGGGAAAAGCTTGGCCACCCGCAACCTGAATCGAACTTGTCAGTAGAAACAAACAGAGGTTCTCCGGTAGTAATATCTACATAAATGCCGGGACGATGCTCATTCCAGTATTCATTGTGGAAAGCTGGTTCGGTGGCATTCTTTTGGGTTACGGCATATTGTTCCGCCGAGAGTTTCTTACGAAGGGTTGCATCATCCGCTTTTTGATACACTTTAGCTTTCGGCGCATTCGCTTTGCGTGCCATTTCGAATAAAGCAGGATTGATATGGCAGTATCCACCCGGATTTTTATCCAGATAGTCCTGGTGGTAAGTCTCTGCCGGATAGAAATTAGTCAATGGCTTTACTTCTAGGACAATAGGAGTTTTATATTGTGCGGATAATAATTGAATTGCCTGCTTGATGACAGGGAGATCTTCTTTATCTACATAATAAATTCCGGTTCTATACTGTGTTCCCCGGTCATTACCTTGCCGGTTGAGGCTGGTAGGATCTATTGTCTTGAAATATAGATCGAGCAGTAAATTCAAATCTACCGTTTTCGGATCATAAACCACCTTTACTGTTTCGGCAGCATTGGTTTTTCCGGAACAGACCTGTTCATAACTCGGATTGGCAACATTACTGTTGGCATATCCTACCTGAGTACTTTCTACTCCTCGAATTTGTTTCAGGAAATGTTCTGTTCCCCAGAAACATCCTCCCGCAAAATAGATTTCTGCTTGATTCTTCATTGGTTTAGCAACTCCTAAAAATGTATTACTAATCATTATAATCACTAGGACGATAAAATACTTCATATCCGTTAGTTCTTTCTATAATAACGAATGAACCAACGGATATGTTTTAAGGAACTACTATACTAAACTCAATTTTATTTCTTTTTTATTCAATGACCTGTCCTTTGTAGAAATCCAGAATTTTAGTCCGGAACAGGTAGTCATATTTTGCCTGCAACTTATCCGAAAGAGCTTTCGTCAGATTAAGTTTGGCTTCATTGTATTCCACAAAGGTAGCTTTGCCGTTATTGAATTTCTCACTCATCAGGCGGAAAGACTCTTCGTTGGCTTTTACTGCCACTTCACTGGAGTTGTATTTACTTTCTGCTGCCAGAGCGTTGTACCAGGCTTGCTGAATTTCTTTGTAGAGTACTTTTTTACTGTTATCCAACTTCAAGGATAAGTCTATTTGTTGCAAACGAGCGGTGCGTATCCGGTTTCTTGTGGCAAAACGGTTGAAGATTGGAACACTCAAATTAAATCCTATATATTTATTCAGGTTGTTTTTCATCTGACTGCCGAAGCTGCTCTCTGATCTTCCGCTAACCGTATAATAATTACTTCCCAGACCGGCACTGAAAGAGAGTTGTGGATAAAACGCACTTTGGGCAATACGAATACTATTAAGACTACCTTGCAAACGATATTCCGCAGCCTTAATGCTTGGTTTGTAAGTAAGTGCCTGTGTATATATGTCATCCGGCGGAGTGAGAGATTCGAACTCTAATTCTTCCTTAGGACTTTCGAGTACAAATCCTTCAGGCGTGGGTAATTCCAAGAGTTGGGTGAGATCCAGTAAGGATAGTTTGTACGTATTGTCTGATTGTACAGCAGTCATTTCATCCTGTGCGACACGGGCTTGTGCTTCGGCCACTTCAGAAGAGGATGCCTTACCCACTCCCTGAAGACCTTGAATACGTTTTAACTGGTCTTTGCTTAAATCGATCTGATTATGAGCAATTTTACTTAATTCTTGATTGAATAAAACCTGTAAATAAGCCGAAGTGACATTGATTGCAATATCTTCTCTGGCTTTATTCAAATCTTCTATGGCAGCTTTTAAATCCAGTTTGGCAAGTGAATATTGGTTGGACAATTGCAAACCGGTAAATATAGGTACGTTTGTTCCCAAGCTGAAACTGGTATTGGCACTGTTAATGTCACTATACGAGTTGTCTATCGGAGAAGCGGTACGGCCCCAACTCCAGTTTTGGCTGGCACTACCGCTCAAATTCGGAAGACGTGCCCATTTAGTGGTGTTTACACTCACTTTGCCTGCTTCGACATTGTTGGCCGATTGACGGATTTCTATATTATGCTCAATGGCATAGTCGATACATTGCCGCAGCGTCCACGCTTGCGAAAGGTTGTTCTGTGCCTCGATGGAGGTGATTCCGACTCCGGCAAGCAGAAGGGCTGATATGGTTTTACGAATTATTTTCATAGGATTCAATTATTTATCTTTTTTCTCTGCACCACGTATTTTGTCCTGAACGGTTACCCCTTTCTTGATTTCTATCTTGATTCCATCACTCATACCGGCAGTCACCTGTGTACGCTGGAACTTTTGTTCGGGCACTGAATCTGTCATGATGTACACAAATGTAGAGTCACCACTAAATTCAACAGTGCTTTCGGGCACTGCCAAAACCTGATTGGCTCTTTGTAACACGATTTCCGCATTAGCCGAATATCCGGAACGAATCTGAACAGAATCCGGAATGGTAATCGCAGCCTTGATTTCAAACTGGTTGGCTCCATTGGTTTCCACCCCTTTCGGAGAGATATATTCCAGAATGGCATTGAAAGTCAGATTTTGTAAAGCTCCGATGGTCAGCTTGATTGGCATTTGTTCGTGGATACGTCCCACTTCTGTTTCATCAATATTGCCGCGGAAAATCATATCGTTCATGTTGGCTACCGTAGCAATCGTGGTTCCATCATTGAACGTATTACTCATAATCACCGAATTACCAGCTTTTACAGGTATGTCCAGGATTAGCCCGTCAATGGTAGAGCGAATCATCGTGCTACTGAAAGAGGCACTGTTTTTGGTAATTCCTTCTTTTACGATTTCCAGATTGTCTTTGGCCGTCTGTCTCTCTTCGCGAGCCTGTTTCAAAGCCACTTCACTTTTCTCGTATTCCTCCCGGCTAATTAACTGACCGTCATACAACTTCTTCACACGGGCGAAATCCGTTTCTGCCTGGGTTGCATTAATTTCTGCCAGGCGCACACGGCTTTCTGCAGAATTCAGTTGTCCGAGTTCAGGGATTACTTTTACTTTGGCAATAACTTCCCCTTTTCTTACAGCTTGTCCGGCTTCTTTATATACTTCGTCGATAATACCCGAAATTTGCGGTTTGATTAAAATTTCGTCTCTCGGTTCCACCTTTCCGGTAGCTACTGTAGTTTTTTGGAGGTCAGTCATTTCCGGTCTAACTGTTTCGTAAGTGATTACCTTAGGCTTGGATTTCTGATAAAGGAATACGAATGTTCCGACAAGAATGATAGCAATGACTACCAATAATGTGATTTTCAGATACTTTTTCATGATTTTATTTATAATTTTATTATTTACGATTGATGATTGAAACTAAACTCCTCACATATCCAGATAACTGTTCCACTTCCTTATTCATCCCGAATCGCCTCAATCGGTTTGATAGCCATGGCCCGGTAAGCAGGTGCCAGACCTGCCAACATTCCCAGTGCGATTAGAAGGGCACAAGTACCGATTGCCAGTCCGAAAGTAACTTGAAAACGGGTGTCCCCTCCGTCAGCGTTGGCTCCCATTTCTACAAGTTGCAACACCATGACGGCAAAGGATATTCCACACATTCCTGCAATGGTGGTAAGTACCATACTCTCTGATAGAATTTGTTGCAGAATATCTTTCGGCCGTGCACCGATCGCCCGGCGGATACCGATTTCTGTGGTACGTTCTTTAACGGTCACCATCATAATATTGGATACTCCGATGGCACCTGCCAGCAAAGTTCCCAATCCTACCATCCAAACAAGTATGTTGATACCGGTAAACAGGTTATCGACCATAGAGAACATAGCTTCGGCATTCAGGCACATAACAGCCTGTTTGTCATCCGGGGAGATATAATGTGCGGCTTTAATGACCTGTTCCATTTTGGGTTGTATTTCAGACACTTTGACTCCATGCTTCGCAGTGAAACAGATCACATCAATTCGTCCTCCCAGATTATATGTTTGCTGCATCGTAGTAAAAGGAAGAGTGACGGCCTCCGAAGCCCGTCCCTGTATATTCATGTCCCCTTCGGAAGAAGACATGCCAATCACTTGATAATAAATGCCATCTACTCTTACATATTTGCCACACGGGTCTTCTCCCGGTTTGAAAAGACTTTCATAAATTCGTTTTCCGATGACACATACTTTGCGTGCTTCCTTTATATCCACCTCATTGATGAACCTGCCGTATGCCATTTCCTGTGATTCAATGTGGAGATAATCCGGATACAATCCTTTCACGCTACAATCATATTTCTTATCTTCGTATACGGCTTTGGAACCCCAACGGGCTACGGACGGAGTAATGATCTCCACCTCTTTCACTTGGGAGCGAAGACGGTCGATGTCGGTAGATTCCAGATTCCACCATCTTCCTTTGCGGAAGCCTTTGTAAGCCTCGCCCGTTCTTTGCGAGACAAGGAAACCGGAATTGGTGGCAAATCCTTCAAAGTTTTTTTTCATCATGTCCTCCAATCCTTGCCCGCCGCCGATAAGGGCTACGAGCATAAAGATTCCCCAGAAAACACCGAATGCAGTCAGCAGGCTTCTCGTTTTATTTCTTGTAATGGTAATGAGGATTTCCTCACAGGTATCCATGTCTATTCTCATAGTCTTAATCTGCTCTAAGTGCTTCGATCGGTCGGATGCTAACTGCTTTTCGGGCAGGGAATAATCCGGCTAACGTACCAGCTATTATTAATGTGAGTGTAGCCTGTATGGCGATTCTTATATCTACTGTCGGATTCAGGAAAACGGTTTCCGTCCACATTCCGGTGTCCATGGTCTGATTGCCGAAAGCGCTGTTCATCCATTCGGTCACTCCGATACCGGCTACCATGCCGATATATCCGAATATGGTGGTGATGGTGACGCTCTCTACGATAATCAACCAGAGAATGGAAAGCGGTTTGGCTCCCAAAGCCTTACGAATACCAAACTCGCGGGTACGTTCTTTGACGGTAATCAGCATGATGTTGGAAACTCCAACGATTCCGCTAAGTAACGTAAAGATGCCGATTACCCAGATGGCGATACGCAGCATGCCCGAACCTTTCTGCTGTTGCAGATAGTTGGTAAACCGGTTCCATATCCAGATAGCACTGTGGTCCGTTGGGTCAAACCGATGGTTGGCTCCCAATACTTTGCGGTAATGGGCTTCAAAAGCCTCATTGGCCTCTACTGTTTCCAGATTTTTGGTAGTCATGACCAGGTTATTCAGTTTGTCTCCTTTATTATAAATCGTTTGCAGAGTGGTAAAAGGAATGTAGGCATCGCTGTCTCCGCTATTTCCTTTATCATTATAAAGACCTACTACCTGATAAACCACATTTCCGGCGTTGACAAACTGTCCGATTGGCTCGGTATGAGTCTTGTTAAAAAGGATTTCTGCTGTTTTCTTATGAAGCACAATAACTTTCCGGCGTTCCTTGATATCGATTTCATTGATAAAACGTCCTTCGAAAAGCTTCACGACTTCTACCTCTGTATGATTGGGATATACGCCGGAAAGGTTCAGGCTGACGTATTCTTGTCCGAAACTAAGATTAACGCCTCCCTGCCACACGGTTGCTCCGGCCTTGATGACATGATTCGGGAAATAATGACTGGTAGCATCCATGTCTTTATTGTCCAGTTGCACCCGTCTTCCTTCTTTCAGTCCGTCGTATGATTTACTGGTCCATCCCGGAAAAATCTTGATGGAGTTCATGGCACGTTCGGAAGCCGATTGCTCGAATGCGTGGATCAGTCCGTTGCCTGCACCTAGTAGGACGATAAGCATAAAGATTCCCCATGCCACGGCAAATCCTGTGAGAAAAGTCCTTAGCTTGTTGCGTTTGATGGTACTATATATTTCTTGCCAGATGTCAATCATGATAATGTTTGTATAGTGGTGGATTTTAGATTATTTCATGATACCGTCTTTTCCGAAAGGAGAAGCGTCATGGTCGATATTATCTTCAATACGTTCGATGATTCCATCTTTGATATGTATAATCTTGTCTGTCTGGTTGGCGACTCCACTTTCGTGGGTGACAACGACAATCGTCATTCCCAGTTTATGAAGATCTTTCAGAATCTGCATCACTTCCACAGAAGTTTTGCTGTCCAAAGCTCCTGTTGGTTCATCTGCCAGAATGATTTGTGGTTGGGTGATTAAAGCTCGTGCAATGGCTACACGTTGTTTCTGACCGCCACTCATTTCGTTCGGCATGTGATGTGCCCAGTCTTTTAAACCCAGGCGGTCGAGATATTCCAAGGCAAGCGCATTTCGTTTTTTGCGACTTATCCCCTGGTAAAATAAAGGAAGTGCTACATTCTCTACGGCATCTTTAAAGGAAATCAGATTGAATGACTGGAAGATAAATCCGATCATACGGTTCCGGTATTCGGCAGCTTTGGTTTCGCTCAAGTTCTTGATAAGTACGTTGTTCAGGTAATAATCTCCGGTATCGTAGTTGTCGAGGATTCCCAATATGTTGAGTAAAGTTGATTTCCCAGACCCGGATGCTCCCATGATAGAAACAAATTCTCCCTGTTCAATGTTGAGATTGATACCTTTAAGTACATGGAGAGGCGCTCCGTTGTTGTAGGTCTTATTGATATTCGTTAGTTGTATCACAATTTTCTTTATTTAGTTTCTGTTTTCTGATAATTTTCTACTATTAGACGTGCGAAAGATACGAAAAGTTGCAAACAGGTTGAACTTTTTTCAAAAAACATTTTGTAGACTCAATCTTCTTTACGTAATTTGTGTGCAGTAAACTTAATGATTAACTAACCCTTTTAAATAAAAGTATCATGAATTCAAACATGGAAAAACCCTACGTAGTAGGTATTGACATAGGCGGAACGAATACCGTCTTTGGAATTGTAGACGCACGCGGAACTATTATTGCCAGCAGTTCAATCAAAACATCTGGTTACCCTACAGTAGAAGAATACGCTGATGAAGTGTGTAAAAGTCTGCTTCCATTGATTATTGCTAATGGTGGTGTTGATAAAATCAGAGGTATTGGTATCGGTGCTCCGAATGGCAACTACTACACGGGAACGATTGAATTTGCTCCGAACCTGCCTTGGAAGGGAATTCTTCCGTTGGCTGCCATGTTTGAAGAAAGACTGGGTATCCCCACTGCTTTGACAAACGACGCAAACGCTGCTGCTATCGGTGAAATGACTTACGGTGCTGCCCGTGGTATGAAAGACTTTATCATGATTACACTGGGTACTGGTGTGGGTAGCGGTATCGTTATCAACGGTCAGATGGTGTATGGTCATGACGGTTTTGCAGGTGAATTGGGACACGTTATCGCCCGTCGCGATGGTCGTCTTTGCGGTTGTGGCCGTAAGGGATGTCTGGAAACTTACTGTTCGGCTACCGGTGTAGCTCGCACAGCCCGTGAATTCCTTGCTGCCCGTACGGATGCTAGCTTGCTTCGTAACATTCCTGCAGAAAACATCACTTCAAAAGATGTGTATGATGCAGCTGTACAAGGTGATAAACTGGCACAGGAAATCTTTAACTTTACAGGTAACATCTTGGGTGAAGCACTGGCAGATGCTATTGCATTCTCCAGCCCTGAAGCAATTGTATTGTTTGGTGGTTTGGCTAAGTCCGGTGACTATATCATGAAACCAATTCAGAAATCAATTGATGATAATATCCTGAATATCTATAAAGGCAAGACTAAACTGCTCGTTTCCGAATTGAAGGATTCTGATGCTGCTGTACTGGGCGCCAGTGCATTGGCTTGGGAACTGAAAGATTTGAAAGAATAACATTTCATTATTATAATAAAGGTAATGAAGCCTCGGGAGTTTATGACTTTCGGGGCTTTGTTTTATTTAGTCCTTTCTGACGTGTACGGCTTATTCAGACAAAGGGTTATTCTCACCGGAGTGAGAAAATATTCTCATACCTTTGAGGAATTATTCTCATTGCAATGAGAATTTTTTCTCATAGGCATGAGAATGTTTGAGAAAATATACAATAAAAAAGGGAACCTCATAATGAAGTTCCCTTTTTTATTTCGAATCGAAAAGTTCGGCTTATTAGTTAGCTCTTTTTTCTTTGATTCTAGCTTTCTTACCAGTAAGAGCGCGCAGGTAGTACAATTTAGCGCGACGAACTTTACCTACCTTGTTCACTTCGATGCTATCGATAGCCGGTGATTCGATTGGGAAAATTCTTTCTACGCCTATAGTTCCTGACATTTTACGTACAGTAAAACGTTTCTTGTCTCCGTGACCGGCGATTTTGATAACAACACCACGGTACAACTGTACACGTTCTTTGTTACCCTCGATAATACGATATGCTACTGTTACAGTGTCTCCTGCTTTGAAGCTCGGGTGCTGTTTTCCGGTAGCAAATGCTTCTTCTGCAATTTTAATTAAATCCATTGTTGTTATTATTAAATTGTTTCATCGTTACAACGCAACATACCAAGTATCTCTTCTCTTGACAGCGATTGCGCGAAAGCGGTGCAAAGTAACGAATTATTTGCCAGATAGCCAAATGTTTTTGTATATTTGTAGCATATCTAAAAATAGCGAACATGAAACAGACTTATGCAAAGTATCTGATGGTGGCAGCGTTGACAGGAGCCCTCCTGTTTACTTCCTGCCGGACTGCACGCGAGACTACGGCACAGTACGAAGTAACCAAAGTAGAGGGTAGCATGATAACGATTGATTCTGTTTGGGATACCCATCCCAATGCAAAAGCTGCCGAAATATTAAAGCCTTATAAGGAAAAGGTAGACGCGATGATGTATGAAGTCATCGGTACCAGTGCAATGAAAATGGATAAAGGAGGTCCCGAAAGTTTGCTTTCCAACCTTGTTGCGGGTGTTTTGCAGCAAGCAGCGGTTCAGGTGTTGGGGAAACCTGCCGATATGGGACTGGTAAACATGGGCGGCTTGCGCAATATCTTGCCCGAAGGGGATATCACGGTAGGCGATGTGTTTGAAATTCTTCCTTTTGAGAATTCTCTTTGCGTACTGACTATGAAAGGAACAGACTTGAGACGTCTTTTTGAAGCGATTGCATCTCTACACGGAGAAGGAGTGAGCGGTATCCGTCTTGAAATCACCAAAGATGGAAAGTTGCTGAACGCCTTTGTCGGTGGAAAACCACTAAAGGATGACCAGCTTTACACGGTGGCTACTATCGACTATCTGGCAGATGGAAACGGACGGATGGATGCTTTCCTGCAGGCGGAAAAGAGAGTATGTCCCGAAGACGCAACCTTACGCGGCCTATTTCTTGATTATGTACGCAAACAGACTGCCGAAGGCAAAGCGATTACCTCCAAACTGGATGGACGTATTACCATAAAATAAAAAGGAGAATCTAAAAATATTGAATATGAAAAGATTTCAGATATTATTCCTGTCATGTCTTGTATTGAGCTTTACTTTCTCAATTTTTGCGCAGGATAAGGATACCAAAGAAGTGATTATTTTACAAACAAGCGATGTGCATAGTCGTATCGAACCTGTCAATCAGAAGGGGGACGAATACTATAATAAAGGTGGTTTTCTTCGCCGGGCTGCTTTTCTCGAACAGTTCCGCAAGGAGCATAAGAATGTGCTGCTTTTCGACTGCGGAGATATTTCTCAAGGGACACCTTATTATAATATGTTCCGCGGAGAAGTGGAAGTTAAACTAATGAATGAAATGGGTTATGACGCTATGACTATCGGTAACCATGAGTTTGATTTTGATGTGGATAATATGGAACGTATTTTCAAGATGGCTAATTTCCCGGTCGTTTGTGCCAACTATAATCTGGATGCTACGGTATTGAAAGATATAGTTAAACCCTACGTCGTTCTTGAGAAATATGGTTTGAGAATTGGTGTGTTTGGTCTTGGAACCCAACCGGAAGGGATGATTCAGGCTAATAAATGCGAAGGAGTCGTTTATGAAGATCCTGTCCGCGTATCCAACGAAATAGCTGCTTTGTTGAAAGACGAAGAAGGTTGTGATTTGGTAGTATGCCTGTCTCATCTGGGCATTCAAATGGATGAACATCTGGTTGCCGGAACACGCAATATCGACGTGATTCTGGGCGGGCACTCTCATACATTTATGAAAGGCCCCAAAACATACTTGAATATGGACGGAAAAGAGGTGCCTGTTATGCACACGGGAAAAAATGGTGTTCGTGTAGGCCGTCTCGATTTGACTTTGAAACATAAATGAAGATAATCCCCTCAATAGTAACGCTTTTATTCCTTATTGCGGCCGGCACGGTTTCAAGTCCGGCGCAGAATGCTACAACCGTTGAACCTCTGCTGGTGTATAAAGCCCTTCAGGACAAAGACTGCCGGCACTGGGTTGATTCGGTTATGGATAAGCTTTCCTTTAAAGAAAAGGTAGGGCAGTTGTTCATCTATACCATTGCCCCGGTAGATACCAAACGAAATCTGGAACTGTTGCGCGAAGTAATCGACACCTATAAAGTGGGCGGACTTCTCTTTTCCGGTGGGAAGATGCAAAATCAGGTTGAACTGACAAACCGGGCGCAACGGCAGGCAAAAGTCCCTTTGATGATTACCTTTGATGGAGAATGGGGACTGGCCATGCGTTTGCGTGGTATGCCTGTTTTTCCACGGAATATGGTATTGGGATGTATCCGTGACAACAAGCTGCTCTATGAATACGGGCGTGAAGTTGCTCGTCAATGCCGACAGATTGGAGTACAGGTCAACTTTGCTCCGGTGGCGGACGTGAATATAAATCCTGAAAATCCCGTAATCAATACCCGTTCTTTTGGAGAAGATCCGATACAGGTGGCTGATAAGGTTATCGCTTATGCTTCCGGTTTGGAAAGTGGAGGGGTTTTATCTGTGTGTAAACATTTTCCCGGACATGGAGATACCGATGTTGATTCGCATAAGGCGCTTCCGGTACTTCCTTTCACTCGTGAGCGTCTGGACAGTGTGGAACTTTATCCTTTTAAAGAAGCCATCCGTGCCGGATTGGGCGGTATGATGGTAGGACATTTGCAAGTTCCGGTGATAGAACCGATTGGTGGACTTCCGTCTTCCTTGTCCCGCAATGTCGTATATGATTTGCTGACAGATGAGTTGGCGTTCAAAGGACTCATATTTACGGATGCGCTTGCCATGAAAGGAGTGGCGGGAAATGGAAATGTCAGTTTGCAGGCTTTGAAAGCTGGTAATGACATGGTATTGTCTCCCCGAAACTTGAAGGAAGAGATACCGGCCGTACTGGAAGCCATTGAAAAAGGAGAGTTGACCCGCGAAGATATTGAAAGCAAATGTCGTAAGGTCTTGACTTATAAATATGTGTTGGGACTGAAGAAAAAGTCGTATGTACAATTATCCGGTCTGGAACAACGGATTAACAGTCCGCAAACGCGTGATTTGGTTCGCCGGTTGAATTTAGCGGCAATAACAGTTCTGAACAACAAGAATCATATTCTCCCCTTGCATACAGACAAAGAGCAGGCGATTGCATTGCTCGAGGTAGGAGATCCCGGAGAAACTGATGCGTTGGCGAAACAACTTTCCCGCTATACGTCTTTGGCTCGTTTTTCCCTTCGTGCCAATCAGACGGAAGAGGAAAATCAGCGGTTGCGTGATTCTTTGTCTACCTATAAACGGATTATTGTAGCCGTCAGTGAACAGCGGCTGGCTCCTTATCAGCCTTTCTTTGCTAAGTTTGTTCCCGAAAGCCCGGCCATTTATCTGTTTTTTACTCCCGGGAAGATGATGTTGCAGATTCAGCGCGCGGTGGCTCATGCTTCGGCGGTGGTGCTGGGACATAGCTATAGTAGTGACGTGCAGCGCCAGGTGGCAGATGTGCTATTTGCCAAGGCATCTGCAGACGGACAGTTGTCGGCAAGTCTGGGAGAACTGTTCCCAACGGGAGCAGGAGTGACTATTACCCCTAAAACGCCGTTGCATTTCGTTCCGGAAGAATACGGGCTTTCCTCTGCTCATCTAAAACGGATTGATTCCATTGCATTGGATGGTATTCGTCAGGGAGCCTATCCTGGTTGCCAGGTGGTGGTACTGAAAAACGGTCATATTATGTTCGACAAGGCTTTCGGTACTTATACGGGTAAAGGAAGTCCTCGTGTCGAATCTACGAATATCTACGATCTGGCTTCCCTTTCAAAAACGACGGGTACCTTGCTTGCCATTATGAAACTCTACGATAAGGGACGTTTTAATCTGACAGATAAAATTTCGGATCATTTGCCGTTCTTGCAACGTACTGATAAGAAAGATATAACGATTCAGGAAATTCTGTATCATCAGTCCGGTTTACCTTCCTGGATTCCTTTTTATCAGGAAGCCATCGATAAGGATAGCTATGACGGAAGATTGTTCAGCGCACGTAAAGATGTCCACCATCCGGTACAGATTGGTACGACTACGTGGGCGAATCCGAAATTCAAATTCAAGAGTGAATATATTTCTCCGGTCAAGACCGGTGATTATACTGTTCAGATCTGTGACAGTTTGTGGTTAAACCGTTCTTTCCGAAAGGTGATAGAAGAGAAAATTGCAGAAGCTCCGTTAAAGCAGAAGCGCTATGTATATAGTGATGTCGGATTTATACTCTTGGGAATGTTGGTGGAACAACTGGCCGGTATGCCTATGGAAGCCTATTTGCAACGTGAGTTTTATGAGCCGATGGGGTTGGAACATACAGGTTACCTGCCTTTACGCCGCTTTGCCAAATCGGAAATTGTCCCTTCCAACAAAGACCGTTTCTTGCGTAAAGAGACTTTGCAGGGATTTGTACATGATGAGGCTTCCGCTTTCTTTGGCGGATTGGCCGGAAATGCCGGACTTTTCTCTACTGCCCGTGATGTAGCCCGCGTTTATCAGATGTTGCTGAATGGAGGAGAAATAGATGGACAACGTTATCTTAGCAAAGAAACTTGCCAGCTGTTTACTACTGAAACCTCGAAGATCAGCCGGCGTGGCTTAGGTTTTGACAAGCCCGATGCAGATGATCCGAAGAAAGGAAATTGTGCGCCTGCTGCACCTGCCGAAGTATATGGTCATACCGGATTTACCGGTACATGTGCATGGGTGGACCCAATGAATGAACTGGTTTATGTATTTCTTAGCAACCGGATTTATCCGGACGTAACGAACCGCAAATTGAACCAGCTGCACATTCGTGAGCGAATACAGGGAGCTATTTATGATGCGATGAAGAAAAAATAAAAAAAGAAAGGTAAAAGGTATCTATATTAAAAGCTACCTTTTACCTTTTTTATTATTAACGTAATATTCTGATAGTTGCAGTTCTTTTTAGAACGATACACCCAGGCGGAAACCGAAGTTACTCAATCCATCTACACTGTAATGCAGTACGTCAGCTTTGTTGGTACCATAGCTGTAGTACAAAGCAAAGTGCAAGCCCGGTCCGTAAACCCATGGGAATACATTGATACCTACTTCAGGAGAAGCATAGAATCCCCAACTGTTTTCTCTTGCTTCCAACATGCTGAAATTAGAGCGGATTTTAGCATATTCAGCACCTAATTTAGCACTGACATAAGGTTGGAAAGATCCACCACGATTCCACTGGTAACGTGCAGCAGCACCGAAAGGCAATTGGAAAATGGTATGTTGCTGATCGGTAGTCACTTCACCGGCACCCATCTGGAAGGTTTCGCGACCTACATATTCGTGGTTGCTGTGATAGTTCAGGAAAAGTCCCAAGCCAATGTTAGGAGTCACGAAATAACCACCTTCAAAGTTCATACCCCAACCGCTTGCTTTATCTGCAAAGTGATTACTTAGCGGAGCATTGAACTGCCAGTCGATATTCGCATATCCATTGTCTGATAGCTGTGCCTTAGCCGGCATGGCGAAGGCGATGGCAATAGCCGCCAAGGCTACTACCTTGAAGTATATATTTTTTCTTGTTTTCATAACAGTTGTAGTTGTTTATTTGTTAGTAAGATAAGGTGACTGTGTAAATGACTGGTTGACAGCTTCTACTGCAAGAGTACGGTTGATAGCTTTGGAACCAGTTTCAAATCCGGTCAGATAACTTGTCCATACAACAGGCAGTTTTTTACTGTCTCCCTGTTCGGCTTTCAAGTTTACCATTTCTGTCAGGAAGGAGTTGGTGCTATAACTATAAGTTACAGCGTACGGGTAGTACCATCCACCACCCCAGTTGCCACCCCAGTAGCCAGGTCCCCAGTATCCGGGATAACCCCACCACCATTCAGGTTGTGTGTAGCTGGTGAAATAATAAGTACTTGCGATGTAGCTCACTTGGATACCAAGATCTGCACTTTCTTGGTCTGCTGCTGCTTCGTAGCCTCTGGCTACCATATTGTCTGTATAAGCAGCCAGAATTTGTTCTGCGCCTTCACCTTCGAGATATTCCGGTTCTTTACTGTCACTAATCACCAGAATCTGGGGTGCCAGATAGAATGTAGGAACTTTGAAATCGGCTTTCTTGTCATAGTTAGTGTATACCAGATAATTGTCATCCAGCTTACCCATGTCCGGGTCTTTTTCACATGAAGCGAGTGCAAAGACCGCCAATAAAATAGGAATTAATTTCTTCATATCTTTTATAATGTTTAGGTTATATAAAAATCGCGCCCAGGTACCTTGGGCTTTTGATAGAAACAACAAGAAAGGTGGAAAAAGGTTCAGATGGAAATTTCTTTTGCCGGAAAATTAACATATATCTTTTGCCCTGTTTAAAGAAAAACGGTGAGCACTCTGCCCCATTATCAGGGAGTTTGCTCACCGTTCATTATTTACAGATAATTGTTTGAAAATCCGTTTATTTAAACAGGGGTTTAAGTAGATCGGGTATCTCTACCTTATCAAGTTCCAGTTCATTTACTCGCTGCTTGCCCGTATGGGTCAGGTGGAAGTACATCTGTCTCCGGTCTTCGCTTCCGAGCGACCGGACGATCAGTCCTTTTTCCTCCAGTATTCGCAGCATTTTAGATGTGTGTGAGGGGCTTAGCTCGGTTTGCTTGGACAGGTTGGTAGCCGTCACTTTCTCCGATGCCTCTTTGAGGGCACACAATATCATTGCTTCATTTAGCGTTATCTGGTACATTTTTTCAAATGCTGTTTCAAAGTTTCCCATTGCTTTGAATACATCACGCATTGCACATATTGTTTTCATACCTTATTTGAATATTTTATTAGTTCATTTTTTAAATAAATAGATTAACGTTTGCGTTATCCGCCCGTTCCATATACGTTGCTACACCGCCAATGGTCACCTCGTCCAGGAGTTCTTCTTGTTTGACTCCCATCACGTCCATTGACATCTGGCAAGCGATAAATTCCACACCGTTTTCCAGAGCTTGCTGGCGCAAAGATTCCAGTGAATCAATCCCTTTTTTGTTCATGATATACCGCATCATTTTTCCGCCTATTCCGCCCATGCTCATCTTAGAAAGTTTCAGTTTCTTGGAGCTGGAAGGCAGCATCATACCAAACATTTTTCCGAAAATATCCTTTTCGGTTTCCGGTTTGTGCAACTTCTTGATAACGTTCAGTCCCCAGAAAGTGAAGAAGATGGTGACTTTTTGTCCCGTAGCTGCTGCGCCGTTTGCCAGTACAAAAGTAGCCAAGGCTTTGTCCAAATCATCACTAAACATGATGAAGGTTTTTCCTTTGCCCTCACATGAAGTAACAATATTGCACGATTTTGGTTCTCCTTTTTCTATTACAACAATAGATTTTCCTCCGGAGGTATCTTTCGAAATCAATTGATTACCCGTCGAACTGCACCATGCGGCGGCGTCGCGCGGAAAACCTGGATCGGTTGAGGTGATTTCCACCCGTTCGCCTGAAACCAGTGTATCCATTGTTTTCTTCATTTTCAGAATCGGACCGGGACACTGTAACCCGCAGGCATCCACCCGGACTGTTTTGGCAGGGGTAGCGGAAGCATCAGCTGCAGCAGTGACGGGAGCTGTAGAAACGTTGGGTTGACTGGTTTGGGAAGCGGTTTCCTTTTGTATGGGTGATTCGTCTATTTCGTTTCCATTTTCTTCCCGTATGATGATGGGAGCAGTGGCAGCCCGATAAGTCTTTAATCCTCCCGAGAGATTACGTACCTTGTCAAATCCGTGTTGTGTCAGTATACGGTAAGCAAGATACCCCCGTAACCCGACTGCACAGAATGTATAAATCATTTTATCTTTCGGTAATTCTGCCAACCGGTCGCGAAGTTCATCCAACGGAATATTCACGGCACCCGGTAAGCTACCCAATGAAAATTCATCCGGGGTGCGGACATCCAACAGGAACTTATTTTCCATTTCAATGTCTCGCAATTCTCTCCAATACACAGGATTGGTTTTGCCTGTGATGATATCTTCAGCTACATATCCTGCCAGTGCTACCGGATCTTTGGCCGAAGAGAACGGAGGAGCATACGCTTGTTCCACTTTCATCAGATCGTAGATTGTTCCCTCGTGCTTGATGACAAGTGCGAGTTCGTCAATCCGTTTGTCCACCCCATCGTAACCAACGATTTGTCCGCCATACAATCTTCCTGTCTTTTTATCGAAAGTGATTTTAATGCTCATCGGCATGGCATCCGGATAGTAACCGGCATGGGAAGCGGGATGAATGGTAGACGACATATAGTCTATCTCTTCCTGACGCAGACGCTTGCCGGGTAAGCCGGTTGAAGCAACGGTCATGTCGAAAACCTTTGCGATTGAAGTACCAATAGAGCCTTCGTAAGGAATCTTTGCTCCGAGGACATTGTCCGCAACGATACGTCCCTGGCGGTTGGCAGGTCCGGCGAGATAGTTGAGCCAGGGTTTGCCGGTGATCGGGTGGCGGAACTCGATCGCGTCACCGATAGCATAAATAGACTCGTCAGAGGTTTGCAGGTAATCGTTTACGGCGATACCTCCTGCAGGGCCGATAGTCAGTTCGGCAGCCCGTGCCAGATTAGTTTCCGGGCGGACGCCGATAGATAGAATAACGATGTCGGCAGAAATTGACTGGCCATTCTTGAAAGTTACTTTCAATCCTCTTCCATCCCGGCTAAAAGAGGCGACAGCTTGTTCCAAGTAGAGGTTTACTCCTTTATCCATCAGATGTTGGTGAACAAGTGATGCCATCGAAAAGTCGATAGGGGCCATCACTTGATTGCCCATTTCCACAATCGATACTTTCGCTCCCTGTGCCTGTAAGTTTTCCGCCATTTCAAGGCCGATAAATCCGGCTCCTACGACAACAGCTTTTCGTGGGGCGTGGTTCTTGATATATTCTTTGATCCGATCTGTGTCGGTGACATTCCTTAGTGTGAAGATTCCACTTAGGTCGATTCCGGGAAGAGGGGGGCGTACCGGAGAGGCTCCGGTAGATATGACTAACTTATCATAGCTCTCTTCATAAGTATCTTCACTGCTTTGGCGGACAGTCACTGTTTTTCTTTTCCGGTCAATGAAAATCACTTCATTTTCTGTGCGTACATCTACGCGGAAGCGTGTAGAAAAGGCTTCGGGTGTTTGCACGAACAATTTATCCCGTTCCTCTATCACTCCTCCTATATAATAGGGTAGGCCACAATTGGCATATGATATGTACTTTCCTTTTTCTAAAAGGACAATTTCAGCTGTTTCATCTACTCGTCTGATTCGGGCAGCAGTGGTGGCTCCTCCTGCAACTCCCCCAATAATAATTATTTTCATCTGTTTATAGCGTAAATAGTTTCCTGCGGAAATAACAAACTGTATCGAAGAAATGTTCATGGATTCAGATAAAAAAACTATATTTGCGCACCCTGTTTTTCATTCTTCTATTTAATGTAGATAAATTGTATGAGTAAAATTCTTATTATTGACGATGAAGTCCAGATTCGCAGTCTTTTAGCTCGTATGCTGGAACTTGAGGGCTATGAAGTGTGTCAGGCAGGTGATTGCAAAGCTGCCATCAAACAACTGGAAATTCAATCGCCCGACGTAGCTTTATGCGATGTTTTTCTTCCTGATGGAAACGGAGTAGATCTGGTGTTGAACATCAAGAAAATAGCTCCCAATGTAGAGGTGATTCTTCTTACTGCTCACGGCAATATTCCCGACGGGGTGCAGGCTATTAAAAACGGTGCATTTGATTATATAACGAAAGGAGATGATAATAACAAGATTATTCCTTTAATCAGCCGTGCCGTGGAGAAAGCAAAGATGAATGTCCGTTTGGAAAAACTGGAAAAGAAAGTCGGGCAGATGTACTCGTTCGATTCTATTCTGGGTGAGTCAAAGGTGTTGAAAGAGGCTGTATCTCTGGCGCAGAAAGTGTCTGTGACAGATGTTCCCGTATTACTGACGGGGGAAACAGGAACAGGAAAGGAAGTCTTTGCGCAAGCTATACATTATAGTAGTAAACGGAGCAAACAGAATTTTGTGGCGGTCAACTGTTCGTCTTTCAGTAAAGAACTGCTCGAAAGCGAGATGTTCGGACATAAGGCTGGCTCGTTTACCGGTGCGCTGAAGGATAAGAAAGGACTTTTTGAAGAAGCTAATAACGGAACGATCTTTCTGGATGAAATCGGAGAGATGGCTTTCGAATTGCAGGCAAAGTTACTGCGTATCCTTGAAACAGGAGAATATATAAAGATCGGTGATACCAAGCCGACAAGAGTCAATGTGCGTATCATTGCTGCTACCAACCGCAACCTGCAGGAGGAGATCAAAGCAGGACATTTCCGTGAAGACTTGTTTTATCGTCTTTCGGTTTTTCAGGTGCATCTTCCTTCGCTTCGTGAACGTACCGGTGATATCAGAATTCTTGCAACTGCTTTTGCCAAAAGTTTTTCCGAAAAACTTTCGTATGCCATCAATGAGATGACTCCTGCTTTTCTGGAAGCGCTGGAACAACAGCCGTGGAAAGGGAACATCCGTGAGTTGAGAAATGTGATTGAGCGTAGCCTGATTGTGTGTGAAGGGGGGCGACTGGATATTTGTGATCTTCCTTTGGAAATCCAAAACACTCATTATGAATGTTCGGATGATAGTGTAGGCAGTTTTGAGTTGGCCGCAATGGAACGCAGACATATTGCACGTGTGTTGGAATATACAAAAGGGAATAAAACGGAAGCTGCCCGTTTGTTGAAAATCGGACTTACCACCCTGTACCGGAAGATAGAGGAATATAAAATCTAAGCATACATTTTCTTAAGTCCTTTTATGCAGGCTTTGGGATATATAGCATTTCAAAATAGGCAAAAAGGACTTGAGAAACCATACCATAAGGACTATTGGAAGATTTTTACATCTTCTTCCTCTTTATCAATCAAAGTTGTGGCACTGCTTTTGATGGCTTGAATAATAGAAGAAGTGAAGCCTTTGTGCTCCAGTTCGTTCAATCCTTTTATAGTGGTTCCGCCCGGAGTGGTTACTTTCTCTATTTCCAGCAATGGATGAGTGTTATGATTCAGAATCAGTTCTGTCGCTCCTTCCATGCTATACGCTGCCATTTGCATGGCATCCTTGCCGGGAATTCCTAGCTCAATCCCTGCCTGCATAACCGCTTGCATATATTTTAGGGCGAAAGCTATTCCGCTGGAAGTTAATGCGGAAGTGGTATCTAGTTGTTCCTCTTGCAGGAACAGGCATTTTCCTCCTTCTTCGAATATCTGTTTTATTAATTGCTGATATTCTTTATCGGTTCCGCGGGAAGCTATCAAAGTGAGGCTGGAACGTTCTGTAATGGCCATATTGGGAACTGCCCGAAAGATAGGCATCTCGGCTTCTGTTAAATGAGCCAGGTGGGAGATACATACTCCGGACACAAGAGATACGAGGATTTGTGTACGTGAGAAACGTAGAGGAGACAATACTTCATCTACTTTCCAGGGATTGATGGCGAGGACGATTACTTCGGCTTCCGATATGGCTTGTTGGTTATCGGTCGTTATGTGTATTGCAGGGAAATGTTCTTGCAGTCTCTCCAGTTTATCAATGTTTGGATTGGAGACAATAATGTCTTTCTCATTGTAAAGATGTCCTTGCGCCAGACAAGTGACGATTGCACTCCCTATGTGTCCGGCTCCTATAATAGCTATTTTCATCTCTTTATTTTTTTTATTTGGCTTTCAGATGTCTCTTTTTATCCGGCTTTGAATCAGGCTGCGCACTGACTCTCAAAAAATTGTCTGGATAGCGAACTAATCAGTCTGTTTTTATCTGTGGTATGTACAGATAGTGTGAAACAATGATCGCTTCCTCCATAAGAAATGAGAGATACGGGGATATCTTTGATAGTATCCATAATATGGCTTTCTACTTGTGTGCGTTCCCAATGAAGGGAGCCGATGATATGTATTACAGACATATTTTCGTCCATAACCATTTCGGCATATTTGTGTAGTTCCCTTTGAATGATTCGCAGGGTGTCCCGGCTGGCTGTCAGCATCATCGAGATGGATACATTGGATGAGGCCATTGAGATGACATTGATTTGATATTTGTTGATAACTTCCAATATCTTACCCATAAACAAATATCCGGGCAATACATTCAATGAGGTAAAACGCACAAAAGTAGCCGAATCCTGTGAGAGGATGGCCTTGACGCTGTTGCCTGTGTCATGGGAAGATATATAGAGTCGTTCTGTTGACAGATCGTGTGTATCGGTTAGGCGGATAACTATATTAGAGCGTGCCGCAAGGGTGATACAATCTGCGTAGAGCAGGTGTACTCCGCTGTTAATCAGTTGTTCGGCTTCTATGTAGGTTAGTGAATGTTGTTCTCGCAGACAATTCCGATTTGCGTAGATATGATTGATAGGGGTGGATAACAGTATTTCGTCCGCTTTGAATAGGGTGGCAAGCACTGTTGCATAGTAATCATTGCGTTGTTCGCTCATGAAGTCTATTTCACCATACACATTCCTGCAAATGGAAAGTGGGGCGATAAAAATATCCACATTCCGGTTCTCGTCAATGTATTGTTGGATAGATTCTTGAATATATGGGATATCCGGCTTTCTTTCCAGGTTGATCTGTATAAGTTTGCCGGTATCTAATGTTTGGGCACGAAGACCCTGTTGACGTAAGCAATAAGTGAATAAATCGCTGGATAATCCGTATACTTCCGCTTTTATCATTTTATCAATCAGTAAATCTGCTTTGTCTTCTACAAGTATATGTATTTTCTTTATACACTCCAGAATCCGGTTTTTAATTTCCTGATTTAAGTGCGAATCTGTAACGAGATGATTGGCAAGGGTACAGCAATATGCTTCGATGGCATTGACTGTGGCATGAGAAACTTCATCTTCTTCGTGAAACCAACTGATGGAAATAGCCTGTAACCACTCCTGTAATTGTGCCAATATAGGGACTACAGCTACATAAGGATGTTCTTTCTGAATACAATTGATTACTTGCTTCATTTCATCCTCATCTTTAATTTTCTCGAATTTACAAACTTTCATTGTTATCTGGTTATTTATTGGTTACTACTCTTTTCAAAATGATATGCCTTTTTTCAAAAGAGAAAGATATTTAAGAATCATTCCTTAGCTTTAGAATATGGTATATCTGTATAAATCAATCTGTTAATGTTGCAATCAATGTTTTTAATACATCTCTTTACTATAAGTAATCTGCTAATACCATACCACATTGGGATATGAAAATAAGATTTCTTATCTTTGTTGCGTAATTGATTGATAAACCAGCAATATTCATCCATTTATGAAACTCTGCATATAGCTACGCTCAACGAATAGCATCATTTCTAACAGGGCTATTCAGCTATCCGACAGGCAACTACTCGCCTGCCAAAGAGTTTTATATCCATTTTTATAAATTTACGGAACTGTGTGCTGCTATGATGTGGTATACCGTATCGTGTTATTTTTAAGTTGAGCAATGAATTATACATATAAGCAAATATGGCTCATCAACTTTCCTGTGATGATGAGCATTCTGATGGAACAATTAATCAATATTACCGACGCTATTTTCCTGGGGCATGTGGGAGAAGTCGAACTGGGAGCTTCTGCGCTTGCCGGAATCTATTATTTAGCTGTTTATATGCTGGGCTTCGGATTCAGCATCGGGATGCAGGTGATGATTGCCCGGAGAAATGGGGAACAACATTATAAAGAGACGGGACGTACATTTTTTCAGGGAGTATATTTCCTGTCGGGGATGGCAGTCATTCTTTGCCTATTGCTCCATTTGGCTTCTCCCTTGATCCTGTGCCGGTTGATAACTTCGGATGAAATTTATCAGGCAGTGATTCATTATCTGGATTGGCGTAGCTTCGGTTTGTTATTCTCATTTCCTTTTTTAGCTTTCCGGTCTTTTCTGGTAGGGATAACAACGACCAAAGCATTGTCCGTGGCAGCTATCATGGCTATCTGTATTAATATGCCTTTTAACTATCTGCTGATATTCAAACTGAATCTGGGTATATCCGGGGCGGCGATGGCTTCTTCTTTGGCAGAGTTCGGAGCTTTTATCGTACTCCTATTATATATGTGGGTGAGGGTAGATAAAGTGAAATATGGGCTGAAGGTCGTTTATGATGGGAAAGTGTTAATAAAGTTGTTGAGGATATCTGTATGGAGTATGCTTCACTCTTTTATCAGCGTTGCTCCCTGGTTTCTGTTCTTCGTTGCTATCGAGCATCTGGGAAGGACAGAGCTTGCTATTTCCAATATTACTCGTAGTGTTTCTACCGTCTTTTTTGTGATTGTCAACTCTTTTGCATCCACTACTGGTTCATTAGTCAGCAATCTAATTGGGGCGGGGTAGGGGAAGGAACTTTTTCCCGTTTGCCATAAAGTTCTTAGGTTGGGTTATGCCGTGGGGGTTCCATTGATAGTTATGGCTCTTTGGGGTAACCAATGGGTTATCGGATTTTATACGAATAACGATAATCTGGTGAGACTAGCTTTCTATCCTTTTATAGTTATGCTGTTGAATTATGCTTTTGCACTGCCCGGATATGTTTATATCAATGCTGTTACCGGTACAGGAAAGACGAAGCTCGCCTTTATCTTCCAGTTAATCACCATTCTTGTATATTTGATTTATCTGTATCTGTTAAGTGAATGTTTTCATGCTTCTCTGACTGTGTATATGACGGCAGAATATTTGTTTGTTATTTTATTAGGGATACAATCTATCATTTACTTAAAGAGGAAATCCGACTAGAATATGTATTTTTGTACTTTCAATACTTGATACTTCCTCGAAATGACTGAAGATATAAAGAATAAACTTTTAATGTGTGCGGAGATGTATCATCGCGCAGACTTTATACAAAGCGATCCGGTGCAGTTTCCCCATCGTTATACGCTGAAACAGGATATCGAAGTCAGCGGTTTGCTGACGGCAATTATGAGTTTTGGCAATCGCAAACAGATATTGAAGAAGGCGGAAGAGCTGCACGGGCTAATGGGAGATTCACCTTATCAGTATGTATTGTCCCGTCAGTGGGAGGGGGATTTCCCACCGGGGGCAACCGGTAGTTTTTATCGGATGCTGTCACATGCTGATTTCTATGGATATTTCCAGCGATTATACATTGCTTATACACAGTTTGAAAGTTTGGAAGAAGCCTTGAAGACATACCCCGGAATACCGATGGAAAAGCTATGTGCATTTCTTGAAGTCTCTGCCAAAAGTCCTCAAAAGAAACTGAATATGTTTTTGCGTTGGATGATTCGCCGGGACTCGGCGGTCGATTTGGGCATTTGGGAGAGTTTTGATCGCAGGGATTTGATTGTTCCCTTGGATACACATGTCTGCCGGGTAGCCCATTATTTCAAGTTGACGGATGCAGAAACCTTTTCTTTGAAAAATGCCCGCCAGATAACGGTAGCATTGGCTGAGGTCTTCCCGGATGATCCATGTTTGGGCGATTTTGCCTTGTTCGGATTAGGGGTGAATGGGGAGATTTAATACATAATCCTATAAAATGAAATTTTCGATTATAATCGAGAAAACGTGTTTTTACTCTGGCTTTTTCGATTATAATTGAAAAAAGCTATATTCTTAGACAGATAGCTTCAAAACTGATCTCCGAACTGGGGGTAAATCCTAATAATATCTATATGCCTGCTGTAGTTTATCACTGCCTGCTTCCCGAATAGCAATCCGTATCCCGTTGATGAACGACTCATTAATAAAAATACTATTCGTAGGACAATTCCTGCTACATGTCTGACATTGGATACAGTTGCTTTCTCCCGTGGGAAGAATAATCCTTGAATTATCATATTCCTTTATCTCAAACACATGCATTGGACATAGATTGATGCATTTCATACAATGAATACAAGTCGTAATATTTAATAATGTCGTTTTGCCGGCAATCTTATTAGCGTTAGAGGGATGCTTGTAGATAGGGGAATAGTCTATCTTATCAATCATAAATTTCTTCATTTTGGAGAATTTGGCTAATGGATGTATGCGTCTTTTCATACTATCGGCAAATAATTTCGCTTTAAATAAATCTTTCTCGTTAGGGCGTGCCTTGTTGTATCCGTTTATTGCTACCCATGGACCAGTCCTATCAAAACCTTTACAGGAAAATTCACCGATAAGATTTCCACCTTTATCTGACAATATCCTTTTGAGTGCTTGATGATACTTTCCAAGGAATGGACGGCAGCGGGTGGAGAAGATGAAGACGTTGCGATTTCTGAATTCATGTGACTTCGCAAATGAGAGAAGTTTACAGTGATGTTGGGCAAAGTTTATTCCTGAACCGAGTCCGATTAAGTCATAATCTGATAAGTCGATATTTTCTGCTTCCCGGGTAGTGGCTAAAAAAGCAGATAGTTCGTTTGCCATTCTTTGGGCAACTTTGAGCGTATTACTTTGGTAAGTAGAAACATAGATAATAATTGCTTTCATTGTTCTATTTTTTTTAAATTTAAATCGTGAATATATCATTGAGTATTATTTATTTAGCTTTGATAATTGTTTCAGGAGTACCGGGACCGCCGTTTACTCCTTTGTAACCTATGAATTGGTGATTTGCCGCATTGAAATAGTAGAGGCAACTCCAAAAGTGAGATAAGATGCCTGTAAGCCTCACCTTTATTTCATAGGTTTTTTGATTGTTGAATAATACAGTGGTAGCTTTTCGTTCTGCCTGCATGACATATAATTCCAGATTGTCAGGACGAAAACACTCGTATTTTATACTATTCTTATTGATTGTTTGTCCGGCAGAATAAGCTATATTTTGATACCACGGATAGCCTTTGCTTTTAACCGTTTTATTATAGGGCTGGTTGTTGAGTGTACCTTTAAAATAGTAGTTATTATTATATAAGACAATAGTCAGATTCGTATGTTTTATTGAATCAGTCAACTGCCAGGATAGAGTTGTGCATAAAGGCGAGAGGCGATAATGATGAACTTCTGAATTTTGGGAAGTAGTCAGAAAAATAATGTTGTTTTCTGTTTTCTCATTCCATATTATTATGTTCTTTTCTTTTCCACAAACAGATTCAAAATGTCTCTGCCGGGCCTGTGCATTACAAGAAATGCTATACAATATAGAACAGCATATCACTAAGCAGGATAATATTGTATTACATTCAATAATATTGTGTGGCATAGTCGTTAAATGATAAAATCGTTTCATTTCAGGATATTTTCAAAAAGTGCACGAATGTATTTATAAATAGTTTGCTTGCATAACTCCCAAGCTTCTGGATTACTAAAATCGATACCGTTGAATATACGATATTGTCTTGTGGCTAAGACAATGTAATTTATAGAAGCAATTAATATAGTGATGAACATACGTACATCTTTCGATTCTTTTCCCAATTTCTTTTCCAGTTCCTCCTGAAGTTTGAAACCATTTCTTTCCCGTTCATCCTGAATACTTCTGAATGTAGAATTTCCCGATAACTCCCATGCTAACAATTCCTGCATTAGCTTGTTTGTCCGTAAGAAGTTCAGTTGTTTCAATAAGACGGTTTGGGTCAATTTAATAATATCTTCAGAACTTTCCGCTTTTGTCACTCTTTCCGAATAAGCCTGATAAGCTAAAGTATAGAAATCATTATCTTTAGCCCAAGCAGCTAATAAACCTTCCAGTCCACCAAAATAACGGTAGATTAACACTTTATCGCATTTTGCCTGCTTGGCGATCTTATTGACTCCGATTTTACTGAATCCTTCGTTTTCAATAATTTGGCTAACGGCAATTAGCAGCCGTTTTTCTGCATTTCTTAATTTCATAATATAAATATTGTCACTGTTCGATGACAAAGGTAGACTTCAAAGTGGTGACATATTCTTCATTAGGAAAAAATGTAGGAAATTTAAGTGATATTTATTTGCACTACGCCTACTTCACTTCCAAACTGATTTAGTATTTGGTTTACTTTATCTACTCGAAGAGTCTGTTTGCCTTGTTCCAATTCACGAACAAAACGTAATCCCACTCCTGATTTTTTAGATAACTCGATTTGTGTAAGATTGTATTGCTTACGTATAGCCTTTACTTGCTTGGATGGTATGTTTGCACTTTGAATGTTTAATTTTTTAGTTTTTGGCGATAACCAATATAGAAAATGCGAAGAAGGGGAGATGCCTAGAGTATCTAATGGAAAAATGATTTCAGCTTTGAAAGATTCTCATTTCTTTTGGGAAATACTGAAACTTGCTCAAAATCAGTTTCCCGATGATGGGATACTTAAAATTGAAAAAAAGAGTGAAAGAGCTATTGTTAAATAATTCCTGTTTTGAGGTAGTTGTAATGTATGCTTTGTTTTAAAAAAGTTCTTGAATGTTGGCGATATAAGGGATTGCTATATCTCTTTTATTGCCTCGGAATTTTACATCTGCTAAATTCAAGCATTCAAGATTGATACATTCCGCAGTTTTTAGTTTGAACGTCAGGTATTCATTGCCGGAAGGGGCAAAACCAAGGTAGGATAGTTCTGACCCAGACATGACTTTCGGGTGATCTTCTACCATTGCATACAAATATCTGTTACTGCAATTGTGTAGCAACAGATATTTAGGGGAAGTAGCTCCTATTGGCATTTGCAATGCTCCTCTGCGAAACCCTGTGCGTACATAATAAAGTTTGTTCCTCAATGTCATGCGTAATTGGTGTTCGTCTTTATAATAAGCAACAAGAACGTCTGCTTCCTTTTTTCCGTTCATAGAGCCTAGAGCATCTTTGATGCTTAAAGCTAAGCATCTGGCCAGCCGAGGGGGTACAGCATTTCCCACCATCTTATAACCTTCTTTTATATGTGTATAGGAAAAACGGAATTTATCGGGGAATGATTGGATTCTGGCGCATTCCCTCACGCTTAATCGACGGTAGAGGTGTTCATAACCGGGAAGAAAGATGCGTTGATTGGGGGAAACGTACTTCATAACTGGTGCCTGCGGATGTAAAGGGCAATTTTTAGCCTGTGCTTGTATGGTAAATGATACTTCATCCCAAGAACGTACGCGATTACGGGCCATAAATTTTGTATCGAACGGACCGGTAAAAACGTCATGGTTAGTCCATTTCTCATATTCTTGGTTTACGCGTTCATTGTCATATAGATGTGGTTCTTCAGTAATGTCACCAATTGCTTTTTGCAGTGTTACCAGAGGCTTTTGTGATGGTTCCGGAAATTTGAATGCGCCATTCAGTTCTTTTATGAAGCCAACAATAAATACACGGAAGCGATCTTGCGGTATGCAGTAATCAGCAGCATTCAGCAACGAATAGCTTACCACGTAACCAGCACATTCAAGGCTGGAAAGGAATGACAGGAAGGTTTTAAAATGCTTGTCGCTTATCATTCCTTGTACGTTCTCTATGATGAAAAACTTGGGACGTTTTTGTTTTATTAATTGGATATAGTCAAGAAACAAACGTCCCCGGTCATCATTTAGTCCTAACTGTTTACCACCTTCGCTCCATGATTGGCATGGAGGTCCTCCTATAAATCCATCGCAATCGGGAATATCAGCAGCCTTTAATGTACGGATATCGGATTTGCATAGGTATGTATTTGGGTGATTGAACTGATAGGTTTCGTGTATACCTTCATCAAATTCATTCGCCCAGATAACCTCATAACCAGCCTGCTCGAAGCCAAGATCTAGTCCGCCACATCCTGCAAAGAAAGATGCTACTTTCATTTCAAATCAACAATGATTCCCTTTTCAACCAAAGTTTTCTTTATTTGCATTGCCACATGATAAGCCAAGTTTACTGGTACAGCATTACCTATCATTTTATAACCATAATTCACATCATCATATATGAACTGGAATTCATCAGGGAAACTTTGTACACGGGCAACTTCACGGACTGTCATCCTGCGGTAAAGGTGTTCGTATCCTTCAGCAAACTTCTGCAGATTCTTTTCAACCTTAATCATTTTAGGTGCTTGAGGGTGCAGTTGGCATTGGCGACCGCTTGCTTGAACCGTGAAACCTGGTTCATCCCATGAACGAACTCGATTTCGGGATAAGAATATAGGCGAATATGCACCAATGAAATACTCGTTGTTAGGTATTTTGCAAGCCTTTCCATTTGTCTTGTTCTTTTCGAGAGCCGGTATAGCTGTAAATTGCAAGTCCCAGATACTTTCACGTAGTGTTGGTTTGTGTTTTTGGGGAGTAGGATATTCAAAGTTATGAATATTCAAATCTTTACGGAATCCGATATAGAATACACGGTCACGGTCCTCGGGCACATCGTAATCATTAGCATTAAGCATTTTCAAATTTACATCATAGCCTGCTT
Source organism: Bacteroides sp. LFL-34 (assembly GCF_027257075.1). Classification (NCBI taxonomy): domain Bacteria; kingdom Pseudomonadati; phylum Bacteroidota; class Bacteroidia; order Bacteroidales; family Bacteroidaceae; genus Bacteroides; species Bacteroides sp. LFL-34. The sequence continues at coordinate 84,526 of NZ_JAPQKZ010000007.1, read as the reverse complement.
TGTCAAATAATTCCATGAAGCCACGCACGGCATCTGTATGGCGCTTGGCCAACATGCCGGATACATTTTCAGCAACAAAAAACAAAGGCTGTTTGTCGTGTAAAATACGAATGTATTCGTAGAATAACTGTCCCCGGGCATCCTCAATGCCCTTTAAAGAGCCTGCTTCACTCCATGACTGGCATGGAGGTCCGCCTATTATACCAGCAATATTATCCGGAAATTCGGATGATGGTATATCACGGATATCTCCTTCAATTAGATTAGTATCTGAAAAATTGGCTCGGAAGGTCGGGCAAATTTTAGCATCAAATTCATTCGCTGTAACTACTTTAAAACCGGCTTTATGAAAGCCTAAATCAAGACCTCCTGCACCAGAAAAAAGGCTAATCAAGTTCATCATATTTATTTCCAAAGGCAATTTATTGTGATTATAGCAGTAGGCATGCCTACTATTTGAATATCAAACTTTAAAGTTGGCACAACATAGGTTTCTGCATTATGTATGCGAAAAGAGAACTGCCAACCACCATCCATATAAAGCTCAACAGTGTTAGTTTTCTCCGGAACAAAACCTAAACTCACAATGCGTGTAGGCAAACATGCTACTGGAATTTGAATGGATGCTTGTTCTGATTCGCTGTTTTGATTGAGCGTACCGTGCAAATTATACGATTGAATCCGAGTGGTTTGTTCTTTATCGATGCTAATTATTTTATAGAAATCATGCTTGCCTAAAAGGTATTCTACCAATTTGCCGGGGATGTCCTTATGAACCTGATATTGTCGGTTGATTTCATTTATAAAAGCTGTTAGCAAGGGTATGTATACGTCATTTTCTTTATCTGTCAGTTCATTAAATTTTGTATGTTTGTTTTTTTCTGCAATGAGATAGTCGAATATTGGTTTAACTCCATTCCAATAATCCTGTGAACAAGGAATTCCATACCATTCTTTTCCAAAGTCCAATCTTCTGCTTAGGCGGCTATGTTTTACTGCAAAATGGTTATGCTTGAGGCTTAACCCAATCTCCCACTGGATGTTGTGCCGGATTATTAATATATCTCGTACATCACCTTTTTTCCCTTTAGCGTCTGTCTGTATCAGTAATTCCAAAATGTCATTATTGTTCTCGACGATACGGGGCTCTAATTCAAAAATCTTAGCAACGGCAACATAAGAGCTTGCCTTGTAAGTCTCTTGCATCTCATTGGATAAAGTGCACCATGCACGTTCTGCTGCGGAGTAACTACTATTTTTTATTATATTGACAGGACGAAGCTTTTTGATTTTTTCTTCAAGGGTGAGCAAACATACGAATTCATAAGCCCTTCCTTGGTCATTACTTTTACTACTCATAATTATGGGGTGTTTATTTAGATGCGAAGTTACTGAAACTCCTGTAAAAACAGCATTCTTATTTCTCTTTTTTTCATATTCCGTTATATTATCGGCTGCAATGCAGGGAGAATTTTCTGTAATCTCATAAGTTTTAGGAAGCTTTTGCCGATAATGTTCTAAAAAGCTATGGTTTATCCAGTATTCCATTTCATGTAATGTCTGTTCTCTTACAGCAGGTTTTAATTGGCATTCCCAAATAGTCATTACTTTCCAGCCCATTTTCTTTAAAACCTCTTTATGCTTTTCATCCCTTTGTTGGTTACGCTTTATTTTATTACGCCAATAATCACTGTTGGAATGTGGAATATGTCCGTCTACTTTGTGCCCATGCCAAAAACATCCATGGATAAATATTACAATACCATACTTACGCAATACTATATCGGGTGTACCAGGCAATCCTTTTACATTCTTGAGATAACGGTATCCTCTTGAAAACAAGTAACGTCGTACAATCCACTCTGGCTTTGTGTCTTTACTCCTTATTTTTGCCATAACGGCAGAACGTTTCTTTTTGCTCCAAATATCCATTTATAAAAGGTATAATACTTCGATGAATTATTGAATTCTTCTAACGTCTTTGTGTAGATATTTATTTAGTTCATGGAAATTGTTCTTATTTATTTGCAAAGTAGCTAACAAGTTTTTTATATTTTTGCCTATGCTATGTCCTTTTACTGACAATGGCTTTTCGAAAACGAGCTTTCCTTGGAGTTTTCCTTCTTGATCTAGAAACCAGTTAACATACACAGACAATGATCTGTCCCCATCCCATTTGTCTTTGTTGGCTCTGTAGTTTAAGGCTTTACAAACAAAATATACATCTTGTTGTTTTGCAAAATGTTCAATAGGCTGCATCTTAGATAGATAATAATTTAAATCTTTATTGGGCGCATCTATAGTTATAATGTAATTAGCAACCCCAGAATTTATGACAGTTTCACCATTTACGCTAGAATTTTTTTTATCTAAATTTAAATTTGTACCAGCATATATATCTATTTTTTGTTGGTCGGTTAAATCTATAATTCCACATTTCTTTCCTCCTAACTTATTTATAAACTCAAATTTCCAGCCCATTGTCAAGCTTAAAGCTTTCGTTTTCTTGTATGGCTTGAAATATACTAGGTAATCATCTTCGAAGGTTTTCTTTATTTTTGCAATGCTTCTTTCAATAATTGATTGTGCGTCGCTTCCTAAAATTTCAATTGCTCTATCCAAGCTAATTTTATTTTCTAGAAAATCAGCATTGTTTTGTTTAACTGATATTTTAAATTCTTTTTGATTACCAAGGTCATCTTGGGCTAATACATATACATCAGTTTTGCATTCTCCTTTAGAGGACGTGGGCTTATCACATTTTAATACCGAATAGTTGGCTTGTTCGTAAGTGAACTTTTTTTCGGATAAAAATAAGTCTTTTATCTTGCGTTCTGTTTTTCCAAAATTACTCATGTGTTTCTAGAAGTTTGGTTAATGGTACATTTAAAGCTTTTGCTATTTTTTCGGCAACAGCTAGTGAAACATTACGCTTTCCATTTTCAATGTCAGGAAGGTATGTTCTGTCTATGTCGGCTATATTAGCCAATTTCTCTTGTGAGAGATTTAATGCTATGCGTTGTTCTCTCACTCTAATACCAAATAATTCATTTATTGTCATAACTTTACAAAGTTCTTTATTCTTCGACAATTGTGCAACGGACTATTGTCTACAAATTAATGTTTTTGGGGATTAGAATACAATTTAAATTGTATCTTTGCCATCAACTTGAATAACAATAAATAGGTAAAGATGAAAATAGTTTCACTGTTTGCGGGAGCAGGAGGATTAGACCTGGGTTTTGAGAGAGCTGGATTTGATATTGTGTGGGCAAATGAATATGATAAAGATATTTGGAAAACGTATGAAAAGAATCATAGCAATACAATATTAGATAAAAGGAGTATAACTGATATTCCAACAACTGACATCCCGGAATGTGATGGAATAATTGGTGGACCACCTTGCCAAAGTTGGAGCGAAGCAGGGGCTTTAAGAGGAATCAATGATAAACGCGGACAGTTGTTTTTTGATTTTATACGTATTCTACAGGATAAACAGCCTTTGTTTTTTTTAGCAGAAAATGTTAGTGGGATGCTTTTAGGAAGACATTCGGAAGCTTTATCAAATATAAAAATATGTTTGCAAATGCTGGAATTGGCTATGAATTATCATTTAATATGCTTAATGCACATGATTATAATGTCCCGCAAGATCGTAAAAGGGTATTTTTTATAGGTATAAGGAAAGATCTTAATTTTAAGTTCGAATTTCCAAAACCTTATCCTTATAAGAAAACATTAAAAGACGCGATTGGAGATCTTGCAGATAATGTCGTCCCTTCCATTGGGAATAATAAAGCAAACCCTGATTGTAAAGTGACTAACCATGAATATATGACAGGAGGATTTTCTCCAATATTCATGTCTAGGAATAGGGTGCGAAAATGGGATGAACAATCATTTACAATTCAGGCTGGGGGCAGGCAAGCTCCTATACATCCGCAAGCACCTTTGATGGAATTTGTAGAGCAAAATGTGAGAAAATTTGTAGAAGGGAAGGAACATCTTTATAGAAGGTTAAGTGTTAGGGAATGCGCTCGGATTCAAACATTTCCGGATGATTTTATTTTCTATTATAATAGTGTTGCAGCTGGATATAAGATGATTGGAAATGCAGTCCCGGTTAATTTGGCTAATGCCTTAGCTGAATCAATCAAACAGCAACTTCAAATACATGTGTAATCATTGGATGAAAAACTAAAAAAGTACATTGTGGTAGATATTTTAAGAGTAATTTATAATATTGTTTATCAAACAGAACGTAATACCGTAAATAATGAAGTTCATCTGAAAATCGGATGAATAGTATGGGAAGTATATTGGGGATATTTAAGCGATCGACGTGTTTGTAAAACTTTCTTCTTGATTTATAAGAAAAAGAGGGACATTCACGGAGTATCTCTGTTATAGCGCCATTCGTTCTTTAACAAGATTGGGTATATATCTATTACGATACATCTCAATTGAGGTACTGGGATTGGATAAGATATGCATCAATTGAATAATATCTCTGTTCTTCTCGTATGTTATATTGGTATCAGTTCTTATATTCATTCTATTTTAACTTACTAGTCCTCCCATGTTAAATCCTTCAAATCTTTTAGTTCTGGGTAATAGGCATATATTTCTTTTTCTGTTATTTCTTTAAAACGATCCATTTTAATACCATTTCGGACTACCTTGTCAAAAAACATAGTTTTAGGGCGGACCCATATTTCATGTTTACCATATAATGCCTGATAAACAACCATCTCCTCAAGTGTCTCACTATGCTGGGCAATACCCAGCATTTTATACAGTCCACCTTTAAAATGAATGAAATATCGTTCTTTTTCCATAATACTACCATTGTTCTTATGCAGGTATAAAAGTAGTAAATTCTTAGATAATAAGAGTCGGTTGTTTCTGATATTTTTTTTTAACGTTGTGTAACCTGTCGTTATTAAGTGATCACTATTAAATAAGGTGTGATTTTTTCGTAGCGTCATCTCTTCATTTTCTTTCTCCACCTCTGAAACCCTCTCATCAAACTTTCCTCTTCCACCGACTCCGCCATATCATACTTTACCACAAACTCATGCATCGACTTTATATACATCACCCCATTTTTGAACTTATTTTCCAACAGAAACGAATAAAGCTCCGCTTTCATTTCCACCTCAATTTCCTTTTCAATAATAAAGATACTGTCCTGACCGAAATAATTATAAACTTCCGGATTCTTCCCTTGCCTTGGGCTGGGAAGAACAAAAGTGATATTTCCAGTCTCTTTCCAGGAGACGCCTTGCGGATGAGGAACAGATAATTGATGCAGGAAGTGATAAATGGGAGTGAGGTGGGAGAGGTGGATTGGAATGGGGAGCCTTGAAGGTGGATTGTTGTGCGATAGAAGTTCTAAACTTTGTCCGTACCGGACATGCATATACCTCGCCAGATATGGCTTGATGGCAAACGTGGCTGTAACCATGGGATTTGAATTTTGGATTGTTGAAATTTGTTGTATACTGATTGCCGCTTCGTGCGGCAGATTCTGTCGTGTTTGTTGGAAAAAATCCCATGGGTTACGGGGACGGAATTTTAATTCAGTAAGAAGTTGAAATTCAAATGGTTACAAATGCCGGTTTTTCCTTTAAAACCAACGGGTCGTTCCTTTAAAAGGAACGACCCGTTGCACACCGAGGAAGGACCTCTTCCTTTTAAAGGAACGGACGGCTCCCTAAAATCCATAGTGCAAAGCTATGCCTAATATTCTAATTTTTCAAAAGGAATAATAGCGGAAATATTTATATTATGTAATGAAATATCATAAATAGTATACATCTCTAATTTATGCGTATGCATATTGGAAATATGTAATAAAAATATACTGATTACTAGAACGTGTATTTTAACTATATTTATCAGATAACTATTCTTAAAGTGGAAAAACTTTTTATTCCATTTCTTGTTTCTTGCGTAACAGGCGGAAAAATAGTTCTGATAAGTAAGGTGAACTTCGTACTTTTACGTTTCAAACAAAAAAAGCAAGATATGATAACATCAGTGAAACTTATGCTGAATAAGAGCAGGATATTGAATAATGGCAGTTATCCTTTAGTATTTCAGGTGATCCACAATCGGAGAAAAAAGTTACTGTATACAGGCTACCGGGTGAAAGAGGAGGTGTTTGACGAGCTGGAAGGGAAGATTATGAATGGCGTAGGTTCTACTTTTACGGCTACAGAGGTCGTGAAAATGAACCGCGAGCTGCGGAAGATGCGGAATCGGATTGATACACGGATCAGGCAGCTTGAGCGGACAAGGGAAGAATTTACAGTGGAGGATATTCTGGCTCAAAGTGCTTTTGGTACAGGAAAACCACAGTTTTATTTATTGCGATATATCAATGCGCAGATTGAGCGTAAGCAGGAACTGAAGAAAGTGGGGATGGCTGCGGCCTACAAGAGCACCCGCTCGTCGTTGGCAAAATTTATAAGCCGCCCCGATGTCCGGATGTCGGAGGTCGATTCGGCGTTCGTCAGGAGATACGAGGATTTCCTGTATAGTAACGGCTCTTCCGGAAATACGGTAAGCTATTATCTGCGCAACTTGCGTTCCCTGTACAACCAGGCGGTAGCGGACGGTTATCATCCTCGTGGCGAATATCCGTTTGCGAAGGCACAGACCCGCCCGGCGAAAACGGTGAAACGTGCTTTGTCACGGACGGATATGCAGAATCTGGCGGACTTGAATTTGGAGAATGAACCTGAACTGGAGTTTGCCCGCGATTTGTATCTGTTCAGCTTTTATGCGCAGGGAATGGCTTTTGTCGATATTGTCCTTTTGAGGAAGAGCGATATTTGCAATGGTGTGCTGACTTATTCCCGTCATAAGTCGAAACAGTTGATTCGCATAGCGGTGACTCCGCAGATGCAGGGCTTGATGGATAAATACAAGACGGAAAATGAGTATCTCTTTCCGATAATCAGCGGTGAATACGCTTCGGGATACAAACAATACCGCCTGGCGTTAGGGCGTATCAACCGCCATTTGAAGAAAATCGCTGTTGCAGCTGATATAAAAGTTGCGTTGACGACGTACACCGCCCGCCATACCTGGGCTACCCTTGCCCGTGACTATGGAGCACCAATTTCTGTGATTAGTGCCGGACTAGGGCACACTTCGGAAGAAATGACACGCGTCTATTTGAAAGATTTCGATGTATCCATGCTTAATCAGGTGAACAGCATGGTTACAAATTTATCCAAGTGAAATGAAAATTTGTAATATAATCCGTTGAAAATTAGAAGATATAATATTTTTATTTATCTTTGCGATATTGTAATCTATTCTGTAATAGAGATTATATTAAAATCTCTTTGTTGTTTTGAACTATTTCACGCTGCAAAGTAAGCTTATTTTTTTATAATATAAATTGTCATAAAGTACATTTTTTTATTCATTTTGTACACGTTGCGTGGTTATCCTCATAAATAGGGCTGTTTTCGGTTTGGCAGCGTTCCATTAACTGTTTGGCGGTGCATCCGAAATATAGTTTGCAGTGACGGTTGAAGTTACTTTGCGAATCAAATCCCAATTCTTCAACGGCGTCTTTTATACATACTCCCGGTTCGGTCATTTTTTCGAGTATCCTTTGGTTCTTTTGTTTCAGCATCCATTGTTTGGCAGTCATTCCGAACACCTCGTTGAATTTGGAAAAGAAGCGGCTTCTTCCCAGGTTCGATAGTGAGATGAGCTGTTCTATATTATCCACTTTGGTATGGTTACGCATGACAAAATCCTTGAAGTCTATTTCTTTTCCGATGATAGGGTGAAGCAGGGTTGCAATCTCCCGCTTCTCATAAAATCCGCGCAGGAGAAAGAAGAATTCCCGTTGCATCAGGGTGTGCAGGTGTGCACAACTCATCCCGTTCTTGATACAGTGGGTTAACACTTCGAGGAATGGTGTCAGTGGGTAGTGTATTCTAATCGGTGAGAAGTCATATTCAATGTTGTTGCATAGCTCTGATAAAGATTGCAATATGAGCTTGTCACAGTTTCCTTCGGGCATATCGAAAAACATGGAGAGCAGGCTTGAACCGTTTTCTCCAATTCCCTTCAGCCGGGAAGAACGGGGGATGAGTATCATCTCTCCGGCATGAAACGATCTGTTGTGGAACTGGTTGCAAGTTATGGTGAAATCACCTTTCAGGAAGAATAGAAGATAATTCTTACTTGTAGTGTCTTCCTCAAATTCTGTGTTCTTATCGAACTCCAAATACTTGAATCCGGTTTCAATCGTTGTCATGTAGTTTTGGCATGACAGGTGTTCTTCGATGTACAGCAATTCGCTTTTCATAAGTTTTGTTTCCATGGCAATAACTGTTTTGATTGTTTGGTCTGTTACCTATCTGTTTGTTTCACAATTGTTTCAGTATCTGTATTTTTAATGAATTATATATCAGAATATTATTTTCTGTTTTGTTTGCTATGATTCATTTTATCATGATACTGAAACGTTATATGGGTGCTTTATGTGATATAAATCATTGGTAATTAGGTTTTTATTGTTTGTATTCTTTTGTTTTATCTCTATTACAGAATAGAGATGCAAGAAAAGCAACAATAAATAATAAGATGACATGAAGAAATATCTATGTTTAATCGGTGTCTTGGGAGTACTCCTTTGCAATACGGCCAACTCTTATGCCCAAAAGGTTGCGGTAAAGACCAATTTGCTTTATGACGCTACTACTACAATGAACCTGGGGCTGGAAATAGGCCTGGGCAAGAAATGGTCTCTCGACTTATCCGGAAATTATAACCCCTGGAAGTTTGATGATGAAACGCGCCTGCGCCACTGGGGCGTGCAGCCGGAACTTCGCTACTGGCTTTGTGAGAAATTCAACGGCCATTTTCTGGCTCTGCACGGACATTACGCCAAATACAATGTGGGCGGAATGTCATTTTTGAGTGATAACATGGAGCGCCACCGCTATCAGGGACATTTGTGGGGCGGCGGAATATCCTACGGCTACCAGTGGCTGCTCGGCAACCGCTGGAGTATGGAGGCTGTGCTTGGAGTCGGCTATGCGCGGTTGGATCATTCCAAATATCCTTGTGCCACATGTGGAACCATTCAGAAAAGTGAGAAGAAAAACTACTTCGGCCCAACAAAAGCTGCAGTGAGTATCATATACATTATAAAATAGGCTAATGATGAAAAGAATCTGTATATACGTGACCTTGGGACTGCTAGGCGCAGTTTCCGCCCATGCCCAAGAGATAAATATCGGACAAGCCGTTGCCCGGAAAATAAGCGATGACAAAGTGGAAGTCTCATTTAATATGGATTGCAGCACGCTGCGGCTCCCTTCACGCCGACAGATGATAATCACTCCTTTGATAATCAGCCGGTCGGAAAGCGATACACTCGCCCTGCCTTCAGTTTGCATTGCAGGCAGAAACCGTTATCGCATGAACAAGCGGAAAGAAAGTCTGTATGGCAAAGAACCGGCTGCGGGAGAGGGACAGGAAATGATTCGTTTTAACAGGAAACGGGATATGTTGTTAGAATATAACGAAACAGTTCCGGCACAGGAGTGGATGTCCGGAGCACGTGTCGAGATATTCCGTGAATTACAGGGATGCGCAGGTTGCGGAGAAGCACTGGGTAATGCTCCCGTTGCGGAGCTTCCTTTATTCAAAGAGGTAGTGGAACGCCCGAATCTGGAAATAATGGTGGCACAGGCAGAGGAGAAACGTCGTTCTTTCACCCGCAGTGCATATCTTAATTTTAAAGTGAACCAGTCGGCATTGCTTGCCGATTATATGAATAATCCTACCGAACTGGCTAAAATCCATTCGTCCATTGATTCTATCCGTGAAGATGATAACTATCGTATTGCCCGGATTAAGATAGTGGGCTACTCATCGCCGGAAGGCAATTATGACGGCAATGCCCGCCTTTCCGAACAACGTGCGAAAGCGTTGGTACAAAACCTGAAACATGCCTATAAGCTGGACGACAGTATGATAGAATGCCGTTTGGTGCCGGAAAACTGGGAGGGACTAGCTGCATGGTTGTGCGAATACCGTCCTTCCTATATGCAGAAAGTACTCGATATTATCGGGCAGACTCCCGAACCGGATGCGCGCGATGCGAAGATAAAAGCTATCGATGGCGGAAAAATATATAATGCCTTATTGCAAGAGGTATATCCGAAGCTGCGCTTAGTGGAATATACAGTCAGCTATACAGTGGTTCCGTTCTCTGTAGAGCAGGGACGGGAAATCATCAGAACACGTCCCGATAAGATGAACCATAACGAAATGTATCAGGTCGCAGTCAGCTACGGCAAAGGTTCGGACGAATACAACAGGATTATCCGGATGATTGCCGACCGTTTTCCGAGTGACAGGATAGCTAACAATAACGCCGCTATCGTGGCTTGGGAAATGGGAGATTACGACGCGATGCGGGTGTACCTGAAACGTTTGGAAGGTATAAAAGCTGAATAATATAATCTGAAACTTATACTTAGTAATTAACATTTTAGTATTCATTAAATTTTAAAACAATGAAATTGGACAAATCTTTTTTAACGCTGTTTGTCGGACTGGCGATGGCAGCATGTAGTAATGATGAAGAGATGGCAACCGGCGGACAAGACCTGTTGCCGATAGACGGCAGGGAGGCTTATATGTCCGTAGTTGTAGATATGCCTAAAAGTACGGAAACACGCGCTCCTGGAGAAAATCACGGAACAGCGGACGAACAGAATGTAAACGAAGTACTCCTTGCATTGTTTGATGCATCAGACGTTTGTTTGGAGACAAAGACATTGGCTTCGACCGAGTATATTTTGAATGTAGGCGGTAATCCTGCAGCAGGGACCGGAAATGCATTCAAAGTTCCTTCTACTACCGCCAAAGTACTGGCAGTAGTCAATCCGAGCGACAAGTTCAAAGCTGCCTGTGTGGCTTCCGCTTCCTGGTCTGTCATTAACGGTGCGGTAGAGCAGACACTTGACGAAGTGATTGGAGCAACAAAGGACAACTTTATGATGATTAATGCCGGCGACAATGCAAATCCGGCTAACGGAGCACTGGTGACAGCTAATGTGAAGGTGGTTGATGGAACGTCTATTGCTGACGCTACTGCCGCGATTGCCGCTGCCGAAGCTGACCGTTCACTTATTCATGTAGACCGTGTCGTAGCCAAGGTTTCTTTAGGAACAAATCCGGACGGCGTCAAGGTTCCTGCAGGAGTGACTTGTACATTCGGCAACTGGGCATTGAATGTTACCAACAAGAGCATGTTCCCGTATGCTGAAATCGTAATGCCCGCCGGAGGTTCTGCAGGTGCGGATTATAGAATTGACCCGAACTACGAACTGGCAGGATTCAATGTGTCACAGTTCAACTATCTGAAAGTTGCTGACGACGGAACTTTGCCTGCTGATTTTTCAGCTATGACGGATAGCAAATACTGTCTTGAGAACACAATGGCTGCCGACGCACAAACCCAGGCACAGACTACAGCTGCCGTAGCAAGTGCGGTTTACACTCCTAATTCATTTACAGCAGGCGATAGCTGGTTCCGCCTTTTGGGTGTCACTTATAAGACACTGGCTGATTTGCAGGCAGTATATAATGCTGCAAAAGCAGTTACTTCACCGGATGCATTGCAAACACAGATAATCACTCTTTGTGACCAGTTCTATGCACGTATGTCTGCTGCCGCTACTGCACAAGGCAAAACTGTCGGTGCTGATTTTGCCGCTATTACTCTCGCCGAACTGGACGCTATTGCGAACGGTGGTGAATACTCCAAGCCTGATGCAACAGCCGGTGAAACCGTAGGTGTAGAATACTTCCAGAAAGGTGTATGCTATTATAACATCCTCATCCGTCATGACGATGCAATCACCGCCACAATGGCACTTGGCAAATACGGTGTTGTACGTAACAACTGGTACACATTGACTATCAACAGCGTGAAACAACCGGGTACTCCTTGGATTCCTGATACCACAGATCCTACTGACCCTGAAAAACCAGGTGAGAATGATGATGACGCTGAAGCATATCTCTCTGTAAGTATTACGATAAATCCATGGACTACCTGGAGTCAGGGAGTGGATTTGTAGTGATAACTATATTGGGCTAAAATAACAATTAAAATAATAAGAAGGCGTTATGATACGGCGCAGCTTGTCTTGTGACGCCTTCTTTTTTTCCTCTTTTCGTTTTTGTTCAGCCGGCGGAGGCTTATTTCCGTGAATCAAGACCTTGATATAAAAAACTGATAAAAACAGGTCTTACCATACAGGCAAGTTTCGCGACTTGTCAACTAAAGCAGATTATTCCGAGAAAGGCAAAAGTCGCTTTTCCACACTATATATGAAACTAGAAAAATAAATAGACCCATAGATTATGAGAAAGATAATGAATACAAAAGGTGCTGTCCGACGGATGAATTATGGAAGTTGCCTGTTGTTATTGCTTGTACTCTTTTCCTGCACATCCATTGATGAGACACTACCGGAATGTCAGTTGTATGTTCGTTTCCGGTATGACTATAACATGGAGTTTTCCGACGCTTTTGCGGCTCAAGTGAATCGTGTCGACGTGTTTGTATTTGACAAGGAAGGTACGTTTATCATGAAGAAGAGCGAGCAGGGAGAAACTTTGGGCAGCGGTAGCTACCGTATGCCGTTGCCGCTTCCGGTCGGTGAATACCGGATAGCCGCTTGGGCGGGAGTGAGCGATGACTTTGAAATGCCGGAACTGGTTGCCGGGAAATCAACATTGGAAGACTTGATGGTAAGAATGAAACGGAAAGAGTCATTGGTGCACAATAAAGCTCTGAACCCGCTTTGGTATGGCGAGGTGAAGACTGTCGACTTTACCGGCAGACAGGAACAGACGGAAATGGTCTCTCTGATAAAGGATACCAATAAATTCCGCTTTATCTTGCAAAAGTCCGGTCCGGGAGAAGAACTGGATATGAGTGATTGCCTGTTCGAAATCCATGCGGACAACGGATATTATGACTGGAATAATGACTTGCTGGATGACGACGTGATTAGTTATCAGCCCTATCATTTGGAAAAAGTGGAAGATGTGGGCATTGTGGCGGAAATGAATACCATGCGCCTGCTCGAACATAAAAAAGTATATCTGACGCTTACACGCATGTCGGACAGTAAGGAACTGATGAAGGTTGACCTAATACCTTACCTGCTGCTTACAAAAATGGAAGGGCACAATATTCCGGCGCAGGAGTACCTCGACCGTCAGAGCGAGTATGCGATTGTCTTTTTCTATAACCCGGAATTATTGAATTTCCTTTCCACGAAGATTGTGATTAACGGCTGGACTATCTGGTTGAAAGGTGAAGACCTTTAGTAAACGTAAACTATAACGGCAAATGATATGAGATATACAAAATATAAATGGATGATGTGGCTTGTGCTGCTTTGTTTCTCATGTGTGAATGAGGAACAACGTGCAGTTCTGTCGGATGAACCGGGAAAGGTGCGAATGAATATGAGTATCAGTACACGTGCTACATATGATCCTGAAGTATTGAACGAAAATGAAACGCGTATCAACCGGTTACGTCTTTACGTTTTTGATGGCTCTACTTTAGATAAGATGTATTATTGGTCGGATTTGAATATAAATGATGGTGTATACGTTACTCCGATATTTCTAGTAAAGGCTGCTACTGGTAAAACGTTTTATGCCATTGTAAATGAGCCAACGGATATGGATTCCCGTGCTTTATTGGAAGCAGTGGATCATCCGGGTGATTTGGCTGAAATACAATACAGGAGACGTGATATAATGGATTATTGGAATCCTAATATAATGGGCTACTATAATGATTATTGTTTGCCGATGTATGGAGAACTGACAGGAGTGGACGCATTGGAAGGGACGACACAAACAATCAATCTGCAAGTAGACCGAGCTGTTGCGAGGGTAGATGTTTATATGAGGAGGGAAATAGGACAGGATGAAAACTACTGGGAAAACAGGCTTTATATTGAAGAGTTAGGAGTGGATCGTATATCAGATATTGGATTTATATCGCCTGTCCGAGTGCCGGATAACCGTTACGATAATATCTATTTTATGGACAGAAAAGAAATCAGAGAAGAAGTATATTCTGATGATAAAGGAGAATTATTATATTCTTTTTATGTTCCGGAAATGGAGTGTATATATGATAAATTATCCTTAGATTTCCATTATAGATATGAAACGGGATATGATGGTTGTGCTTGGGTCGAGTTGGGCGGATATGATCCTTATACCGGTTATCTCTATGGAGAAATTCTAGAAAAAATAGAACGTAACCATGTATATAAACTTTTTTGCCGTTTTACTCAAAAAACAGCTAAGTTTAAACTAAATCTGACAGTGTGTCCATGGGAATATCTTCCGCCACAGGCAGAAGAGGTGAAGGGAGAAGTTAAGATGACGAATTGTTATATGGTAGCTCCGGGCGGAAGGGTGGATATTCCTACTGAAAACGTATATAAGATATGGGCTCAACAAGTAGAGTTTGGCAATATTCCAATTCCGGATGGAGACGTAATGGCAGAACTCGTATGGCAAGATGAACAAGGAGTTATTGCGGACGGAGGAATCACGGTGGTCAATGCTTTGGAGCGCGAGAGGGCTTACTTGCAGGTAAGGACGGCAAAAGAGGGAAATGCGGTTGTTGCGATGAAAGTAAACGGCGAGATTTATTGGAGTTGGCATATTTGGTGTACAGATTATGAACCAAATGTAACAGAAGGACAGAAGTTTTTTAATAATTTGGTTTGGATGGATAGAAATCTGGGAGCTATGACTAATGAATATACAATTGACGGTGGAGTAAAAGGTTTACTGTATGAATGGGGACGTAAAGATCCTTTTCCTAGTGCTGAAAATTGGACTCAAAAGGAAAAAACACTTTATACGGAAAATAGTGTAACCAATGTCCGTTTTAAAGTAGCTGAAGTGGAAAACTTAGTAGAGTCGGTTCGTGAACCTCTAACTTATATAACTAATGAGCGAAGTTGGGGAGACTGGTATACAAATTCGGTGTCATTAATGAATTATTCATTATGGTTGCCAAATAATAAAACAATATTTGATCCATGTCCGATAGGTTGGCGTGTTCCCCCAGACAATCAACCTTGGAAGGGATTACAAGCTGGTTCAACTGAGAGTACACAAGGTATTATTCATCCAGAAGCAGGCTATTATCCAAGATCAGACAAACGTCTGCCTCAAGATGGTCGTCTTATATCTGGATTGTCGCATTGGGCATCTGTAGCTTCAGTAAATTCAGTTTATCCTTTAGGGGGATATGGTTATGGCTTGGGACAAGAATGGCAACCGTTTTGGCGGGCAGACGGACGTTCTATACGTTGTGTTAAAGAATAAACTAAGAATAGCAGAAATAATATATAGTATGAAAAAGTACATTGTATATCTAATATTATGCTTTGTAAGCTGTTTTATATTCTCATGTACTTCAGTGTATGAGAAGGGAGACACCTCATGCATACCGGAAGGAATGGAGAGGCTTACTTTTAAAGTCATAGTGTCTTCTTCTAAAGTTGTGGGTTCTAATACACGCAGCATTGCTTTAGAAAAAGAAAATGAGATAAAAGACTTGTTTGTAAAAATAGGTTGTTATGATGGCGACCATTACAGAAATTTCTATTCTACGCAGAATGGAACAATATATCTTGATTCCTATGTTTATGAGGATAGTATATATAGGGCAAGTATTGAAGTGCCTGTTGGTACATTTAGAGATGGAGATAATATTTATGTGTGGGCAAATCAAGAATATCCGATTGATGTCACTTCAGAGGAGGAATTGACAACTCCGTTATATATGTCCGGGATAGGGACAATAAGAGATAGGTGGGCGGTGGTCGTGAGTTTGAGGCTGATGTACATTTACTTCGTGGAGTCGCTAAGTTACGAACCGTGGTTCGTACTACAAAACGCTCCGTTCTAGGGTCATGGAATATTAATATAAATCAGGTAGAGACTCAAATACTTCATATGCCTTTGTGTATTCGTCCATTTGCACCTTTTGAGACTCACCGTAATCCTGCTGCAAATGATTGGTGGAATGACGTATATCACAGATATATAGATTGTACTTTAAAAAATGTTGATTGGTGGTTTCGATGGGAAAATTCTCATTTATTATCATCCGTTGAGTTACCGATAGATGACGGGGTAAATGTTGATAAAGTAGCGGAGACGTCTTATGACCGCTATATTTATGAGAACTGGTTAGAGAATGAATCAGACTATGATGAAAATACGAATGTTACAGCTTTGAAAGTCAGGATTCCTTTGTGGAATAATGAAACTGGAGAAAATCGCACGATTGAACGCGTTATTCCCATTAAAACAAATGATAGTTATCGAATATTGAGGAATCATATTTATACAGTGGACGTGAGGGTGCTAAGTCTTGATGAAGTGAAAATATTCACGAATATGCTCGATTGGGAAGATGTAGGCGTTACAGGTGATATTGTAGGAGGCGTTGACTTTGATATAGACAGGACAAAAATAACTTTGATTAAAGATATTGTCGACCCGGTGAAACTGCTGAAAGTGGACTGTCATGCTCCGGGACGCTTACAAATCAGAGCTTTGAAGCCTAATAAGACAGATTTAATATCAACAACAGATTTACAGTTATATTGCAATGGAATAACGGAAACGGATAAACTGGCGGATAACAGTGGCATTTATGACCTCACTGCCGCACAAGTAATGAATTTCTATTGTACCACCGGTAGTGTTCCCGCCAATTATGAAGGTGGTTTTATAGAAATTTCTTCCGACAATGTGCATGTGGAATATATTCCTGTCAGTTCATTGGATACTTTTACTCCGTTAGACACGGAAGGGACTGCCAATAGTTATATAGCAGATAGAGGTGCAGGTTCTTATTCTTTCACTGCTACCATAATGGGAAACGGAGTGGACGGTATTATTGACGAAGGGAAGTTTGAAGACGCAAGTGGCAATATCTTGACAAAAGCCGGTGGTGCCAATATTCATCCTTTATCGGCCAAATTGCTTTGGCAGGACACGGATGAACTGGTGGAACAAGTTGCTTTAGTCAATGGCAGGGTTCAGGTGAAAATGGGACGAAGCCGGGGAAATGCAGTGATAGCTGTTTATGATAAGACTAATCCTAATGCGGAGGATGCGAAAGTGTTGTGGAGTTGGCACCTTTGGTGTACGGCTACCCCAAAGATACTGGAATTCGTCACTTCGATATATACGGGCAATAACTATAAAGTGATGGATCGTAATCTTGGTGCGACTGCTACTAAAGCGTATTTAGGCACTGTTCAAGGATTGCATTATCAATGGGGGCGTAAAGACCCGTTTTCGGGTTCATTGACTTATGATGGCATACGTACTATTTTATATGACGTAAGAAGTGGTCAGGTCGTATATAAATATTCCGATGAACGAGTGACTGCCGGTCAAGCTATAAGTACTCCGAGTTCCTTGTATAGTCCAAGGAGAGGATTGGGGAGTGAATCTTGGTGTACGAAAACAACAGAACTGAAATATCTGTGGGGAAATCCGGACGGAGAACAGGATGTTTTCCCTAAAGAAACATTAAAATCGTTGTATGACCCTTGTCCGTATGGTTATAAAGTTGCACCGCATGACGTTTTTAAAATCTTGAGTAAAGGTGAGATCGCCATATTCCCCCCGGCCGGAGCGTCACTTGGGGATATGTATTTCATAAAAAGTTATTTTGCGAATGGATCAACCTTTTATTATGATAATGCAGGGATTGATGAAACGAAGCTAATTTATTTGCCGGAGACTTATAGACCTAATGGTGATGGTATAAAGTTAGGAAAACGGGGAGTTTACTGGTGTTCTTCACCTCATCCTGCTGACAAAGAACATAGTGGGCTCATGTTTAACTTTCATCCATATACTGCTATGGACTTTGAATATAATATATATAATCCGGTGGTTACTTCAACGCCTGCTTCGATACGCTGTGTAAAGGAATAATTCATTAGAAATCTAAAAAGTATGAATGAAATGAAAATAACAATACAACAATACTTGTTCGGGATATGTCTGTTGGTTTTCTTCGCTTTTAATATGTTGTTAGGTGGTTGTAACGATGACACTGAAATGGAAATGATTAATTCCTCTCAAAAAAATGTCATCAGCTTATCTATCCCGGATGCGGAATTGGTACAGGTACGCAGTGTGGCGAATGAATCGGAATGTAAGATTAGTGGCATACAGGTGTTCGTATACAATGATTCTCACGCCTCATCCCCTGTATATTATCAGGAGGGTAAAGCTGATTTGTCCTTTTTGTTTGGAAATGGAACCGCATCGCCGACTGTGACATTGAAAGAATACATTCCCGCTGACAAAGAACGAATTTATGTAGTTTGTAACCTGACTAATCGTTCTTCTGCATCAGGAGCAGGTGATTTTCTTATAAATAAAACGGCTAGTGAAGAGCAGTTGAGGAATTATACTAGTCAAGGAATGATGAAGGGCTTTTCCGGTCTGCAAAGTGAAGGGCGGACTATTCCGATGTACGGTTGGATAGAATGGAATGAAAAGGCTAGCTCTAATGTTTGCCTATTGACCCGTTGTTTGGCAAAGGTTACAGTAGATGCCGAGACGGATTTGTTTTCCGGTAAACAAGTCTATTGGGAATGGAGAAATCTGAATTATTCGGATTTTACGTTAGATAGCGAGTATAAGGGAGGAATCTATCAGGGCAGTATCAACGAAAGCGGCAGTTCAGAAAAGCATGATTTACTTTCCGCTACAACTCCTTTGGATGTAACGAAAGGATTGGTGACAAGTTACTATCCTTTGGAATATGGACACTCCATTTACGCTTTAGGAAATAAGGTTGATAAGAAAACATTCTCCAAAGATCGTGCAATGTTGCTTCTTGTAGTCCGGAATCCGGACGGTTCGAATAAAGAGTATTATCGTTTGGATTTCCTGGATAAGGAAACCGGGCAGTATCTGGATATAATACGTAATCATTCTTATCGCTTTACTATTGCCGAGCTAAAGAATAAGGGATATGATACGGAACTGGAAGCCATTCAAAATCCGGGAAGTAATATCGAGTATACGGTGACGGTTTCGGATAATTGGTCGCGGGGATATGCTTCTAACGGCCAGTACTTGGTAAAAACGGATAGGGAAGACCTTAAGTTGATAGAGAATGGCATCACAGACCCGGTAACAATGGTAAAATTTGAATTGCAGGCTGATGAGACAGGGAATGTTGATTTAAATAATGTCACTACCCGTAAAGTTCGTATTTTAAATTCTGACAAGGAAACTTTGGTCTCTTCATCTGATGTGTGTCTGTTTTATAGCGTAGATAATAAGAACTTGATGCAGGTAAAGGGAGAAGATGGACTTCCGATAAATGAGGCGAATCTTCCACAAGGTAGTAATGTATATTGGATTTATTGCAATGTACCAGGAGATTCTTCACTAAAGGAAGGATATTTGGAGATAACCATAGGTAATATTGTGAAGTATATCCCTTTTAGTATCATACCTCATTCTGAAGCGATTGCTGTGGATGAAGACGGTCCGGCAAATTGCTTTATTACTCCGGTGACTTATGGTCTTTATTCGTTTGATGCTACGGTGATAGGAAACGGGACGGATGGTATAGTAGGAGAAACAAGAATATATACATTCGGTTATATTTATGATGAACAAGGACGTTTAGATAAGGGGCAGATTATAGGTGATGATGCAGAAGTGTATCATTTTAAGGATGCTTTAGGGAACGATATTTCAAATTCTAAAAATGTTAGAATAACTCCTCTTTCTGCAAAGTTGATTTGGCAAGATGTGAAAAATCTGATTTCACAAGTTGCATTTAATGCTACTACTAATCGGGTTGAATTTTTGAGTAACGGTGCAGGAAATGGGGTCATTGCAGTTTATGATAAATCAGATCCGAACGCGGAAGATGCAAATGTGCTTTGGAGTTGGCATGTCTGGTGTACGGAGAAACCTGATATTATTGAACTGGGGTTACCTACTAATGGAGAAACTTATAGTGGAAAAAACTATAAAATAATGGATCGGGATTTAGGAGCAACAACAACGATACCAGATATATTGACTACATGTGGCTTAGGTTATCAATGGGGACGTAAAGATCCTTTTATTGGGCCTGCTTCCCTTGGAAGTATTGAAAATGCTCCTATCTATGATATACGAGGATCTGATTTGAATTTTAAGGAAGTAAATAAAACAGAAAATGTAGGTACAATAGAATATGCGATAAAGCATCCGGAAGAGTTTATTATGATGAATGAAAATGTTGAGAATAGTGATAATGACTGGCTTTATTATAATGAGCCAGAACCTGCAGGGAATCAGTATTTATGGGGAAATCCATATTCCGTACATCATATGGTAAACATAGGAAAAATCATGAAAACAATTTATGATCCGTGCCCTGCTGGATATAAAGTTCCCCCGCAAGATGTTTATGGGGCGTTTTTGAAGAATCCTGTTATAGAATATGTGGGAGAATACAATAATCAGACTAACGCTTATATTCAAAAAGAAGATTTTTATCCTCTTTTAGCTACAGAATATGGAGCTTATTTTCATTATGGAAAAAATGGAGATCATTCAGTCTATTTTATATCCGGTTCACATCGTTATGGAAGAATTGAATTCAAAGGGTTAAAGCCATTCTTCTATACAGGACATACAAGTGGAACTGGTACTAAAGGTAGGAGGAATGGTAATAATTCAGTATTGACATTATCGCTATTTATAAAAAATCCTATAGTAGCGGACTATGGATTCGGAGGTGGTGATGGTTGGGATGATCGTGCTACGGCTGGTTCTATCCGCTGTGTCCGTGATGAATAAACATATAAAATCATTCTTAATATAAACTTATGAACAAATCAGAACTAATCAAAGAAGTAGCCCTTAAACGTAAGTTGAGCTTTAACGAAGCTACGAATGCAGTAGATGCAATAATGGAAGCCATTGCGGAAACAATGCATAAAGGAGAGGGTGTTACCTTAGTCGGTTTCGGAAGTTTTGTCATTCAGGGACGGAAAGCACGCAACGGGCATAATCCTGCCACAGGCGGCTCAATGCTGATTCCGGCAAAGCGACAAGTGAAATTCCGTCCCGGAAGTAAAATGAAATTAGAGTAAAGAAACAGGTTAAACTAAATGTTGAACATAAAAATTGAAACATGAAAAAGAAAATTATTACAGTTGCATTGGTATTATCATCAGTCTGTGTTATGGCACAGCAAAAGGAAAATCGTGACACGGACAGAAATATTCTCCGTGGCCCGTATGAAACGAATGGTTTCTGGAGTAACTGGTATATCGGTGTAGGCGGTGGTATCAATATCTATGAAGGTGAATTTGATAACAAGACATCGGTGGGCAACCGTATTGCTCCTGCATTAGATGTTTCGTTGGGCAAGTGGATAACTCCTTCTTACGGAGTGCGTCTGCAATATTCGGGTCTGAAAGCCAAGGGGCTGACGGACGCAAGCGGGATGTATGCCAAAGGGGCGCATCGTGGTTATTACAAGGAAGAGTTCAATGTTTCCAATCTCCATGCGGACTTTATGTGGAACTGGTCGAACGGTTTCCTCGGATTCAATGAGAAACGTGTGTGGAATGTGATTCCGTTTGTAGGTTTCGGTTGGGCACGTTCGTGGGGAAACAGTACGCATGACAATGAAATTGCCGCCAACATCGGTATCTTGAATACGTTCCGCCTGGGCAAGCGTCTGGACCTGACTCTGGAAGGACGGCAAATGCTAGTGAAAGAGTGTTTTGACGGAACTGTAAGTGGCAGCAAAGGTGAAGGTATGAGTTCGGTGACACTGGGTCTAAGCGTGAAGTTGGGCAAGACCCGTTTCAATCGTGTCGAGAAAGTGGCTCCTGCAGATTATTCATCTTATAATGAACGTATCAACGCGCTTCGCGCCAAAAATCATGATTTGAGCACCGAAGCACAGCGCCTTGCCGCCGAACTGGAAGCTGCCAGAAGTCGGAAACCGGAAGTGGTGAATGAATCGAAAGTGACTGCTTCGCCGGTAGCCCTGTTCTTCAATATCGGCAAAGCTACCCTGGACAAGAAGGAACTTACCAATCTTGAGTTTTATGTGAACAACGCCATCAAGGCGGATAAGAACAAGACTTTCACGCTGATTGGTTCGGCAGACAGCGCTACGGGCAGCAAGGAACTGAACCAGCGTTTGAGTGAACAACGTATGGAATATGTGTACAATTTATTAGTCGAAAAGTATAAAATTTCCCCTGAACGTCTCGTGAAGAAAGCGGAGGGCGATACGAACAACCGTTTCAGTGAACCTGAATTGAACCGCGTCGTAATCGTCGAATAATAGTTTTATTTCATTTCAAGGTATTTCAGGCAACATTGCGGGACTGTCTCGTTTTCTTCTACGTCGGGACTGAAAGTGCTTTGTCGTTACAAGGTGGGCTTGTCGGCCGGTAGTTGGACGGCCCTTTGCAATGTTGTTTTTTTGAATGAAGAGGAGGATATGATAATATATAATAGTCTGTTGGCGAAAACTTTCCTGAACAGGAAGAAAAGGCATTATTTTATGATTTTCGGATGTTGTTTCACCCGGTTCAAATATTTGGAAGGGTGGGAGGAGATGGAACTTCAGATTCATGCGCGGCAGTATACGGAATGTTTCTTCTTGGCATTATTGCCTGCATTGGTGCTATCCGTCTGGCTTTCGTGGTGGTGGATGTTGCTTGCGTTCATGAGTTATCATCTGCTTTACTGGCTGGAGAGGTGGTTCGGACACCATTCTTCATTTGACTGGGAAGCGTTGGAGCATTGTAGCGATGCGCTTTATTTGAGAAAGCGGAAATCTCGTGCTTGGATGAAATGGTATGGGAAGAAGTCGTTGCCGCCTTCGGAATGGGAGGATGATTAGAGAGAATAGTATATCTTATACGAGTAGAAAAAGTAGATTATGAAAACGAAATTTATAGCTGAAATGGTGGGCACTATGGTGCTTGTCTTAATGGGATGCGGTGCTGCTGTATTGAATGGCGGTGCGACATCGGTAGCCGCTGTGTTGACGATTGCTTTCGCGTTCGGTTTGTCGGTGGTGGCAATGGCGTACACAATCGACCCTGTTTCGGGCTGTCATATCAATCCGGCCATCACTATCGGTGTTTGGCTGAATGGCGGACTGTCGGTTATGGAAGCCGGTGTGTATATCGTAGCGCAAGTGACGGGCGGAATACTTGGCTCTGCATTGCTGTGGTTGATTACCGGCACAATGGGGATAGAAGGTACGGGAGCCAACGGTTTTGAAGAGCCGTATTTGCTGGCTGCATTTGTGGCCGAAGCGGTGTTTACGTTCATCTTTGTATTGACTGTACTGGGCACTACCGACCGGGATAATAGCAGTCCTCATTTTGCCGGGCTGGCTATCGGATTGACTCTGGTCCTGGTGCATATTGTATGTATTCCCGTTACGGGGACATCGGTTAATCCTGCCCGTAGCATTGGCCCGGCATTGTTTGCAGGTATGGAGGCTATCAGCCAGCTCTGGCTGTTTATTGTGGCTCCGATTGTCGGTGCGGTGGTAGCAGTGCCAGTCTGGAAAATAATAAAAGGAAATTAATTGTTTCATTTCATGTTTTTGTGAGAATAGAAAAAGATGTAGGTTTTTCCCATATAGTATAATAAATGAGTTTAATGGCCTATATCCTTTATGTCGCTGTGAAGCGCCTCATTTCCCCAAGAGAATCCGTGCCCCTGCCATTTTTCTTTTTATAATAGTAGCATAGGAAAAATGGAATCATGGGTTCTACGCTGCCTGTGAAGGTCGCTCTATTGTTTGTTTTGTTTGTGTGGTGCATCTTTTTCCCGGTGGGGAAGAAGGTGCACTCTTTTTGTATAATGTATTAATGGTCGGAAGTATTACATACGTCCATAGGCTTCCCAATATGGCATTAAAGCCTCTTGCAGCCAATGTGCCACCTCGGAGAATGAAAGGCTATTTTTGATAGTTGCCTTTTTTAGAAATGCTGACCATCGTAACTGCATCTGCGGATGGTTGGGAAAGTCTTTCCTGAAGAACATCGTATCTGCATTATAAAGAGTATGACGATTCTCGAAAGTGCGGTTGATAGCATCCTGTAATATGGTATTGTCATATTTGAATGATGTGAGCAGGTGGTAGATGTCATAATAGTCTTTCATCCGGCTGCTTTGGTCAGCTAAGTCTATGATGGCGTGCATCTTCTCCGCAATTACGGTTTCAGTGGAATAGGCAAGAATGTTTGCTTCTGGCAGTTCTTCCAATAACAATGGGTAATCTAATGATACAGGATGTGGTGTTACCACATCTCCAAAACCAATGTCCATTGTCAGCACTTGGGCAATGGTGTCCATTGTCGCCGGAATACTTAGACGGATACCGTGGTAGTCTTTGAACTCGGTGATGTTCTGTGCTGCAATCTTGTCGGCAGCAAACCTTACTCCGTCTTCCTCACACTCTACAGCGCATATTTCACGGAACGCCTCGGCGATGCGTTCGCCATCATTGCTGATATGCGTGCCAAGAAAATCAATATCCAATGTCGGACGTGCAGCAAAGCGTTCGTATGCATACATCAGTGCTCCACCTTTCAGGTAGAAGTTCTCACGGTAATGAGTTTGTGAGACACGGTACAATAGGCGTTCCTGAAAATATCTGGTCAGAATGGTCTGGTAGAACACATCCTTCTGCTTGGCTACATTGAGCAGCTTTGCCCGGATGGACTTTCCAGGATTTTTGATTTCACTCATAGTTTTATTGCAATATACTGTTCGAGGATTCGTTTTACTCTTAGTTTGTCGGCATAATCCATCAGCAGGGATAGATTTCTGTCTGGCTGGGAAATGTAGTTATTCACCACTTCGGAACAAACATCCATGCCTATCTTGTTGCGGTACTTCACTGCATCGCACACGCATCGCTCTTTATTATATATATGTATGTGGTAACCGCTTGCAACCAGTTCCTCGACACCTATGTCAAACATCGTGTCTGTGATATGATGGAGCTCTATCTTGGGAAATGTTGGAAGCGTGATTTTGCGACCTCTTTTTACCGCCACATGGTATGCCTGAGGCAATGAGGTGGTGAGCCCATGCACATTCCATGCGGAGAAAAGGCACAGCACACCGCCTGGAATGATGGCTTCCACATCTATCATCGTGTCCGCCAACTGCTCGGCTGTGGCATATACGCCCCGTTTGATGCGTACCGCGTCTCCGTCACGCACACTGTCCAGCAGCTTATAATAGGCTGTCCGACCTTCTTCCTTTACAATACTAGAGGAAGTAAAACTGTTATTATATCTCTTGCTTTCCATGCCTATACTCTTTATTTTAGTACAAATATACTACATTTATTCGTGATTGTAGTGCATTTGTACAGGGAAATGCTTATTTACCATGAAATATTAACATATATCAGACAATCTTGCCCGAATCATCTCGCAACAATCTCGGCAATTCTTGGTTTTCATTGCTTTCGATATACCGGCATAATTGCAGTTTGCTCTCTTTCAATATACGGTATCTGGCTATTGACAGCCTTGAGCGCCTAAAACTTTCCATGCTTTTTAGTATGGTATTTATTAGTTTGAATATATTTGTTTGTTTATTATTCTCCCCCGGCTATCGGTTTTGTCGCTTTTTCCTTGCTTTTTGTCGTTTATTTAGTTCCTTTATGTCGGTTGCGTATGTCTGAAATGCTTTTTAGTACTTTTCTGATGAGGCTATTAGGTGTCGTTTCATCTCCGTGGAAGATGCTGCATCTTTGCATCGTTAACGTTAGCGAAGTGATAATTAAAACAGTATTCATTAAAAAAAGAAAAGTAGTATGGCTATTAGATTTAGAAGGGTGTCTCGCCTGTGTGACCCTACAAATAAAGAAGCAGGAAAGAAAGTGTATCCGGTGATTTCTTATCAGTATGATACGAGTGCAACGTTGG
The DNA here is from genome assembly GCF_027257075.1 of Bacteroides sp. LFL-34. Classification (NCBI taxonomy): domain Bacteria; kingdom Pseudomonadati; phylum Bacteroidota; class Bacteroidia; order Bacteroidales; family Bacteroidaceae; genus Bacteroides; species Bacteroides sp. LFL-34. The sequence continues at coordinate 58,442 of NZ_JAPQKZ010000007.1, read as the reverse complement.
ATGAGTTTGCAAAGGAGATTGCGTCTGCTTCCGGTGTCAGCGAGGGTGAAACGATTAGTGTATTGAAGGATTTCCGTACGTTATTGAGAAAGACATTGCTGGGTGGTCGTTCGGTGAATATCGCCGGTCTGGGATATTTTTACCTTTCTGCTCAAAGCAAAGGGACGGAGAAGGCGGAAGATTTTACAATCGCTAATATTTCAGGGCTTCGTATCTGTTTTCGTGCTAACTCGGACATTCGTCTGTTTACCGGGACGACTACCCGTTCGGATGGATTGAAGTTCAAGGATTTGGATCATATTAATGATTCGGGTAGCATTGGTGACGGTTCTGATGATGGAGGTGAAACTCCGGATCCGGATGGTGGTTCGGGTGGTAATGGTGAAGCACCGGATCCGGCAGCTTGATTCATAGATCGTTGAGAACTGTATGGTTTGTATGGAATGGGGCTTCGGCCTCATTCTTTCTTTATAACTACGTAAAAATATAAATATGCAAATAACTACAATCCTTGCTTTTTTTACCGCTATGGGTGGTTTGGAAGCTGTGAAATGGTTAGTGAGGTATATCACTTGCCGTAAGACGGATGCACGGAAAGAGGAAGCGTCCGTGAACAGTATGGAAGAAGAAAATCGCCGTAAAAAGGTGGACTGGCTGGAAGAACGGCTGACTCAACGTGACGAGAAGATAGACGGGCTTTATATTGAACTTCGCAAGGAGCAGGAAGAGAAGATTGACTGGATACATAAATGTCATGAAGTGGAGTTGATACAGAAGGAGTCGGAAGTGAAGAAGTGTGAGATTAGAGGGTGTGTGAAGCGTATGCCACCTTCGGATTATTAACTGGTGCGTTTGAACTAATAATGAATTATCATGAGAAATATAGATTCTATCATAGTACATTGTTCGGCTACGAAAGCCGGGCAGGATTTTACTGCTGCGGATATTGACTGTTGGCACCGGGAACGTGGGTTCAACGGTATCGGGTATCACTATGTGATCCGTTTGGATGGGAAATTGGAAAAAGGTCGGGACGTTTCTCTGGCTGGTGCTCATTGTAGAGGTTGGAATGAACGGAGTGTCGGGATATGTTATATCGGTGGATTGGATGAGAACGGGCGTCCGGCAGATACCCGGACGAATGCTCAAAAACGGGTGCTTTATCAGATTATTATGGATTTGCAGCGGGAATATAATATTCTCCAAGTGTTGGGACATCGGGATACTTCACCGGATTTGAATGGGGACGGAGTGATTGAACCTTATGAATATGTGAAGGCTTGTCCCTGTTTTGATGTAAGGGCGTTTCTAAGGAATGGGCGAGAATTGCTGTTTGTGCTGCTGGTGGCCTTAGTTGTGCCGGTGTTGTTGTCGGGGTGTAGGAGTAAGAAAGAGGTAGTAAACAGGGGGAGTGACATAAGGGTTGATTCAAGCTTGAATAGTAGCTCCGGGAAAAGTCTTGTTAAAAATAAGGTTGCTTTGGAAAAGGATTCGGAGGTGGTAGAAGAGCATATCGAGCAAGTGTTGTTTGTATTTCCTGTGGATACGCTTAGATTGAAGGCTGGGATGGTGGTGAAGACTGTGGTGGATAGGAAAAATGTTAATGAGAAACAACTGCTTCAAGAAGTGAATTCACAGTCTGTGAGCTTGTCGGATATGAGTGCTAAGACAGAGATTCATAAAACGGGAGTTGAGAAAACTACTAATAGGACAACCGGAGGTGGGTATTGGTACGAAATTATTTTGCTGGTTCTAGTTATTGTGTGTTGGATTTGCAAAGTGAAGAGGAAGTGAGATGTTGTTTGTCTGGTGCAAAGTTAGTTTTGATGAAAAACGGAGTCATGGTAGTGCTGTCTGTGAAACTGTGTACTTTTTTGTGGAGTTTGTATGTGTATTCCCATGGAAATGCGTATCTTTGAATAATCAAAATAGAGGAAAAATCATGGACGGGATATTACGTAAACTTCCTATTGGAATACAGACTTTTGAGAAACTTCGCGAAGGAGATTATCTTTATGTGGATAAGACTGCTCTTGTATGGAGAATTGCTTCAACGGAGACTCCTTATTTTTTAAGTCGTCCTCGTCGTTTTGGCAAGAGTCTTCTTCTTTCTACTTTTGAAGCTTATTTCGAAGGTAAGAAAGAATTATTTGAAGGGTTGGCCATAGCTGATATGGAAAAGGAATGGAAGACATATCCGGTATTTCATTTGGATTTAAACGCGGAAAAATATGATTCTCCCCAGGCTTTAGTTGAAATTCTTAGCAGGCAGTTGACGCAATGGGAACTGAAATATGGTAAAGGAGAGGATGAGGAAACTCTTTCGGGACGTTTTGCAGGTGTAATTCGTCGTGCCAGTGAACAGGCTGATCGTGGAGTCGTAGTCTTGGTTGATGAATATGATAAGCCTTTGTTACAGGCGTTGGATGATGGTGCTTTACTTGATGACTATCGTAAGACATTGAAGGCGTTCTATGGTGTGCTGAAAAGTTCAGACCGTTATCTTCGTTTTGTTTTCCTTACCGGTGTGACTAAGTTTGCGCAAGTCAGTGTGTTCAGTGATTTGAATCAACTGAATGATATCAGTATGAAGCCGCAGTATGCCACGATTTGTGGTATTACGCGACAAGAATTGGAGGATACTTTTATTCCTGAACTGAATCGATTGGCAGAAACGAATGAACTGACTTATGAAGAAACATTGAACAAGATGACGGCTTTATATGACGGTTATCATTTTTGTGAGTTTGCGGAAGGAGTATTCAATCCATTCAGTGTGCTTAACGTTTTTGACGGGTATAAGTTTAGTAATTATTGGTTCCAAACCGGTACTCCTACTTTTTTAGTCGAACTGCTTAAAAAGAGTGAGTATGATTTGCGTACGTTGATTGATGGGGTAGAAGCCAATGCTTCTTCGTTTATGGAATATAGGGTAGATGCTAATAATCCGATTCCGTTGATTTATCAGAGTGGCTATTTGACTATAAAGGGGTATGACAAGCGTTTTGGAAACTACCTGCTGAAATTTCCCAATGATGAAGTACGATATGGATTTATGGATTTTTTGGTTCCTTATTACACATCAGTGGTAGATGATGAACGGGGTTTTTATCTTGGTAAATTTGTACGTGAATTGGAGAGTGGTGATGTTGATGCTTTTCTTACCCGCTTACAGGCTTTCTTCGCAGATTTCCCTTATGAACTGAATGAAAAGACCGAACGACATTATCAGGTTGTATTTTATTTAGTTTTCAAACTGATGGGGCAATTTACCGGAGCAGAGGTTCGTAGTGCCCGCGGACGGGCGGATGCAGTGGTGAAAACTCCGAAGTATATTTATGTATTTGAATTTAAACTGAATGGTACTGCCGAACAGGCTTTGCAGCAGATTGATGAAAAAGGCTATCTGATACCTTATCAGGTAGACGGGCGTGAGTTGGTTAAAGTTGGAGTGGAGTTCAGTGCAGAAAAAAGGAATATAGACCGGTGGTTGTATTAGCTCGATAACCATGTTGTTAAAGGAGTTACGGAGCCGTTTGAGATTGTTCAAGCGGCTCTTGTTTTGCGGGTAGTTCTTTTAATTTTCGATGTTATATTCTATTACAGGAACCGACAACTGGGTGAAGAAACAGAATAAGTCAAAGTTAACTTGTGCATAGCCCTTGTGGTTGCCACATAAAGCATACTTTTATCAATATTGGAATGATAGTTCTTATCATCTGTTTGCGGAATGATTACTTCGTCAAATTCCAGTCCTTTCGCCATATGGGCGGAAGTGATGATAATCCCTTTTACATAAGCAGAACTTTGATTGGACAAAAGTGAGATGTCGTTTGCATATATCTGGAACTTTTGAACAAGTTCTTTTGCTTGGGATTCTGTTTTGCAGATAATCCCTAATGAGGTATAATGGGAGTTCCTGAAGGAGTTTACTAAATCCGCAATACCTTGGATCTCTTCTTCTGTATTTTTGAATGGAAGAATCTTGGGGTGTTCCCCATGTCTCATAATCGGTTCTAATTCATTGTTCGGTTGAATTTTTTGTGCAAAACTGGTGATCTCAAAAGTAGAACGATAGCTTTTGCAAAGTTTCATTATTTCTCCTGTTGCAAATGCTTTCTGAATCATATCGGCAGTGGAAGAACCATAAGGATTGACGGATTGGGAAGTGTCTCCAAGAATTGTTTTTCGACACGGATAAAGTTTTTGAATCACTTTGTATTGTATGGGAGAATAGTCTTGCATTTCGTCTATCAGAAGATGTTTGACATAAGATTGGGCGTTGTTCCCATTTAATGCGATATGCAGATAAGCCAAAGGAGCTAAATCCGCATATTCCAGTATGCGGTTTTTGCGTGTCTTGAACATCTCCGGTTTTCCGATCCACTCAAAAAAATCTTTATAGATTTGGAGATCGTTATTTCCCGCGAACATCTTTTTTATCTCTTTCTTTAGTTGGTTTTTCTCCGGAGTGCTAACTGTGAGATTATATTGTAGTTGCATCATTTCCAGAATGTAATCTGTCATAGTCTCAAATCGTTGACGTATGGGATAGCGGTGGAATCGTTTGAACTGTTCGTTAATAAATTCGGCAGGAATGGTGATGTATTTGGTGAGTTTTACGTCTGTTGCTTTGAAATAGTTGTTTTCCATGTAAAGGATGAATTTGTCAAGTAGTGATATAAACTCGAAGGAGGCTTTGTATTGAATCCGTTCGATAAAGTCGGGTGTCGGGTTTTCTAATAGTTCCGTCACTTGGTCGAAGAAATTCTGGTGTTTATATTTGTTGTCAATTACGTCCGACAGAATTTGCTCCATGCTGGTTTCGGGAACGGTCTCTTCGCCAAGTTCCGGAAGTACATTAGAAATGTAATCGGCAAATACTTTATTGGGGGAGATGATTAATATGTCTTTGGAAGAAATCTGTCCTTTCTGTGCATAAAGCAGGTAGGCAATACGATGGAGGGCGATAGAGGTTTTTCCTGAACCGGCAACACCTTGTATAATAAGTACAGAAGCGTTTTCATTACGGATGATCTGATTCTGTTCCCTCTGAATTGTCGTGACGATATTTTTCATTTTATTGTCGGCATTGGAACATAGTTCTTTTTGCAGAATATCGTCATGAACAGTTACGGAACTTTCAATCATATACTCCATTTTTCCTTTGCGAATGCGATATTGGCGTTTGAGTGAGATCGTCCCGTTAATTTTGCCTGCCGGGGAGGAGTAGAACGCCTCGCCTAATTCATGATCGTAGAACATGCTTGAAATAGGAGCTCGCCAATCGTAAATCAGATTCTTTTTTTGATTGAGGTCATAGAAAGTATGTATTCCTATATAGATCGGACTAACTTGGCTTTTGTCTTTCTTTTCCTGAAAGTCGATTCGTCCGAAATAGGGGATATCCAGTATTTTGCTTAGTCGCCTGCGTTTGTCAATTACATTTTCACCTAATGCAAAATGATTTAATATGCTTTCGCGCATGGAACGGATTTCGTGGGGATCGATATCTTTGTTCGACCATAGATAATCCTTGTACTCCTGCAGGGTGTCTATATGCTCTTTGACGGAAGTACTGGTAGTGTTAATCGTATCATGGATAGTGGTTATGACTTGCTGTAAATACTCTTTTTCCTGTTTCTCTGTTTGATTGAATATCATAATCTCTTTTTAGTTGTATGGTGAAGAATTGAATTTGCGGACAAAGTTAGCTCAACCCATCAAGGGATTAAATAGTTATTTATAGCTATATATGTATCCTTTTTCCTATTTTTGCATACTTACTTAATAAGGAAAAAGATGAATATTTTTGAATTGGCAAAACGTAACCAGCAGAAAGCTTGGGAGATTATAGAGGATACCCGTATTGTTCGGATATGGGAGGGGATTGGTGCCAAAGTGAATCTGGTAGGTTCGTTGCGTACAGGATTATTGATGAAACATCGGGATATTGATTTTCATATTTATACTTCTCCTTTGGATTTGTCTGCCAGCTTTCGGGCGATGGCTGAATTGGCGGAAAATACGTCCATAAAGAAGATTGAATATACGAATTTATTACATACAGCAGAAGCGTGTATAGAGTGGCATGCATGGTATCAGGATATGGAAGGAGAACTCTGGCAAATGGATATGATTCATATCCAAGAAGGCTCTCGTTATGATGGCTATTTTGAAAGGGCGACCGAACGCATTTCTGCGGTATTGACAGATGAAATGAGACTGGCTATCCTGAAATTAAAATACGAAACGCCTGATACGGAAAAAATTATGGGAGTGGAGTATTATCAAGCTGTGATTCAGGATGGTGTACGTAGTTATCCGGAATTTGAGGAATGGAGAAGATTGCATCCGGCGGTGGGTGTGGTGGAATGGGTGCCTTAGACAGACTGGTAGCTTCAGGAAAAGGCGTATGGGTTAATTAACTTAGTAGTCCGGTTTCCTGTCCCAAACGAATGGCTTCGATAGAATTTTGCACACCTAATTTGCGTAACAGGTTCTGCCGGTGAATATTGACAGTGTGAATACTGATACATAGCTTGTCTGCAATCTCTTTACTTAACAACCCTTTTTGAATAAGCCGTAATATCTCTATTTCCCGATTAGTGAGGTTGAGCGAAGAAGGCATTAGCAAAGAGGAAGGAGAGAAGAATTCCCCGTTCTTCAGATTTAGGACAGTGCAGTCTACTGTTTCGGAATGTTTTTGGTCGGGTGAAATATCCATATTGCCTATTACGAGCCATGCTTTGCCGTTACGGTCTTGTTCCAAAACTTGATGTCGGCTAGTGACACGTATATATTGCTGCCTGGCATTGAGTATACGGAAACTGTAAATGTTGGAATAGTCGTTTCGCTGTTCGAGAGGCAGACTGTAAATGAACTGGCTTAACGTGACCTGTAATGCTGCCAGTTGCGCACGGTCGTCCGGATGAATACGTGATTCTAAATAATCTCCCTGCTTTTCCAAAGTTTCTATCTTGTGACTGTCATACCCCAGTAAATCAACGAAATTCGAGGATGCATACGTGTAATTGCATTTGTAAACATCGACAACAAATGTGCAGTTGTGACAGATTTTTGAAAGTTGGTGAAGTATGGATTTATCCCGTTCCCACACAGCGTAATCAATATCGGTAGCAGACAAGCATTGCTTTGCCCACATTTCTTCCCGAGTGATATTGTTTGATTTATTCATAGCGAATGTTTTTGGGTACTGATAATCTGTTTTGAGAAATCGTTTATTTACCAATCAATTTCTTCTATTCCCTTGCTATGCAAGAAAGCATTGGCTTTACTGAAGTGTTTACAACCGAAGAAACCATATTCGGCAGAGCGGGGAGAGGGATGAACAGTGGTTAGTACCAGATGTTTGTTGGTATCTATCAAAGATCGTTTCTCTTTCGCATAACTTCCCCAAAGCATAAATATCAAATTCTCCCGTTTTTCACTTAGTTTCCTGATAACTGCGTCTGTGAAGATTTCCCAACCCATATTTCGATGAGAACCGGTTTCGTGCGCACGTACAGTAAGAACAGAGTTTAGCGGGAATACACCTTGAGCTACCCAACGATCCAAATTACCAGAAGTTGGAATTGGCTTTCCCAAATCTTGGTGTATTTCTTTGAAGATGTTGCTTAGTGAACCTGGGATAGCTACTCCATCAGGCACAGAAAAACAGACTCCATAATATTGTCCGGGATTGGGATAGGGGTCTTGTCCAAGGATAACTACTTTTACCTTTTCGAAGGGACAGGAATTGAATATATGAAAAATCTGATGTCCGAGAGGGAGGACGTGTGCCCGTTTGTATTCATCTTTGACGAATGTAACCAACTTTTCGAAGTATGGTTTGTCAAATTCTTCTTGTAATTGTTGTTTCCAACTTGGTTCTATTCTGACATCCATAAAGTGGGACTTGATAATTTATGTAATGGCAAAAGTAGATATATTACAAGAGAATATCAAGAATGATAGGCAAAATTGTGTATCTCGCCGATTTAGGATGAATTGTGTGCTAATAAATGATAATTATCGTCTTTCTTCCGAAAAAGAACGGGTATAAATGTATTATTCTGATTTATTGTGTTACCTTTGTACCAAGAGTTTGAGTTACGAATCATTATCGTATAGTTCTTCTTTATAATATTTTATTAGCAAGCAGTCCTTGTCTTTAATTATCCTCCTCACTCCAAATTAGTATTTATTTTAATAAAATTTTAAATGAACATTTACATTTCAGGTTTAAGCTATGGCACTAATGATGCTGACTTAACAAATTTATTTGCAGAGTTTGGAGAAGTTTCTTCAGCTAAAGTAATTTTTGACAGAGAAACTGGTAGATCCAGAGGATTTGCTTTCGTAGAAATGCCGAATGATACAGAAGGACAAAAAGCAATTGACGAACTGAATGGAGTTGAATACGACCAGAAAGTTATTTCAGTAAGCGTGGCACGTCCTCGTACTGAAAGACCGTCTAACGGTGGTGGTCGTGGTGGTTATAATAACTCTAGAAGATATTAATATCCAAATAAAAGCAGAAGATATTATCTTCTGCTTTTATTTAATAAGTTATTTCCGTTTCATGATTCAACGGAGGAGTCTTCTGATTGACACAGGGGAAGACAAAAAATCATATTACATTTAAGTTCTGCTAATTCTGGCTCTTTTTCTGTGCAATATCAGGAATATCTACTCCTGCACTTTCCATTCTGAAAATAGATTTATTAGACTTTTTTGTAATACACAATACTCTTGAAGAAGTCAGGAGTAAAGGTTTAATAAATTACACCCAACAAGGCAAATAGTCAATGACAGGGCCAATCTTGAGCGCTTGAATAAAGTGTGCTCACACTGTTTATCTTGTTCAATTGCTCTAAAGCAAAATAAAACATATGAAATCATTCTTTATAGGAAATATTGAGATAAAAACACCTGTAATACAAGGTGGAATGGGAGTAGGTATCTCGCTCTCGGGTTTGGCTTCGGCAGTAGCAAACGAAGGAGGAGTAGGCGTTATATCATGCGCAGGTTTAGGTTTGTTATACCCCAAAGGGAAAGGTACTTATCCTGAAAAATGTATTAACGGGCTGAAAGAGGAAATCCGGAAAGCACGTGCGAAAACAAAAGGTATTATTGGCGTAAACGTCATGGTTGCTTTATCGAATTATGCGGATATGGTGCGCACCGCAATCGAGGAAAAGATTGATGTGGTATTTTCCGGTGCCGGGCTTCCACTCGACCTGCCTTCATATCTGACTCCAGAGAGTACAACCAAGCTAGTGCCTATTGTATCTTCTTCACGAGCAGCCAAAATCATCTGCGATAAATGGCAGAAGAACTATAATTATCTGCCCGATGCAATCGTGGTGGAGGGGCCTAAAGCCGGTGGACATTTAGGATTTAAAAAAGAACAATTACAGGATCAGCATTATGCTTTGGAAGCTTTGATTCCGGAAGTGGTAATGATTGCATCCAGTTATAAAGAACAGAAACAGATTCCGGTGATTGCCGCCGGCGGCATTTCGACGGGTGAAGATATTGCACATTTTATGGAGCTGGGAGCTTCAGGGGTACAAATGGGAAGTATATTTGTTACCACCCAGGAATGTGACGCTTCCGAGACGTTCAAGGAAGTATATATTCACTCCAAGTCCGAAGATGTTCTTATTATTGAAAGTCCTGTGGGAATGCCAGGACGAGCTATTGACGGGGAATTTATTCACAATGTGAATAGTGGACTGGAGAGGCCTAAGAGTTGCTCATTCCATTGTATCAAAACATGTGATTATACAAAAAGCCCTTATTGCATTATTAAGGCTTTATATAATGCAGCCAAAGGAAATATGAAAAAAGGCTATGCTTTTGCCGGTAGCAATGCTTTTCTCGCTGAAAAAATCAGTAGTGTAAAAGAAGTAATGAGTACACTGGAGCGCGAGTTTTTCTTGGCAACCCATAAACTGGCTTAACCTACGGGATTTTCATTCCCATGATGGAGTTTGTCAGTCCCTTTACAATATAAATTAATAGCTGTTTTGATACAGCAAAAATAACAATTATGACATTTAAAGAATTAAATATAACCGAACCGATTTTAAAAGCTATTGAAGAAAAAGGATATGCAGTGCCCACTCCCATTCAGGGAGAGGCAATTCCGGCTGCATTAGCAAAAAGAGATATATTAGGCTGTGCGCAAACGGGAACAGGTAAAACTGCTTCGTTTGCTATTCCCATTATACAACATTTGCAAATGAATAAAGAGGCAGCCAAGTGCCGGGGGATTAAAGCGTTGATTTTGACGCCCACCCGTGAGCTTGCCTTGCAAATAAGTGAATGCATTAATGATTATGCCAAATATACCCAAGTGCGGCATGGGGTTATTTTTGGCGGAGTAAATCAACGTCCTCAAGTTGACATGTTACACAAAGGAATTGATATCCTGGTTGCTACACCGGGACGTTTGCTTGACTTGATGAATCAGGGGCATATCCATCTGGATAAGATACAATATTTTGTACTTGATGAAGCAGACCGCATGCTTGATATGGGATTTATTCATGATATCAAGCGGATATTACCGAAACTTCCGAAAGAAAAACAGACTTTATTCTTCTCCGCTACAATGCCTGATACAATTATTTCTTTAACGAATTCTTTGTTGAAGAATCCTGTACGAATCAGCATAACTCCGAAATCATCGACTGTGGATGCTATTGAACAGATGGTTTATTTCGTAGAGAAAAAGGAAAAGAGTCTTTTATTGGTTTCGATTTTGCAAAAATCAGAAGATCAGTCGGTGTTGGTATTTTCACGTACGAAGCATAATGCTGATAAGATCGTAAAGATACTGGGCAAGGCGGGAATTGGTAGCCAGGCGATTCATGGAAATAAAAGTCAGGCGGCGCGGCAGTTGGCTTTGGGCAATTTCAAGTCGGGCAAAACACGTGTGATGGTGGCTACTGATATTGCAGCCAGAGGTATCGATATTAACGAACTTCCTTTAGTTATCAACTATGATCTTCCTGATGTGCCGGAAACGTATGTGCATCGTATCGGACGTACCGGAAGAGCCGGGAATACAGGGACAGCACTGACATTCTGCTCGCAGGAAGAGCGTAAACTCGTTAATGATATTCAGAAACTGACGGGTAAGAAGCTGAATAAAGCCAGTTATACTATTTGAAATCAACAAATAACAATCTCTTTAAAATTAATATAAAACTAAATATAAATTCTATGGCAAAATCCATGACAGTTGGTAAACGTGAAAATGAAAAGAAAAGACTCGCTAAACGAGAAGAAAAACTGAAAAAGAAAGAAAGCAAGAAATTATCGGGCAGCTCAAATAGCTTTGAGGATATGATTGCCTATGTAGATGAGAACGGAATGATAACTTCGACTCCTCCGACAGAGGATATAAAGAAGGAAGAAATTAATCCGGATGAAATAATTATAGCAACTCCTAAAAAGGAAGAAGAGGAGCCGACGATCTTGAGAGGACGGGTTGAGTTTTTTAATGAGTCAAGAGGATTTGGCTTTATTAAAGACCTTTCAGGTGTTGAGAAATACTTTTTTCATGTAAACAATGTCATTGGCAATATTGCAGAAAATAATATCGTAACATTTGACCTTGAGCGTGGAGTGAAAGGCATGAATGCGATCAATATCTCTTTGGAAAACAAATCTACATCGGAAGATTTAGCTCAATCTAAACCTGTATAGGGAAGTGTATATTCTGCTTGTGTGTAAAATAAAAAACAAAATAATTAGAGATATGAAAAAAGGTAATATAATGCGTGATGTTATTTCATCCAGTCAGTTTACTGAAAATGTTATTAAAGAGTATAAAAAGGGTTTGGGAGATATGGTATTGGTAGCAATAACTCCGCGGACTACCATTGAACTTCCTGCGCATTTGACTCAAGCAGAAATAGATGCTCGTGTGGAGATTTATAAAAAACTGCATAGTTCTAAAGTATAGGCGGTTGCAAATTGCAATACGAGGAATAAAAAAATCCCTTGAACTTCAAAAGTTCAAGGGATTTTTTATTACCGAATCGTTAGTGGTGCCACCAGGAATCGAACCGGGGACACAAGGATTTTCAGTCCTTTGCTCTACCAACTGAGCTATGGCACCTCGTGCTTGTTCGGTCCGGTAATATCTCTTTTGCGGTTGCAAAGGTAGTGAAACTTTTGGATTCTGCAAGTCTTATGGAAATAAAAAACACTGATAAAAAGTTAGTCGGCTAATTATCAGTGTTGTATAAGATGAAAAATATTTCAGGTATGTGATGAAATCTATTATTTATCTTCTTTTAATGGATTCCATCCCTGTGCTTTTAGTTCGAATTCTTGTCCATCACGGGTAATCAATGCACAGCCAAGTTCAGGTTTGGTAATATGTCCGATGAGACGAACTCCTTCCATTTGTGAAATTTTCTCATGATCGGCGATGGAAACAGTAAAGAGTAGTTCATAATCTTCTCCACCATTCAAGGCACAAGTCGTAAGATTCATGTTAAACTCTTCGGCCATAACAGCTGTCTGATAATCGATTGGGATATGCTCCTCGTAAACGCGGCAACCAGTATTGCTTTGTTTGCAGATATGCATCAGTTCTGATGACAGGCCGTCAGAAATGTCCATCATAGAAGTAGGGATTATATTGGCGGCTGCCAATTTCTCAATGATATCTTTGCGCGCTTCCGGTTTCAATTGGCGTTCTAATAAATACTCTTTGCCGGAGAAATCCGGTTGGACATCTTTATCACCTTGCAATACGACTTTTTCACGTTCCAAAAGTTGTAAACCCATATAGGCTGCTCCCAAGTCGCCGCTGACGCAGATCAGGTCAGTGTCTTTGGCTCCATTACGGTAAACTACTTTATCCTTATCGGCATCGCCGATACAAGTAATGCTGATAGCAAGACCTGTCAGAGAAGAAGTGGTATCGCCTCCCACAATGTCGACATTGTATTGCTGGCAAGCCAGACGGATACCGGAATAAAGTTCGTCCATATCTTCCACGCTGAAACGCTTGGAAAGACCAAGAGATACCGTAATCTGCCGGGGAGTACCGTTCATGGCATAAATATCGGAGAAATTAACTACTGCTGATTTATATCCCAAATGCTTCAAGGGAACATAAGTCAGGTCAAAATGCACACCTTCCATAAGCAGGTCGGTTGTTACCAGTACTTGCTTTTCTGAAGGGTAGGAGAGAACGGCGGCATCGTCGCCCACTCCATATTTGCTGGATTCGTTTTCCAGTTTGATTCCCTCGGTGAGGCGGTCAATCAGACCAAACTCACCAAGAGATGCTATTTCAGTTCTCATAAATCGGGATGATTGTTTAGGCACGGTTGATAAGTTCACGCATGATCGTGGTCATTTTCGGTTGAGCAGCGTCAGCGGCTTTCTGAACTTCTTCGTGTGTTACTTCTACGATTTTTCCTTCTACTCCTAAGTCGGTAATGACGGAAATACCAAAAACTTTGATACCACAATGGTTGGCTACGATAACTTCCGGAACGGTAGACATACCAACTGCATCAGCACCAAGGATATGGAATAATTTATATTCGGCAGGAGTTTCGAAAGTAGGACCTTGCGTACCAATATACACTCCGTGTTGTACTTTAATTCCTTTTTCTTTGGCAATCTCGTCAGCCTTACTAATCAATTCCTTGCAGTATGCTTCGCTCATGTCCGGGAAGCGAGGTCCGTAAGGGATATTTTTTCCGCGAAGCGGATGTTCGGGGAAATAGTTGATATGGTCAGTGATAATCATCAGGTCACCGATTTCGAAATCTGCATTTGTACCGCCACTGGCATTGGATACGAACAAGGTTTTGATACCTAATTCACGCATGACACGTACAGGGAAAGTTACTTCTTTCATCGAATAACCCTCGTAATAGTGGAAGCGTCCCTGCATAGCCATGATATCCTTATTGCCTAGTTTGCCGAAAATCAGCTTACCGCTATGACCTTCGACGGTAGATACCGGGAAGTTGGGGATATCTGAATACTTTATTTCATACTTCTCGGTGATTTCGTTTGCCAAACTGCCAAGTCCGGTGCCTAGTATAATGGCAGTTTCCGGACTGGTATGCATCTTACCTTTCAGATAAGCTGCGGTTTCTTGTATTTTCTCTAACATAGTCAATAATATGTTGGTTAAATTTATCTTGTTGATTTTGTAATATTTCAATTTCAATAGGCAAGGCGTAGATAAATGGTTTCAATTCCTTGTCCAAAGCCGGATGGTTAATCAGGCGTGTTGCATCTTTCTCGGTGGTAATAATCAACCGGTGTTCTCCTTTCAGTTTATGAAACCGTTCTTTGATAAGCTGTATATCCCGATGAGTGAAATTGTGGTGATCGTCAAACGATAGTAAATCTATTTGTTTGGTACAACCTTCCAGTCTTTCGAGAATAGGGGCAGGTGAGGCAATTCCCGTCATCAATAATATATCAGTGTTTGTCAGTGAGGACAAAGCAACCTCATGGTTTGTCGAAATTGCATTTGTGTCCGGAGACATGGTAGGGAACACTGGTTGCAGGTTACCATACCGGAACGATGAGAAGAATAACTGTTGATATGGATAAAGGCTCAGCCGTTTCGTGATAATGTTATAATCAATAGGCTTGATGTCTTGCGGGCATTTGGTGACAATAACGATTTGCGCCCGATTCTTGCCGCTAATTGGTTCACGAAGCCGTCCTGCGGGGAGCAAAGTGTCATCACAGAATAATCGGTGATAATCCGTTAACAGAATACTCAATCCCGGTTTGACGTATCGGTGCTGGAAAGCATCGTCCAATAGGATAACATCTATTGAAGGCTTTTGCAGTGCAAGCAACTTTTCTATGCCATGACAACGCTTTTCATCGACAGCTACTGTGACAGACGGGAATTTTTGATGCATCTGGTAAGGTTCGTCGCCAATGCTTCTTGCCGTACTTTCCGGAGTTGCCAATACATAACCTTTCGTGTGCCGTTTATATCCCCGGCTTAATACAGCTACCTTATATTGATTACAAAGAAACTTTATCAGATATTCAGTGTGTGGAGTTTTTCCTGTCCCTCCTACAGCGAGATTACCCACGCTGATAATAGGTATATCAAAACTCTTTGATTGAAGAACTTCCCAGTCAAAGAGTTTATTTCTCATCATTACCACTGCTCCGTAGAGCCAGGAGGCAGGGTAGAGCCACTTATGTATCTTGATAAAGTGTTCGTCCATGTATTACGGTTTATTTTATATTCAGTTCGAACGGAATACGTGCCTGAATCATAGATTGTTCTTGCAGATTTTTCAGTAAGCCGAATTGCTGGTAGTACTCGCCTAATTTACTTTTCAGTAATTGTGATTCTACATAATTCGTCGGTTTCGTATCAAGCAGGGAAGACAGGAAATCTTGTTTCTCAGGATAAGACACAACGGTATAGCCTTCGATACCGGCTTTTGCAACAGCAATGTCCAGTGCCTTGTCAATACCACCTAATTCGTCTACTAATCCCAGTTCTTTAGCAGTTTCCCCAGTCCATACACGGCCTTCAGCAATCTTCTCGATAGCTTCCTTCGTCATGTGACGTCCTTCGGCACAACGAGTTACAAAGGTATCATATCCTTCAGTTATCATCATTTGAAGCAATGATTTCTCATCCTCGTTAAACGGACGCATGATATTTCCGAAATCAGCGTATTTATTCGTTTTTACGACATCATAACTTAAACCGATTTTATCAGTCAATCCTTTCACATTAGGAATCATACCGAAGATTCCGATAGAACCGGTCAGGGTAGTAGGCTCTGCAACAATCGTATCGGCAACGCAAGAGATATAGTAACCTCCTGACGCAGCATAATCACCCATAGAGACAATGACCGGTTTCTTTGTTTTCAGCTCTTTCACAGCATGCCAGATTTGTTCCGAGGCGAAAGCACTTCCACCTGGAGAATTGACACGGAGTACAACAGCTTTCACATCATCATTATCTTTCAATTTGCGCAGGTCACGAATTACTTTCGAACCGACAATCCCATCTTCGGAAGTTGCAGAGCTCGGATAGTCTGTAATTTCACCGGATGCATAATAAACAGCTACGATATTACCGCTTTTATCTTTCGGCACATTTTTCCTTACGTTCATCATGTCGCCCAATCCTAATATAGGAAGATTATCATCTTCATTGATCTCTACCAATTTCTTAAGATAATTACGCACATCATTGCGATAAATCAGAGTATCAGCCAATCCACATTTTACACTCTCTTCTGCCGGATAGAACATGAGCATGCGATCTGCATAAACATTCAGTGAGTCTACAGAAATATTACGTGAAGTAGATACCCCTTCCGTAACCTGTCCCCAGATAGAAGTGATAAATGTGGTAACCTGTTCGCGGTTGGCAGGACTCATTTCCGTAGCAATAAACGGCTCTACGGCAGATTTGTAAGTTCCCACCTTGAACACCTGCATCTCAACTCCTATTTTTTGCAGCAGATCTTTGTAGAACAGGGGAGCAGAGGCGATACCCCGCCATTCAATCATTCCTTTGGGATTGAGCAACACCTTATCGGCTGCGCTGGAAAGATAATAAAGTCCCTGCGTATAGGAGTCTGCATAAGCAATAACGAATTTTCCACTTTCTTTGAAGTCGAGCAGTGCGTTGCGGATTTCCTGCAAAGAAGCATAGGAGGTGCCTAATGAGTTTGCCTGTAGATAAATCCCTTTAATATTTTCGTTTTCTTTAGCCTTCTGGATGGAAGAAAGAATATCGTCCAGTCCGTACGTGTTAGAACCGTCACCCAACAACTGTGATAAAATATCCAGCGGATCTTCTTGCGTACGTTCAACCAACGTTCCGTTTAAGTCGAGCATCATTACAGAATTCTTTTTTACGATTGTTTCCGTGTCCGAAGCAGACATGATGCCAAACAACGTTACCATGCTGATTATAAATAATACAATACTTGACAAAATGATACCTGTCACCGTGGCAAGTGTAAATTTCAAGAAATCTTTCATTATACTTATTGTTTTTTGCGCCAGCTTGTTATTAAGCTAACAAAGATAAATAATTGAGTTGATATTTATTCAACAAGTCGTACGAATTTTTGTTTTATCACAGCGAATCCATATAAATAGGAACTTCCTTCATTTAAGATTTAAGTATATTTGTCTGTATCAAATCCTTTTAAATGAGAAGAAATCTCTAATTTTGTGGCACAACTATTAATACATTGAATAATACTATCATGAAAAAACTCACATCTATCCTTTTATTGCTTTTGTTTGTATGGACGGTACAAGCACAAACTGCTCGTGAAGAGATCCGTGCAAACCGGTATTTATCCGCTAATAATTATTATGCATATCCCACGCCTACTGCCAAGCAGACAGCTGCTCCTAAGGGGTACGAACCTTTTTATATCAGCACATATATGCGTCATGGTTCACGGTATTTGATTGATCCGAATGATTATCGTTTCCCCAAGCAAACTTTATTAAAAGCCGACTCTTTAAACAAACTTACTGCAACAGGTAAAAACACACTGGATATTGTTTTGCGCATGGCTGATATGGCGGAAGGTCGTCTTGGTGAACTGACTTCGGTGGGAGCACGCCAACACAGAGGAATTGCAAAGCGTATGTATACTAATTTCCCACAGATATTTGCGGATGGAACAGAAGTGGATGTCCGTTCCACAGTTGTCATCCGGTGTATATTATCCATGACATCCGAATGCCTCCAATTGCAGGCGATGAATCCTAATCTATGTATCAAGAATGATGCAAGTTACCATGATATGTATTACATGAATCCTCCTGCTAAGGATTTGAGTAAAATAGCTAGTTCCGATAAAGTGAAGAAGGTTCAGAAAGATTTTGAAGCTACCCATGTACGTCCGCAACGGTTGATGAAAACATTGTTTACAGACGAAGCGTATGTAAAAGCAAACGTTGATGAAGCGCGCCTGATGAGACGTCTTTTTGATTTGGCTTGTAATATGCAGAGTCATGATACAGATATGCAGCTATATTCTCTTTTCACGGATGAAGAGTGTTATGATTTATGGAGTTGTAACAACTTATATTGGTATCTGACACACGCTTGTTCTCCTGTAACGGATGGTTTGATGCCCTATCGGGAAGCCGACTTGTTGCGTAATATTTTAGATAGGGCAGATGCTGCTTTGAAAGAAGGTAAGAACCAGGCCACTTTAAGATTTGGTCATGAGTCTTGTCTGTTACCGTTAGTCGCTTTATTGGAACTGAATCATTATGGAGAATCTTACCCTGACGTAGAAAAGTTATCCGAACAATGGAGAGCGTATGATATTTTCCCGATGGCTAGTAACGTGCAATTCGTCTTTTTCCATAAAAAAGGAAGTAACGATGTATTGGTAAAAGTATTACTTAATGAAAAGGAAGCTAAACTACCGGTGAAAACAGACGTAGCTCCTTATTACCACTGGAAAGATGTAGAAAGCTACTATCGTGAAAAATTAGATAAATATCAGCATATATAATGCGACATTAACTTAACATTATTATATTTACCATGAGAAGAAAAACCCCTTTTATGGCTGCAACTCTGGCAGCAGGCTTGTTTTTTTATTCTTCTTGTACTCCGGCTGAAAAGACGGATACAAAAGATTATACTCAATACGTTAATACCTTTATCGGTGGCGCAGACAACGGGCATACATTTCCCGGCGCATGTTATCCTTTCGGTATGATACAGACCAGCCCTGTGACGGGAGCAGTTGGTTGGCGCTATTGTTCTGAATATGTTTATGAGGATTCCCTGATTTGGGGATTTACTCAAACACATCTGAATGGAACGGGATGTATGGATTTAGGTGATATTTTGGTGATGCCGGTCACTGGCACACGTGCCCGTGCGTGGGATGCTTATCGTAGTCATTTTTCTAAAGATAAAGAAGCGGCTACTCCGGGATATTACACCGCAGAGCTCTCTGATCCACAGGTAAAAGCAGAACTGACTGCCTCTATCCATGCTGCCCTTCACCGCTATACTTATCACAAGGCTGATTCTGCCTCTATATTGATTGACTTGCAACATGGCCCTGCATGGAGAGAAGAACAATATCATTCACAAGTCAACAGTTGTGAAGTGAACTGGGAAGATGCTCAAACACTGACAGGACATGTCAATAACACGGTATGGGTCAACCAGGATTATTTCTTTGTGATGAAATTCAACCGTCCGGTAGTCGATTCACTTTATCTTCCGATGGGCGAAACAGAAAAAGGAAAACGCATCATTGCCTCTTTTGATATGCAGCCGGGAGACGAGCTGATGATGAAAGTGGCTCTTTCCACCACCAGCATAGACGGGGCTAAAAAGAATCTGGAAGCAGAAATTCCTGCCTGGGATTTTGAAGGAGTAAGAGCTACCGCCCACAATGAATGGAATAACTATTTGAGCCGTATTGAAATAGAGGGTACCGATGATGAAAAGACAAATTTCTATACTTGTTTCTACCACGCATTGATTCAGCCTAATCAAATTTCGGACGTAGATGGTATGTATCGTAATGCCGCCGACTCTATTGTAAAAGCCGGAACTGGAACCTTCTATTCTACATTCTCTTTGTGGGATACTTACCGTGCTGCTCATCCGTTTTATACATTGGTGATTCCCGAGCGTGTGGACGGTTTTGTGAATTCTCTCATCGAACAGGGTGAAGTGCAAGGCTTCCTGCCTATTTGGGGATTGTGGGGAAAAGAGAATTTCTGTATGATTGGTAATCACGGCGTATCAGTCATTGCCGAGGCTTATCGCAAAGGATTCCGTGGCTTTGACGCTGAACGTGCTTTCAATATAATAAAGAAGACGCAGACTGTATCTCATCCGTTGAAGTCTGATTGGGAGGTTTATACGAAATATGGTTATTTCCCGACAGACCTGATAAAAGCAGAATCTGTATCTTCCACTTTAGAATCTGTATATGATGATTATGCTGCTGCCGATATGGCACGTCGTATGGGTAAAGAGGAAGATGCCGCTTATTTTGCGAAACGTGCTGACTATTATAAGAATCTTTTCGATCCGGAGACGAAGTTCATGCGTCCGCGCAAAGCTGACGGAACTTGGAAAGCTCCGTTTAACCCAAGTGCGTTGGCACATTCTGAAAGTGTCGGTGGAGATTATACGGAAGGAAATGCATGGCAATATACTTGGCATGTACAACATGATGTTCCAGGATTAATCCAGTTGTTTGGGGGAGAAAAACCTTTCTTGAATAAATTAGACTCATTGTTTACGGTTAAGCTAGAAGGTGAAAGTTTAGCAGATGTTACTGGATTAATCGGGCAATATGCTCATGGAAATGAACCAAGCCATCATGTGACTTATTTGTATGCACTGGCTGGTCGTCCGGAACGTACACAGGAATTGGTTCGTGAAATATTTGATACTCAATACAAAAACAAACCCGACGGACTTTGCGGAAATGATGATTGCGGACAGATGTCTGCTTGGTATATGCTTAGTGCGATGGGATTCTATCCGGTAGATCCGGTAAGTGCGGAATATGTATTCGGTGCTCCACAGTTGCCGAAGATGACCTTGCATTTGGCCGATGGCAAGACTTTCACAATTATTGCGGAGAATTTGTCGAAAGAACATAAATATGTAGATAGTATTACATTGAATGGCGAACCATATACAAAGAAAACGATCTCGCATGAAGATATTGTAAAAGGTGGTACACTGGTGTATAAGATGAAGTAATAAATTCTCAAGCATTCTCACTGCGATGAGTATTTTTTCTCATTCCTATGAGTATTTTTTCTCATAGTATTGAGAATTATCCCTTGTCAGAACATACGGAAACGGCGTTTTACACAGACTGAAACTACCTTTATTGCATAGTCCTACTCACCTCTATACGCTGCTTTTCAAACTTCTCATTATTGGTGTTGCGATTACTAACCTCTTTACAGCGAATAGGTGCACTCATTTCAAGCAAGCGCAAAATCTCATTTAAAGATTCACCTTCAAAAGTCGCTTTATAGGAATACTTTCCTAATTCAGCGTCTTTCAGAATAAATTCCACGTTATAAGTCTGTCCCAAACGCTTGAATACATATTCCAGCGGGTCATCTCTAAAAATGAGTATTCCATCTTTCCATGAGCACCATTTATAAGTGTTGGTTTTATTGACGTTATATAAAGAAGTGGCCAGATTATAGTCAATTTTCTCTCCCGGTGAAAGGGAAATCGTCTTTTTCTGGTCAAGAGTGACTGCGACCTTTCCTTTTACTAACGTCACTGCTGCTACATGATCCGGAGCGTATGCGTTCACATTGAATGCTGTGCCGGTAGCTTCTACAGTCAGTTGTTTGGTTTTTACGATGAAGGGATGCTCTTTATCGGATTCTACTTCAAAATAGGCTTCACCCTGCATCGAAACAACTCTTTGCTTATCATTGAATTGAGTCGGATACTTTAAAGAACTTCCGGCATTTAGCCAAACCTTAGAACCGTCAGGCAGATTAACTACCGACCAAGTGCCATAAGGAGTGAATAACTCCTGATAAGTCTCTGCAATTTGAGAAGCGGGTTTAAAATAAAGATAAGCAGATAATATCAGTAAAGGAAGAAGCAAGATAGCTGCCACTTGCTGCCAATAGTGCAGGAAGGACAACTTAGGACGAACGGAAACCGGCTGGTTTTGATGGAGAATCTGTTCCATTACTTTTCTGTGCGCACTGTCCACATCTATCTCTTCCGGATTAAAAGCCGGGTGACTGACTTCCCACACATTCTTTTGTGATAGAAAGCTCCTATAGTTTTCGGGAGTAGCCGATATCCAATCATCCAGTACCTTTATTTCTTCTGGTGTAGCCTCTTTCGAGAGATATCTGGAGATTATAAATTCTATGTCTGAATCTTTATTTATCATATGCATTTTACCTTATATATAATAGACGTTTCAGAAAGAAAATCCCACATTCATTAGTGGAAAAGAAATAAAAAAAGTAGTAAATAAAAATCTTTTAATAAGATGCGGAGCTGCTTCAATGCTTTGCTGATACGTACTTCTACCGTTCTGACAGAGATATTCAGGCGATTGGCTATTTCCTGATATTTAATATTTTCTAATCGGCTCATCTCGAACACTTCTCTTTCTTGAGGAGGTAATTGTTCCAATGCATTTTTAAGTTGCCGGCATAAATCAGAATATAGTATGTAGTTTTCTGTCGTATCTATATCTATAGAATCCGATTTAAGTTCGTAAGCAATGTGCTCATCTATAATCCTGCGATGGCGTAATTCGTCCAGACAGTAATTCCTGACCGCTTTCAGTAAATATGATTTTAGTGAGTTCTCAATTACCAATGATTTCCGGTCATTCCATAGTTTGAGAAAGATATTTTGTACAATATCTTCACAGGTAGATTTCTCCGGAATGTAAGTACCGCCAAACAATACCAAATCTTTATAATAAGCATGGAATAGTCGGGTAAAAGCCTGTTTATCATCCTGTTTTAGTGCTATTACCAGAAAACGGTCGTCGGAAGTCTGTTGTTGGATATTCGGCATAGTATTGTAGTAAAGGTTCTATTGTCGGGGGTAAAAATAGAAAGATTATTTGGGATAAACGATAGTTTGAAGAAAAAATAATGCAGATGAAAAAATAATGCGATATCCAATGTGGCTTTTATTTTTAGAAACGTCTTATTGATAGAAACGAGAGAAAAACACATTTATTAACCTTTAAATAATACAAGCCATGAGAAAGACATAATCAGTGAATTCAGCTTCCGACAACTGATAAAAAAAGGAAGGTCTGACTCACCTTCCTTTCCAAAGATTCAGTTATTCGTTAATCAACTTATTTGTAGAACCAATAACCAAACATGTAAAGGTATGAAACTTATTTCAATTAGAAAAATGAAAAAGAGAATTAATGTACCTGCGAATGTAAAAATGGGGAGAATCTGTGCTATATGGTTGTTTTGTATAGCTTTGCAAGCTATCAGTATACCTATCCTGGCACAATCCGCCAAAATTACATTGCGACTGAAAAATGTGACTGTAGAGGAGGTCTTGACTAGTATCGAAAATCAGACAGAATACCGTTTCTTATACAACAAAGACATTGTTGATGTAAGCCGTATAGTAAGCATTACTGTGAAAAATGAACGGATGACTCTGGTACTGGATAAACTTTTTAAAGGCGAAGGAGTATCTTATACGATTGAAAAACGTCAGATTGTATTAAACAAAGTTTCATCTCAACCACAGGATAACAAACAGCCGGTCAAAGTGACCGGAAAGGTAGTGGACGAATCCGGAGAGGTTCTTCCGGGAGTGACTGTGATGATAGAAGGGGCTACTCAAGGAACCATTACCGGTATAGATGGCAATTACCAGTTGCAAGTTCCGGAAGGCTCGACACTGAAATTTACTTCAATAGGTTACACTACATATACGCAGAAAATTACCCGACCGATGACGTTGAATGTGACGATGAAAGAGGATTCAAAACAGTTGGATGAAGTTGTTGTGGTGGGGTATGGAACGACCACCCGTAAGAATCTGACAACTTCCATTGCAACGGTAAAAACGGAAAAAATATCGCGAGCCGCAACAAGTAATATGTCACAGATGTTGCTTGGGCGGGCTGCCGGACTGGAAGCTACGTTGACAAGCCCGCAACCGGGTGGAGCAGTTGACCTTTCAATTCGTGGGGCAGGTACTCCTATCTTTATAGTGGATGGCGTAATGATGCCTTCCACTTCTTTAGAGGTTGGAAACGGAAACCAGGTTATGCCCAACTCTATCAATCGTTCGGGATTGGCCGGACTTAATCCTGCCGATATTGAATCTATCGAAGTGTTAAAGGATGCATCTGCCTCCATTTATGGAATTGGTGCAGCCAATGGTGTCGTTTTAATCACTACAAAGAAAGGTACTGAAACTCGTCCCCAAATCACTTATGAAGGAAATTATTCTATCGTGAAAAACTATCCGTATCTGGAACCTTTGAGTGGGGAAGAATATATGAATGTTGCCAACATTTTCAATAAAGAAAACTATTTATTTACGAACGGTATGTATCCTTATGGTGATAAACCTTTTGATAATAAATGGGTACCTCAATTCTCACCTCAACAGATAGCTGCCGCTCAAACAACAGACTGGCTGGATTGTGTATTAAAGGATGGTAGCATCAATAATCATAATATCACAATTACGGGTGGTTCTAAACTGCTGAAATATTATCTGTCCGGAAATTATTACAAACAGGAAGGTACGGTAGAAAACTCCGCTATGGAACGTTATGCTCTTCGGACAAACATTTCTTCACAATTGCTTCCATTTCTTAAGTTGACAGCAATTGTCAATGTAAATGAAAATGAATATACAAACTCAACTTCCGGTGGCGGTGGTGGTGGAAATGGGTACGATGCCATACAATCAGCATTGACTTATCCTTCTTATTTACCAATCAGAGGTGAGGACGGAAAGCCTACCTTATATTCAAATTACCCTAACCCGGCGGAAATGATAAAAGTTAGTGACCGGACTAAAACAAGCGGTTATTATCTAAACTTTGCTGCCGATGTGGATATAATCAAGGATATGTTGTCCTTCCGTTTGATGTATGGCATTAATAAGGAGAATGCTAATCGTAATCTGTATATTCCTTCTGATATATATTTTATGGACATGTATAAATCAAGAGGGCATTTGGGATATGTTGAACGTAGAAACCAAACTATGGAAGGCACATTGACTTTCAAAAAACAGTTTGGAGATTTGTTACGTGTCGATGCCGTAGTCGGTATGGGAAGATATACGAACGATTCAAATGGACTTGAACTTGACTACGAACAGATTAACGATCACATTGCAGCTGATAAGGTGGAAGCTGCGGAAGGCGCTTTCTACCCGACTTCTTTCAGGGCAGCCGATGAACGTCGTTCTCAATTTGCCAGGGCAAGTGTGGATGTGCTCGACAGATATGTAGTTGCCGCTACTATTCGTCGCGATGGAACGGATAAGTTTTTCCCGGGAAAGAAATATGCCTATTTCCCTTCAGTATCATTGGCTTGGAAATTATCTAACGAGCCGTTTATGAAGCATATATCATGGATTGACCAGTTGAAGATTCGTGGTAGTTATGGACAGACAGGTAATGATAATCTGGGTAGTTCGCTTTATGGCACTTTCAGTCTGGCAGCCCAATATATCAAGTTCTCTAACAATTCAGTGACTTATGTACCCTATCTGCTTAGCGGTCCTGATTACCCGAATGTTACCTGGGAAAAGACTACCATGAAAAATATAGGTATAGACTTTTCAGTTCTGAAAGATAGAATCTGGGGAAGTTTTGATATGTTCCGCAATGATGTAACCAACTTGCTGGGATATGACTCTGCCTCTCCGCTTAGTATGACATCTTCCGTCCCGATGAATTATGGACATTATGTACGTTACGGATGGGATGCGACTATCAACTCACTAAACTTTGAAATCCCCCGTGTGTTTAAGTGGACCTCACAATTGACCTTATCACATCATAATGCCGTTTGGAAAGAACGGATGCCCAACTATTATTATGAAGAATATCGAATCCGCAAGAACGAACCGGTGAATGCTTATTATTACTATGAAACGGAAGGCGTTATCAACATAGATAAAAGTAATATGCCCGAATCGCAGAAATCTTTGCCGGCAGATGCGCAACAGCCCGGTTATCCGATTATTAAGGATGCAAATGGGGATAACAAAATAACGATTGATGATGTGAAGATGCGGAATACACTTCCAAAAATTCACATAGGCTTTGGAAATACATTTGTATACAAAGATTTTGATCTGGATGTATTTATGTATGGACAATTCGGACGTACACGCTATAACTATGCATATCGTTGGGCACTTGTCGGAGATGTGTATTACACGAGTCCCAAGAATTCGAACAAATATGTATATACTATCTGGAATTCTCAAACCAATCAGAATGGAAACCGGCGTGGTATTGCTTCAACAAAGGCTGTCGCTTTGCCTGGTAACGTAGGTTTTGAGGAAGATTATCAGAATGCTTCGTTCGTACGTGTCAGGAATATCACTTTAGGATATAACCTTTCAGGAAAGAAGCTGGGAAGAGTAGGTGATTATGTGAGTTCTATCAGAGTTTTTGTCGACTGTCAGAATCCGTTTACTTTTACCAAGTTTGTAGGTGTCGATCCTGAAATAAAGACGGGTGGCGACGGCTCCAAAGCGGAGTATCCGATGACGAGAACATACTCCTTCGGAGCAAAAATATGTTTCTAAGAAAACCTGTAACGAAAGAAAAGATTGAAAATATGAACAAGAATAAATTATTTAAGGTGTTTGTCATGATTGCATTTATCATGTGCAGTTGTGAGGATAATTTTGATCCGAAGATGTATGGCACGTTGAATGTTTCTAATTATCCGGTGACTGAAGCCGAATACGAATCATTTATGATGACCTGCTATATGCCTTTTACAACAACATGGACCTATTGGATCGGTGCCGGAACAAGTGGCAATCAGCACGGTTGGTATATCCCTGCCGGAGGTGTACTGAAGTTCTTTGATTATCCGACAGATGAGGTGGCTGTGTGGAATAATGGTTGGGGAGGCGGATATTATTTCCTTTCTAAAGCCGATTTCAGTCAGTGTGTTTATTACGCAAGCGGTACATTAAGCGATGAAAACCCGAACCACTTTCCGAAAGTAAGTGAGATTTCCTACTTCACCAATGTGATCGGCACACTGGAGAAGGCTTCTACCGAAGTGGTCTCTGAAGAGCGTAAAAGAGAATTTATTGCTGAAGCCCGTCTTTGTCGTGGATTGATGATGTATTATCTATTGCATGTATATGGTCCTGTTCCTTTGATTGTCGATCCGAACGACCTGATTAATCCTTCAAAACTGGAAAATCTGGTACGTCCGACATTGCAGCAAATGACGGAGTGGATTATGGCTGACTTTGAGTATGCTTATCAGTATATTGCAGATACGCAGCCGGAACAGGGACGTTACAATAAAGACTATGCACGTGTATGCATCATGCGGCATTGCCTGAATGAAGGCTATTATATGTCCGGTTATTATCAGAAAGCGATTGATATGTATAACGAGTTGAAGGGACGGTATAGTCTTTTCAAGAAAGGGGACAATCCTTATATCGAGCAATTTAAAAATGCCAATAACTTTAATTCGGAAGTGATTATGGCTGTCAGTTGTGATGAAACGGCGGATGGTACGAATAAGTCCGGCAACTTTAATCCGCTGATGATGCTCGCTACTCCCGATAATGCAGCCAGAGTGGACGATCAGGGAAATCCGACTCCTTTCTATCTGCAAGGGCAGGGATGGGGACAAACTTTCAACGTGTCTCCGAAATTTTGGGATACGTATGATCCTTCGGACAAACGTCGTGAAGTGATCCTTACTAAATATTATACGACTGCAGGAACCTGGATTGACCGGAATACTACTACATGGGATGGGTTTATCATTAATAAATTTCCGGTGGAAACAGCTACGGCTTTTCAGGGGACTGATATACCGTTAGCCCGTTGGGCAGATGTATTGCTCATGTATGCGGAAGCCGAAGTACGTAAAAACAATGCAGCTCCGTCTGCTGACGCTATTGCTGCGGTCAATGAGGTGCGTAAGCGTGCTGGACTGGGGGAGCTTCCGTCATCGGCAACAGCGAATGTTGAAGCTTTCCTGGATGCTTTACTTACGGAAAGAGGACATGAAATGTTGTATGAAGGGATGCGTAAAATAGATCTCATCCGTTTTAATCAGTATGCGCAGCGTACAGCGAAGATCAAAGGAGTGGCTCCTACACATCAATATGTGCCTATTCCTAATTATGCGGTTCAACAAGCTTCGGAATCTTATGGAAAAGTGTTGGTACAGACATTTGAACGTGAGGGATGGAAAGCGGATCTTGCGGCAGCTCGCAATTAATGTCATCATTCATTATTGTTAAACTAGAGATCTTAAGAAAAATGAAAAAGATATATGTATTATTCATGTCGTCGTTATTGCTCCTTTCGTGTGCAAAAGATGATGTTAGTAAGCCAAGTGAATGGCCGGAGTGGCCTACACCTTCAAAACCTAAAATAGAAAATGCCGTATTGCGGGGAGTGAATGGTGAAACGGTTGTGGCGGCTGGTGATAAAGTGAAGTTCACCGCACAGGTCAGTGATGAATATAATGATTTGGTTTCATTCCAATTATTAGTGACAATGGATGGAGCCGAAATCTTGAATTTGTCTAAAGGCTTGAGCGGACGTTCTGCGGTTATTGAAGAGGAAGCTACTTTACCTTTTGTTGCTGGTTTCCAGAATGGACGTCCTGTGGTGACTATAAAAGCTGTAAACGATTTAGGTGGCAATGAATCGACCCTGACTTTGGATGAGGCCGCAAGTGTGGCGGTGACCCGTCCGGAAACACCTTCCCAATTATACCTTGTTGATGATTTGGGAAATGTGTATGAAATGGACAAGGAGAGTCAGAATGAAACGGATTATAGTTTCCGGACGAGTGCGGCGGATTTGGCAGGGATTGGCGACCATTTTAAAGTTGCCGAAAAGATAATAAATAATAAACCTGATTATTCCGGTTTGGTATGGGGATATTCAGACGATAAGATCGCGATTGTGACTGATGATGCAGCTACTTCGATTCCGACTCCTAAGGTAGGGAGTTATACATTGGAGAATATCACTTTTGATATGTTGAGTTTTCTGGCTGATAAGACTTTGACATACAGCATTGATATTGATAAGTCCCGCTTCTTTGATGTGGGAGGAGGGTATGTCCAGTTGGATGTTCAGTTGGTGGAAAGCGCCAAGATTAATTTTATAGGTTTTGGTAGTGATGTCACCAATATGCTCCGGCCGGAATTTTTTAAAGATGTTTCAGGGAGCAAAGCAAAATTCGATGGTCCGTCGGTACTTTATAACTTGAAATATAATACATCAAATGGTTTCATGTATATGGAACGCCCACGGGATGTTTTTTATCCGGAGGTGATGTATATTGTCGGTACTGGAGTTGGATTTCCACGCGAACCTTATGTGGCTACGCTTGCTTGGGACTTCGCATATCCTCACCAATGGTTCTTCTTTAAGAAGGTAGGGGCAAGTGCCTTTGAAGCAGTTGTGTATATTGATCAGACTATGGGATTTAAGTTCTTTAGAGGATATGGTTGGGCGCAAGAGGAGGATACGAAGAATCTGTATACGGTTGAGCCTGCTAACTTGATAACAAGAAGTGTTCCCGGCGATCTGATTCCCGGTCCTGATTTTAAAGCTGGACTTTATACGATACATATTGATAAAGCCAGTGAAGTGATACGATTGACTCCTTATAATTAAAAAGGGATCAAGATTAATAGTCTTTAATTTAATATTCAATAGAATTATGTATATATCAATGAAAACATATAGTAAGAAGTTACTGGTCGCATTCTTTTTTTCGATGTTGCCAATGGTATTGATGTCTTGTTCGATGGATCCGGAGAAAGCTTCTTTCTCAATTTCCGGGAATTTGGAGAAGTTACAGATCGGTAATGACGGTTTTACGGAGGTTTATTCGATAAAGTCTAATACGGAATGGAAATTTGTAAACGAGACGGATCAGTCTTGGGTTACCATCTCACCGGCCAAAGGGAGTGGAAACGGAACTGTGACAATTACTGCAAATGCAAATACAGGAACCGGACGTACGGCTGTATTCCGCGTAGTACCTAATGGAGTAAAGACACAAGAAATTGAGATCATTCAGGGTAATTCTTATATCCCTACAACTGATGGAGAATTCCCGATTATAGCATGGACCGGAGTGGAAGCAGACAAGTCGCTGGAGAAATTCCCGGTGATGAAAGCATCCGGCATTAATATTTATCTGGGATGGTACGATGATTTGGAAACAACATTGAAGGTGCTTGACGCTGCACAGAAGACCGGAGTGAAAATGATAACTTCTTGTAAGGACCTCTTATCTGTCGGTACTGCCGAAGAGGTCGTAAAAGCAATGATGAATCATCCGGCTTTGTATGCTTATCATTTGAAGGATGAACCGGAAGTGAATGATTTGCCGGGCTTGGGCGAATTGGTGAAGAAGATTAAAACCATCGACAGTCATCATCCTTGTTATATCAACTTGTACCCCAATTGGGCATGGGGGAAAGAACTTTATTCTGAAAATGTAAAGTCGTTTATAGAACAAGTCCCTGTTCCGTTTATTTCGTTTGACAATTATCCTATTGTATCTATAAATGGTGCTCCCAGCATTGTCCGTCCGGACTGGTATCGGAATCTGGAAGAAATATCGGCTGCTGCTAAAGAGAATAATAAGCCGTTCTGGGCATTTGCACTTGCACTTTCCCATAAGCTTGATGAAACTCATTTTTATAAGATACCGACATTGCCCGAGTTGAGATTACAAGTCTTCAGTGATTTGGCTTATGGTGCGCAGGCAATCCAGTATTTTACCTATCGCGGACTTCAACATGACGAACCGACTGAAGTGTATGATTTGGTCAAGACTGTTAATCAGGAAGTACAACAGCTTGCAGGTATATTCTTGGGAGCACAGGTTATTTCTGTATCTCACACCGGAAGTGAAATACCTGAAGGCACGAAGGCTTTGGGAAGTCTGCCGACTCCTATAAAATCATTGACTACGAGTGATACAGGTGCGGTTGTCTCTGTCCTGGAGAAAGGTGGTAATCAATATCTTGTGGTAGTAAATAGAGATTTTCGTAATGTGATGAACCTGTCTATCGATGTGGATAGTTCTGTTAGCAGAGTGTTGAAAAATGGTTCAACGACTACTCCGGACGGCTCTACGATAGCAGTCGAACCGGGTGATATGGTAATATTTACGTGGAGAAAATAAAAAGATTTTTAATTTGATAAAGTAAAACGATTATATGAAAAAGATATTACTTTCCTTTTTTATTGGTGTTATGTTGATTGCCTGCAACCAGAAAACTGTCTCTGTTCGTGAGGTCTGGACAAAAGAGCAGGCTAATGAGTGGTATAAACAATGGGGATGGCTTCGTGGATGCGATTTTATTCCGAGCACGGCAATCAACCAAATGGAGATGTGGCAGGCAGATACTTTTGATCCGGTGACTATTGATCGTGAACTGGGGTGGGCGGAAGAAATAGGCATGAACTGTATGCGCGTATATTTGCATCACCTGGTTTGGGAAACAGATAAGGAAGGCTTTAAGAAACGTATCAATGAATACCTTACTATTGCCGACAAGCATCATATCTCTACCATCTTCGTCTTCCTGGATGATTGTTGGAATCCTGTATATCAGGCTGGCAAACAGCCGGAACCACAGCCGGGAGTACACAATTCGGGATGGGCACGTGACCCGGGTGATCTGTATTATAAAGGCGATACGGCAGTGATACTTCCGGTATTGGAAAGCTATGTGAAAGATATCCTGACTACCTTTAAGGATGATAAGAGAATCGTATTATGGGACTTATATAATGAACCCGGAGGTTCGGGAGGATATAGATACGGTGAAAGAAGTTTGCCGTTATTGCAGAAGATATTTACGTGGGGACGAACGGTGAATCCGTCACAACCTCTGTCGGCCGGAGTTTGGGATATGAGCCTGACTAATCTGAATAAGTTCCAATTGGAAAATTCGGATGTGATAACATACCACACGTATGAAGGCGTGAATTCGCATCAGCAACTCATTGATACATTGAAGCAATACGGTCGCCCGATGATTTGTACAGAATATATGGCACGTACTCAAAATAGTACTTTCCAGGATATTATGCCAATGCTGAAGAGAGAAAATATCGGTGCAATCAACTGGGGACTTGTAGCTGGAAAAACAAATACGATCTTTGCATGGGACACTCCATTGCCTGATGTTGTTGAACCTCCATTGTGGTTCCACGATATATTCCGTAGTGATGGAACCCCTTATTCGACAGAAGAAGTGGAATGTATTCGTTCATTAACTAAATAATTCCCTTATGATAACTATGAGGAATATATGGATAATGATGTTGGGGATATGCCTGTTTGGTTGCGGGGCTGGTAAACAGCCCCCTTCCTCACAGCTATCCTTAACATGGAAACTGGAAAAAGATAGTGTGGAAGCCAGATATTTTAAGAATACATTCTGTCTGACGAATAATGGGAATAAATCCTTGACTAATAATTGGGTGATCTATTTTAATCAGACACCTATTTATTATCAGCAACCTATTAATGCACCGCTGGAAATTGAATGTTTGGGTTCGACTTACTATAAAATGTACCCGACTGAACACTACCAGGCATTGCCACCGGGTGAAACAATCACTTTTACCATATTGAGTGAAGGAAATGTGATTAATGTGTCCTCGGTTCCTGAAGGGGCTTATATGGTAACTACCGATGAAAAAGGGAAATCGTTACAACCGCAAAATGTCCCCATCGAGATCGAGCTTTTTAAGCCCGATACCCAATGGGTTAGCTCGAGGAACAGCTTTCCCTATGCAGATGGAAATTATTTCTATAAGCAGAATGATGATTTTAGCAAACCGGTAGATTGTGATATGCTTTCTCTTTTTCCTGCTCCTAAAAAAGTGGAAAAGACGGGCGGTGTTTCTTCTTTCTCTCAAAAAGTCTGTCTGAAGTTTGATGATGCGTTTAAAGAGGAAGCTCTTTTATTGAAAAGTCAATTGACTTCATTATTAAGATGCAGCGTTTCCGATAAGGATGAAGAAACAATCATTGAATTGAAGAAAATGGAGGTTCCTATTACCTGTCAATATCCCGATGAATATTACGAAATCGTGATAAAGAATAACCGGTTGACTTTGAAAGCTAGTGATACACATGGCATATTTAATGCTTGTCAAACATTGCTTGCCTTATTAGATAACATGGAACTAACTTCTTCTCCGATACCTAATCTTCATATAACCGATTATCCGGACATGGGGCATCGGGGAATTATGTTGGACGTAGCCCGCAACTTTACAAAGAAAGCGGAGCTGCTGAAACTGATCGATATATTATCATTCTATAAGATGAATGTACTG
This sequence comes from Bacteroides sp. LFL-34, assembly GCF_027257075.1. Classification (NCBI taxonomy): domain Bacteria; kingdom Pseudomonadati; phylum Bacteroidota; class Bacteroidia; order Bacteroidales; family Bacteroidaceae; genus Bacteroides; species Bacteroides sp. LFL-34. Next base: position 25,323 of record NZ_JAPQKZ010000007.1, on the reverse strand, counting down.
CATTTGCATTTGAGTGACGATGAGGCCTGGCGTGTGGAAATACCCGGATTGGAGGAATTGACAGAAATCGCTTCTCGCAGAGGACATACCATAGATGAACAGACATGTCTTTATCCTGCGTATGCCTGGGGATGGAATGAGACAGATACTACTTCATTGGCCAATGGATATTATTCTCGCAGTGACTTCATGGATATTCTGAAATACGCAAAAGAAAGGCATATCAGAGTTATTCCCGAAATAGACATTCCCGGACATTCCCGGGCAGCGATTAAGGCCATGAATGCCCGTTATCAGAAATATATAGCTACAGACCAATCGAAAGCGGAAGAATATCTTTTGACTGACTTTGCAGATACTTCCCAATATCTGTCGGCACAAAATTTCACAGACAATGTGATTAATGTTGCCATGCCTTCCACTTATCATTTTCTTGAAAAAGTGATTGATGAAATCGTACGGATGTATCAGGATGCAGGAGTAGAACTGACTGCTTTCCATGTGGGTGGAGATGAAGTACCGGAAGGTATTTGGGAAGGTTCTTCTATCTGCCGCACTTTTATGCAAGAGAACGGACTGACTAAGATACGGGATCTGAAGGATTATTTTCTGGAACAAATATTGGAAATGCTGGACAAACGTAACATACAGGCAGTCGGATGGCAGGACATTGTTATGAATCCTGATAATACCGTTAACGAACATTTCAGAAACAGTAAGGTATTAAATTATTGCTGGAACACCATTCCGGAGCAGGGTGGGGATGAAGTGCCGTATAAGCTAGCTAATGCAGGCTACCCGGTTATACTCTGTAATGTGGGTAACTTCTATTTGGATATGGCCTATTGCTATCATGTGGAGGAACCGGGATTGCGTTGGGGCGGTTATGTGGATGAATATGTGACGTTTGATATGTTGCCTTTTGATATTTATAAGTCTTTACGACGGAATTTGAAAGGTGAACCTGTTGATGTGAAAGCTGCTTCAAACGGAAAACAACCCTTGACAAAGGAAGGTTATCAGAATATCAAAGGTCTATCCGGACAAATATGGTCGGAAACAATCCGTAGTTTTGAACAGGTAGAATATTATCTTTTCCCAAAAGTCTTCGGATTGGCAGAACGTGCTTGGAATGTTCAACCATCGTGGGCATTATCTCCGGACGGCAAAGTATATATGGATGCCAAACGGAAATACAATGCCGGTATTATAGATTATGAGTTGCCACGTCTGGCAAAGCGAGGAATAAATTTCCGGGTGTCTCCTCCCGGTATTATGACAAGGGATGGATTACTACTGGCTAATACTGCCATTCCCAATGCGGTAATCCGGTACACAACCGATGGAAGTGAGCCTACGGAAAGTTCCATACAATGGCAAACTCCGGTAGTATGCAATGCTCCACTGATAAAAGCAAAGGCTTTTTATCTAGGAAAAGAGAGTGTAACTACGGTATTGTTTAATAGATGATATATGAATAAAAAGCTATTTTAATAATATTAGAATAGCTTTTTATTTATGCATTTATGGAATTTTACATATTAAGGGGTAGCTGAAATTCTAGTTCTTCTTTATAATATTCAACAAATTTAAAACTGGAAGTATGGGTATTAATATTAATTGATGGTTGAAATATGAATACATTTTTGACTTGCGTTTTAATTAATTTTTTCATATTTTTTGCAGAGTATTTTTTTGAATATTAGTGAAAGACATGAGTAATTTTGTAAAAATGAGAGGATTCTTTTTGTTTATACTTCTTCTCATTAATTGTACTGTAAGCAAGGGACAGATTTATAAGTACATAGGACTGGAAGACGGGTTGAATAATCAGAAAATATACCATATCCAAAAAGACCGACGGGGGTATATGTGGTTTCTGACTCAAGAAGGGATAGACCGTTATGATGGCAAACATATCAAGCATTACAACTTTTCGGACGATAACATGACGTTGGATTCACGGATTGCCTTGAATTGGCTTTATATGGACAATGAGAATGTATTATGGGTAATCGGGCAGAAAGGTCGTATTTTTAGGTATGATTCGCAACATGACAAGTTTGAACTGGCTTATGTGCATCCGGAGCTGATCAGGAATAAGTCGCAAGCGTTTCTGAATTACGGTTATTTGGACAAGAATGACCGTATTTGGCTATGTTATAAAGATAGCATTACCTGGTATAATACCCATACCGGAACGACGTCACATATGTTGATGCCGGTTGATGGTGAAATAGCTACTATTGAACAAACGGATGGAAATCATTTCTTTATTGGTACGGGAGGCGGCCTGTTCCGTGCCGGGATAGAAGGGGGAGAGTTGAAGTTGGTTTCTGATGAAGCAGTGGAGAGTATCACTGTGCCCGTGCATGAACTTTATTATCATGCTGTTTCAAAACAGTTGTTTGTGGGAAACTACAAAGAGGGAATACTTATATATGACATGAGGGGAACAGGTAAAATCGTCTCTTGTCAATCACCTAATAATGTAGAGGTTAACCAGATCGTAGCTTTAAACGCTCATGAACTTCTAGTAGCTACAGGAGGGAAAGGCGTATATAAGTTGGATGTGAATACATACATAAGTGAGCCCTATATAACAGCTGATTATAGTAGTTATAACGGGATGAATGGAAACAATATTAATGATGTCTATGTGGATGAAGAAGACCGCATCTGGCTTGCCAATTATCCCACCGGCATTACCATCCGCAACAACCGTTATGGGAGTTATGATTTGATAAAACATTCCCTTGGTAATACCCGGTCACTGGTGAACGATCAGGTTCACGATGTGGTGGAGGATAGTGACGGTGACCTTTGGTTTGCAACCAGTAACGGTATTAGTTTCTATCAGACTGATACAAAAGAATGGCGTTCTTTCTTTAGTTCCTTTGATCCGGTACCAAATGATGAGAATCACATTTTTTTAGCACTGTGTGAAGTCTCTCCCGGTGTAATGTGGGCCGGTGGTTATACATCAGGTATTTACAAGATAGAGAAGAAGAAAGGGTTTAAGGTAACTTATCTTTCTCCTGCCGCTATGGCAGGAGTACGTCCCGACCAATATATTTATGACATTAAAAAAGATTCGGGAGGTGATATCTGGTCCGGTGGATATTATCATCTGAAGCGTGTCAATCTTGAGACTAAAAGTGTACGTTTGTATCCGGGAGTGAGTTCTATTACTACCATTCAGGAGAAGGATGACCGGCTGATGTGGATTGGTACGCGAATGGGACTTTATCTGCTTGATAAAGAATCCGGGAGGTACCGGTATATTGACCTGCCCGTTGAATCTCCCTATATATGTGCATTATACCAGAGAGAAGACGGTATCTTGTATATTGGTACCCGTGGAGCGGGACTTCTTGTTTATGACATTAACAAGAAGAAGTTTGTGCATCAATATCGTACTGATAACTGTGCGTTGATTTCCGACAATATTTATACAATTCTTCCCCGGCAGGATGAGAGCCTCCTGATGGGTACGGAGACTGGTATCACCATCTATTCCCCTCAAGAACATTCTTTTCGTAACTGGACACGGGAACAAGGATTGATGAGTGTCAATTTTAATGCAGGTTCTGCCACAACCTGCAACAAAAGTACGCTTGTTTTCGGTGGTAATGACGGTGCTGTCAAATTTCCGACAGATATACAGATACCGGAACCGCATTATTCACGTCTGTTATTGCGCGATTTTATGATCGCTTATCATCCTGTTTATCCGGGTGATAACGGTTCTCCACTGAAGAAGGATATTAATGAAACTGACCGGCTGGAACTAGCTTACGGACAAAACACTTTTTCCCTTGATGTAGCTTCCATTAATTATGATTATCCTTCCAACATTCTTTATTCATGGAAAATTGACGGTTATCATAAAGAATGGAGCCGTCCGAGTCAGGATAACCGGATTCTTGTCAGAAATCTGCCTCCCGGCAGTTATACATTGCAGATTCGTGCCATATCCAATGAAGAGAGGTATAAGACCTATGAGACAAGAGATATTCAGATTGTTATAACGCCTCCGGCATGGGCCAGTGTTTGGGCTATGGTAGGCTATGCAATCCTGTTGATACTTGTTATGGTTATCATATTCCGTATCATCATGTTACAAAAACAAAAGAAGGTGTCGGATGAGAAGACACGGTTCTTTATTAATACAGCTCATGACATACGTACACCACTTACATTGATAAAAGCTCCACTGGAGGAAGTCGTAGAAAATCGTATGGTGGCTGAACAGGCGTTACCCCATATGAATATGGCTCTTAAGAATGTGAATACATTACTTCAACTGACGACTAACTTGATAAATTTCGAACGGATAGATGTCTATTCATCCACTCTTTATGTTTCCGAGTATGAGCTGAATACTTTTATGAATGATGTTTGTGCCGCTTTTCGCAAATATGCTGAAATGAAACATGTCAGGTTTGTTTATGAAAGCAATTTTGACTATCTGAATGTGTGGTTTGATAGTGACAAGATGGGATCTATTCTGAAAAATATCTTGTCGAATGCATTGAAGTATACACCTGAAGAAGGTAGTGTCTGCATTTCCGCCTGCGAGGAAGGAAGCACCTGGAGCATTGAGGTGAAAGATACGGGGATTGGTATTCCTTCGTGCGAACAGAAGAAATTGTTCAGGAACTGTTTTAGAGGTAGTAATGTTGTCAATCTAAAAGTGACAGGTAGCGGAATAGGGCTGATGTTGGTATACAAACTAGTCAAATTACATAAAGGCAAGATTCAGATTCAGAGCAATGAACAACAAGGCACTTGTGTACGAGTTACTTTCCCGAAAGGAAATAGCCATCTTCATAAAGCTAAATTTATTTCTCCCAAGCTGCCGGATGAACGTCCGGAGACTATCATACCGGGTAGTATTTCTGATTTGCCGGCTATGGAGATATCCCAGATAAACAGTTCCTTACAACGTATCCTGATAGTGGAGGATAATGATGATTTGCGTAATTATCTGGTGGATATGCTGAAGACGAGTTATAATATTCAGGCTTGTCCGAATGGGAAGGATGCACTTATCATAATCAGGGAATTTAATCCGGATTTTGTTATATCCGATATAATGATGCCTGAAATGAGCGGAGATGAACTTTGTTCAGCGATAAAAGGGGATCTTGAGATGTCTCATATTCCGGTCGTTTTGCTGACAGCACTGGGAGATGAGAAGAATATGCTCGAAGGGCTGGAAATCGGAGCGGATGCTTATATCACTAAGCCTTTCAGTGTAGGAATACTCAAGGCAACGATTAAGAATTTACTGGCGAATCGTGCTTTGCTCCGTCAGGTTTATAATAGTATCGAAGAGGAAGAACAGAGTTTTCCGGTTAATTGTACTAATACTCTGGACTGGAAATTTATAGCTTCGGTCAAGGAATGTATAGAGAAGAACATGGGGGATCCGGATTTTAATGTAGAAATGCTTAGTAGTCGCCATCACATGAGTCGTACGAGTTTCTTTAATAAATTAAAGGTCTTGACAGGTTATGCACCAGCCGATTATATCCGGATGATACGTTTGCAACATGCTGCACAATTGCTAAAGCAGGGCGAATATACAATAGCAGAAATTACCGATATGGTCGGGTTCTCGGATGCGAAATATTTCCGTGAGGTATTTAAAAAATATTATGGTGTAAGTCCGAGCAAGTATGGAGAGTCGGAAAAGACAGGAGCTTCTCCGGCAGTTAATCTTCCAAGTAAGACTGATTAGCAAAAAGCCCTGTAAGAATGATTGCTTCTCACAGGGCTTATTTGTATGGAAAGAGTATTTTTTATAATAATTTGTTGGAGCCAAGTATGATCAACATGGTATATCCCAATATCAGTCCGATTAACCCCATGATTATTCCGACTTTTTCCATATCCTTTTGCTGAATCATGCCTGTGGCATGTGCCAATGCGTTGGGAGGAGTACTGATAGGCAATATCATTGCTAATGATGAACCGATTGCCACTCCAATCAATAAAGTCTCTACTCCACCTAAGGAAGATAGGTTCTCACGCATGCTGCTTCCTGCAATGGCTAGGATGGGGACGAGCAATGCGGCAGTAGCTGTATGTGAGATGAAATTGGCCATAGCATAACAAATAAGTCCGGAGCCGACAATCATTAATACAGGAGGCCATGTGTTGAATGGGATAGCTTCGATCATATGTTTCGCCAGTCCGGTTTCCTGTAAAGCAACGCCCAGAGCGAAGCCGCCGGCTACCATCCAAAGTACGCTCCAACTGATTTCTTCCAGATCGCGTTTGGTGATGACTCCCGTTATACAGAAAACGGCTACCGGAATCATAGCTACTACATTAGAATTTACTCCCGTCACCTTGTCAAACATCCAAAGTATGACTGTGATAGCAAAAGTGATATAAACCACAATGGAACGCCAGTCTTTTTTGGCTTCACCTTCAATTTGTAATTCAATATTTTTTTGTTTAAAGGGAAACAATCGTAAAAGTATGAACCAAGCGATAAACAATACAATAATAGTATAGGGTAACATAAAACTCATCCATTCTCCGAAACCGATATTCAGGTTCAGTCCCTCCGGATCATTCAGGTATTTTAAGGCAATTGCGTTGGGCGGTGTGCCGATAGGAGTTCCCATGCCACCTACATTAGCAGCTACAGGAATAGCCATAGCCAGACCGATTTTTCCTTTACCGTCTGCAGGAAGTACTTTTAATACAGGAGTTAGGAAAGTGAGCATCATGGCAGCTGTAGCCGTATTGCTGAGGAACATTGAGAATACAGCTGTAACAAGAATGAATCCTAATAGTACATAGCGTGATTGGGTTCCGAAAGGTCTTAGCATGACGCGTGCCAATAATACGTCCAATCCGCTTTTAGTTGCTGCGATGGCAAGTATGAACCCACCAATAAATAACATAATGATTGGATCGGCAAAGCAATGCATAATGGATTTATATTTGACTGTCTGTCCCAATTCTTCTGTTGAGATTCCTTGAGTAAGGAACCATAAGCTGCTGTCGGAAACGGTGAGTAACAATAAAACGACAATCAATACGGAAGTGGTCCATGCAGGGACAGCCTCGAATACCCACATAAGTGTGGCAAAAATAAAGATAGAAATAAGTCTTTGTTCTATAACGGTTAACCCTTCTATACCAAATGTGTCAATTGGGAGGAGCCATAAAATAAGGGAAAGGGTAATAGCTACGGTTAACTTTATACATCTGGCCACTGTCTGATTTTTTGCCAACCGTTTGGCTTTCTTTAAATCCTGATAAGCTTCCACTAGATGAAAGCCGTGAAAAATCTTGTACATAATACTAGTTTAAGATAAAATTAAAAAACGGTGCAAAAATAACTTTTTATTCTATATTTCGTAAATCAGTGAGAGAAGTTTTTTTATAATTTTTTTGGGTTGTGATGTCCTTGAAGATATTAATATGGATATTAGGTAGTCTGCTGCAATTTCTCTAAATTTGTGCCGTTAACTTGACTAATACATTCATGGAGCATACTGAAACTTTAATCGTGGAGCAGTTGAAGACAGGCAATGAAGATGCCTATCAATACATCTATGACCGTCACTATGCCTTGTTGTGTCATGTCGCGAATGGCTATGTAAAAGATCAATTCCTCGCGGAAACCATCGTCGGAGATACTATTTTTCATTTATGGGAGATTCGTGAAACGCTGGAGATTTCCGTTTCCATCCGTAGCTATTTGTTGAGAGCCGTCCGTAATCGTTGTATCAACTATCTTAATTCAGAATGGGAAAAGCGCGAGATTGCGTTTTCATCTCTGATGCCCGATGAGATAACAGACGATAAAATGACGATATCCGATTCGCATCCGTTGGGGACATTGCTGGAGCGTGAACTGGAAGAGGAAATATATAAAGCCATTGATAAATTGCCGAACGAATGTCGTCGCGTGTTCGATAAAAGCCGTTTTGAAGGAAAATCATACGAAGAAATTTCTCAAGAGTTAGGCATCTCTGTCAATACGGTTAAGTATCATATAAAGAATGCATTAGCATCTTTACAAACGAATCTAAGTAAATATCTGATTACTCTACTTTTATTTTTTTTCGGGTAAAAACGAAAAAAAGTCATTTTTAGACTACCCTCAATTAAAAATCTACTGTCTCCTTTATAGAACGCAGAAAAATGGAAGAAGAAAAGAAACATATTGATGAATTGATTGCAACCTATCTGACCGAAGGTTTGGACAAAAATGCTTTAGCCGAACTAAAAGCATGGATAGCTGCATCACCTGAAAATGAGGATTATTTTATTCAGCAACGGGAAGTCTGGTTCTCTGCCGTGAGCCGTGAAGCCGCGTCGAAATACAATAAAGACAAGGCATTCGATACCTTTAAGAATCGTATCGGGAGCCGGAAGCAAGTGGAGAAAGCTCCTCGCCAGGAATTCCGTTTGTCGGCGTTGTGGCGTTATGCCGCGATTATCGCAGTCATACTTGCAGTAGGATGCTTCTCATATTGGCAGGGAGGAGTGAATGTAAAAGACACTTTTGCAGATATATCCGTAGAGGCTCCTTTAGGATCAAGAACGAAACTTTATTTGCCTGATGGTACATTGGTTTGGTTGAATGCCGGTTCACGAATGACCTACTCACAAGGCTTTGGAGTAGATAACCGTAAAGTAGAATTAGAAGGTGAGGGATATTTTGAAGTCCAACGGAATGAGAAACTCCCTTTCTTTGTAAAGACTAAAGATTTGCAATTGCAGGTATTGGGAACAAAATTTAATTTCCGCGATTATCCGGAAGATCACGAAGTGGTAGTATCCTTGTTGGAAGGGAAAGTGGAATTAAATAATTTACTGAAAAAAGAGAAAGAAGCTTTCCTTGCACCCGACGAGAGAGCGATATTAAACAAAGCGAACGGATTGATGACCGTAGAAACGGTCACAGCCTCCAATGCCTCCCAATGGACGGATGGCTATCTGTTTTTTGATGAAGAACTTTTGCCGGACATCGTGAAAGAACTGGAACGTAGCTACAATGTGAATATCCACATAGCTAATGATTCATTAAATAAATTCCGGTTCTACGGAAACTTCGTCCGTCGGGAACAAAGTATTCAGGAAGTGTTGGATGCGTTGGCATCTACAGAGAAAATACAATATAAAATTGAAGAGCGCAATATAACTATCTATTAACCGGTTACCAGAGATTATAATACTATGATTGTTTAACCTTATAATTGAAGAATATGAGTAAAGGAAATAATACTGAATAGTCTTTAGTGAATGATAAGGAGAGAAAAATAAAAACCGGAAGATCTCGAACATCTTCCGGCTCCTGAATCTCTTCTTCAACAACTTTCAAACGTGAGCATGTTTTCAAAAGAGATTATGCAAAGTTAGCAAAATACATCTCTTTTAAAACGAGTTATTCAAGTTTTAATTAAATAATTTGTTTATTTTATGAATTACAGGAAGAAGGCCATATTAATGGTCGTGGCTCTCTTTTGCCTTAACATAGCAATACTAGCCCAGGCCGTTTCATTGAAAATGAATAATGTTTCAGTGAAAGAAGCAATGACGCAATTGAAGAATAAAAGCGGATATTCTTTCGTATATAAAGTGGGAGACCTGGATACTAGGAAGATTGTAAGTGTAAAGGCAAAACAATTGAATGAAGCTATCGATCAGATATTGTACGGGCAAGAAGTTGTTTATGAGGTAAAGGGCAAGAATATTATTGTCCAAAAAGGGCAAGCGCGGCAGAATACCTCTAAAGACACTAAAAAGCGTAAAGTCACAGGTACAGTGAGCGATGCCAACGGTGAACCGATCATCGGTGCTACCATCAAGGAAAAAGGAACAACCAACGGAACCGCATCTGATTTGGATGCTAAGTTCTCTCTGGAAGTGTCACCGGGAGCTGTATTGGAAGTCTCCTATATCGGTTATCAGACACAGGAAGTAAAGGTGGGCGACCGGGTATCTTTATCTGTCACCTTGGCTGAAAATCAGCAAATATTGGACGAGGTGGTAGTGGTGGGGTATGGTACAACCTCCTGTAAAAACCTGACTACTTCTATCGCTACCGTAAAAACAGAAAAGATATCCAAAGCGGCTACTAGCAATATCTCAGGAATGTTGCTGGGACGTGCTGCCGGTTTGCAGGCAACCGTTGCCAGTCCCCAGCCGGGAGGAGGTATTAATATCTCCATTCGTGGAGGTGGTACACCGATTTATGTGGTGGATGGAGTAGTTATGCCTAGCGGCTCTTTTGAAGTCGGCACGGGAAGTACGTCACTTCCTTCTTCCGTCAATCGTGCCGGACTGGCCGGATTAAACCCCAATGATATTGAATCCATTGAAATTCTGAAGGATGCTTCTGCAGCAATTTATGGTATCGGAGCAGCGGATGGTGTTATTCTGGTGACTACCAAAAAAGGAAAAGAGGGAAAACCGACCATCGTGTATGAAGGAAGCTATTCCGTGCAAAAACATTATCCTTACCTGGATGTATTGAGCGGACCCGAACTGATGAACATGGTGAATGTGTTCAGTAAAGAGAATTATTTATATGACAAAGGCCAGTATCCTTATGGAAATGCCGCTTATGACGATAAATGGACACCTATCTTTACACCGACACAAATAGCCAATGCCCCGACTACGGATTGGCTGGACAAGGTACTGAAAACAGGTGCAGTGACCAATCATAATCTGACGATTAGCGGTGGTTCGGAAAAGTTTAAATACTATCTGGGCGTTAACTACTATAAAGAAGACGCTACCGTTTATAATTCGGATATGGAGCGATACTCCCTGCGTACAAACATCACATCCCAGCTGACTAATTTCCTGAAACTGACAACAATTGTCAACTTGAATCAGAATAATTACACGAACTCTACTGTCGGCGGAGATGTCGGAAACTTAAGAGATCAGGGAGCCGGAGCACTTTTCGGAGCAATCTTCTATCCCTCTTATCTTCCCGTGTACGATGCCGAAGGACAATATAATGTATTCAGCCGGACGCCTAATCCTGTTTCCATGCATGATATTAATGATAAGTCCGAGCAAAATGGTTACTACATGAACTTCTCACTGGATGTCGATATTATCAAGAATATGCTTTCAGCCAAAGTATTGTATGGCTTGAACAAGGAAAATACCTCTCGTGATTCTTACATTCCTTCTGATATTTACTACGCATTGCAACGTAAATCCAGAGGAAACTTAGGATATGGAAAAAGGCAGCAAAGCACTCTCGAAGGTACATTGACATTCCAACATAAATTTGGAGAGTTATTAGATATGAATTTGATGGCCGGTATGGGACGTTATCTTGATAGTGGCGATGGTTCGGATATATCTTATGAAAATGCCAATGATCATATACAGGGAAGTAGCGTAGGTATGGCAGACGGTCCTTTTTATCCGACTTCCTATAAATATAAGAATGAAAAGAGGTCACAGTTTGTCAGAGGAAGTTTCGACTTATTCGGACGCTATGTAGTATCCGCTTCATTGCGCCGTGACGGTACGGATAAATTCTTTCCCAGTAAGAAATACGCCCTCTTTCCATCTGTTTCTCTTGCATGGAAAATGAATGAAGAATCATTTATAAAGAATATCTCCTGGATTAATATGTTGAAATTAAGAGCAAGTTACGGTGAAACAGGTAGCGATAACCTGGGTACAACACTATACGGTATTGTAACGACAGCCCGCGAGGATGTTCAGTTCAATAATAATTCGGTAACTTACATTCCCTACATATTGTCCGGCGCTAACTATGAAGATGTCACCTGGCAAAAGACAGTCATGAAAAATATCGGATTGGATTTTTCTATTTTTAGAGATAGAATCTGGGGTAGTGTAGACGTGTTCCGTAATGACGTAACCCATTTGTTGGGAACAGCACCGACAGAATTATTGGGAATGCACGGAACACGTCCTATCAATGGAGGACATTATAAACGTACCGGAATAGATGTGAGCCTGAACTCATTGAATCTTCAGACACATGATTTTAAATGGACCTCTCAAATTACGATGTCCCATTACAATGCAGTATGGATCGAACGTATGCCCAACTATGATTATCAGAAATATCAGAAAAGGAAAAATGAACCGATGAATGCATTCTATTATTATAAAACGACTGGTATTATCGATATGGATAAGAGTAATATGCCCGAATCTCAACGTTCATTGGGACCTGCCGCCTGTATGCCGGGTTATCCTATTGTAGAAGATAAAAATGGTGATGGAATCATTGACGTGAATGACTCTTACATGGATAACATGCTTCCTAAATTGTATTTTGGTTTTGGCAATACGTTTACATGGAAAAACTTTGATCTGGATATATTTATGTACGGACAATTAGGTGTAAAGAAATGGAATGACGCATATAGTTATAGTGCAGATGCCGGAAATCTCTCCAGGGGAGTGGATGCGCACAATGTTGGTATCTATTCTTATAACATCTGGAATACCCAGACAAACACGAACGGATATTTCCCAGGTATTGCAATCAGTAAATCAGTGGCTTTACCCGAAAATCTGGGCTTTGATTATACAAGAGAAAATGCCTCTTATATACGTGTGAGAAACATCACATTGGGATATAACCTGGGTCCCAAAGAATTATCCGTATTTAAAGGGTATATTAGGGGAATACGTGTGTTTGTCGACTTTCAGAATCCTTTGACCTTTACCAAATACAAGGGATATGACCCTGAAATCAACACTTCCTCTTCTAATTTGACTGGAGGGCAATATCCTCAAATGAGAGTTTATTCAATAGGTGCAAAATTAACCTTCTAAACTTCAAGCTATGAAATCTAACAAATTATGTCGTATGAAAAAGAAGATTTTTTTACCGATGCTTGTTTCCTTGCAACTATTATTCGGTAGTTGTGAGAATAATTTTGATCCTTATATTTATGGAGCTTTGTTGCAGGGAGAATATCCTTCTACAGAGCAGGAGTATGTTTCCTATATGATGATTTGCTACTTGCCATACACCACAGTTTGGACGTATGATATGGGTTCGGGCGGTTTGCAACATGGCATTCATATTCCGTCAGGCGGAGTGGTGCGTATGTTTGATTCTACTTCTGATATATGTGCATATGCAGCGACGGTAGGAGCGGACTGGAGACGTTTTAGTTTAGGAGATTATAGTAATTGTTTTTATTATTGGCGCGGAAATGTGGAAGATAACAGTAACCTCAACCATTTTCCGAAAACGGCTCAAATAACCCGTATGACTGAAGTGATTGGAACTTTGGAGAAAGCTCCCCTGACTGCTCTTACAGAAGAAAAAAAGAATAACCTGCTTGGAGAAGCACGTCTGTGTCGTGGATTGATGATGTACTTTCTGTTACATGTTTACGGTCCTGTACCGGTCATCCTAGACCCCGAAAAAGTAATTGATCCGGAAGCGTTATCGAATACCGTGCGTCCTTCTTTGGACGAAATGACTCAATGGATTACGGATGATTTGGAATTTGCCGCAAAGAACGCTCCCGAAACAGCTCCGGATTTGGGACGCTATACGCGTGACTATGCCCGTTTCTGCCTGATGAAACACTGTCTGAACGAGGGTGAACACATGGAAGGCTATTATCAGAGAGCGATGGATATGTATAATGAACTCAATACGGGTAAATATGATTTGTTTAAAACTGGAAGTACCCCATACGTTGACCTGTTTAAGAATGCCAATAAATTCAATAAAGAGATCATTATGGCTGTCAGTTGTAGTCCGACTGCCGATGGTAATCCGAAACATGGAAATGCGAACCCTTTCCTGATGTGGGCTTTACCTTCCGATGTGGCAAAAGAGGCTCCTTTCCCGATGGGAGGTGGATGGATGCAGGCTTTCAGTATGGACAAGAAATACTACGATGCTTTCGAAAGCAACGACGGTCGTCTGAAAACCATTGTAACCAGTTATAAGGACAAGAATGGTGTCGTTATCAACAAAGATAATCTGGGGGTGAGATGGAACGGATATATTATAAATAAATTCCCGCAGGAAACGATGACTACTTTCCAGGGTACCGATATTCCTTTGGCAAGATGGGCCGATGTATTATTGATGTATGCAGAGGCAGAAGTGCGTAAAACAGGAACTGTACCTTCCGTAGCTGCTATAAATGCGGTGAATCAGGTGAGGAAAAGAGCCGGGCTGTCGGACTTGCCGAGCGTGACAACCAATACAAAAGACGCTTTTTTAAACGCTATTCTGATAGAGCGGGGACATGAATTTTTCTATGAAGGTAATCGAAAGATTGACTTGATCCGTTTTAATAAATACGCGCAAGAAATGTATAAGGCGAAAGGCATAATGCCGACGCATCAATACATGCCGATTCCTAACTATGCAGTCGAACAGGCCATTTCTTATGGAAAAGAGCTGAAGCAGACTTGGGAACGTCCGGGTTGGGCGGAGGATAAGAGCAAAGCGCAACAAAGTATAAATTAAACCTATTAACTGAATAAAAGATATGAAACGTATGAGTTACTATATAATTGGTCTATTATTGTCTTTAATGAGTTGGTCGTGTTCGGATGATGCAGAAACAGGCAGAGAAGAAATTCCGGTGGAAACTGATGGCGGATATTTGTTCGCCCACATGACTAATGCAAATTATGGAAAGTTATATTATGCTGTTTCCCGGGATGGCATCAACTGGGAAACACTGAATAAAGGCCGGATCATCAATAGCGCTTACATTGGACATCCTGATATTTGTCAGGGACATGATGGAGCTTTCTATATGATTGCAGTCAATCCGCTGGCTTTGTGGCGTTCGGAAAATCTGGTGACATGGACATCTACCCAGTTGAATGAAATGATTTTTAATCGTAGTAATGCACAGGGATTCTATACTACCTATTATTGGGGAGCACCCAAAATGTTTTATGACAAGGATAGCGAACAGTACATTATAAGCTGGCATGCCTGCAACGACCCGGATAAGGACGATTGGGACAGTATGCGCACTCTCTATGTGTTGACAAAGGATTTCGAGACCTATACGGAACCACAGAAATTATTCAATTTTACCGGTACGGATGAGAATATGGCTATTATCGATGCTATTATCCGTAAAGTAAACGGTGTTTATTATGCGATTATGAAAGACGAACGCGATCCGGCTGTTGCTCCGGAAACAGGGAAAACAGTCCGTATTGCCACCTCTTCCAATCTGACTGGTCCCTATACCAATCCGGGAGCACCTGTCACTCCGAATGATATGATGCGTGAAGCACCTATTTTTATCGAACGGCCGAATCATAGCGGTTGGTTTATTTATGCGGAATCTTATGCAGCCAAACCTTATGGGTATCATTTGTTTCAGTCGACCTCTATGGACGGGCCATGGAAAGAACGTACTTTCTCCGGACCTAATGTAAAGGATGGTACGGACAGACCCGGCGCACGACACGGCTGTATTGTGAAGGTGAACGAAACAGTTTATCAAGCTCTGCTGAAAGCATATAAAAAATAAATGTATAATCTTAATATGACTGCATTATGAAATATTATATATATACGGTCCTTCTGTTGCTGTTAACGGCATCTTGCAGTGATGACGTACAGAAATGGGATCAATGGCCGGAATGGAAACTTGCCTCTCCTCTTTCTGTAGGAGGTCAAGTGTTGGATGAAGAGATTTACTCTAATTTTCAGGGAAAAAAGCTTCATCTGGACAAAGGACAGGAAGTCGAGTTTTCGGGGATTGACGAAATAGAATCCATTCTTTCACCGGATTACTTTGAATATGTGTCCGAAAATAAGGCCCGTTTCAAAGGAGAGACGGCTGATTATAGTGTGCTTTATGATCCTGCTAATGAGCTTTTGTACATAGAAAAAGCCGGGGCGACCTATCCGGACGGATTATGGTTCTGCGGAGCCAACTGGGGACATCCTCAAGCGAGGCTGGTTACCACAAGCGGTTGGAGTATGGACGGACCTAACAATGTGCTTTATTGTTATAAAAGTGCCGACAATGTTTTTCAACTGACTCTCTATCTGGCTAATAACTTCTCATTTAAGTTTTTCAAGCATAGAGGCTGGGGAGAGGGAGACAATGAGATCACTACTCTTCCCGAAGATAATATCACTCTAACTACCCCTTTCTTGGTTGCCGGAAAGACGGGAGGAGATTTTATTCCGGGACCGCTGTTCCAACCCGGAGTTTATCTTATCACGCTCGATTTGAACAATAACACTTGTGCTTTTGAAGCGAAAGATGAGAATATTCAAGAACAATCTTTCCTAGTTAACGGTCAGGAAATGGGTATATTAGAAGAGGCTTCATCTTTTCTGGGCATTGCTTTGGAACTTCATAAAGGTGATGAAGTGACTTTCAGCAATTTTGGTGATGTGAGAAAGATGCTTCAACCGGATTTCTTTGAAAACATAACAAAAGATAAAGCTACATTTATAGGAGTAGACGGAAACTATAAATTGTATTATGATCCGATAAACAAACTGACATATCTGGAAAACCGCTCGGTAAATTATCCGGATGGGTTATGGGTTTGCGGATCCAGTTTCGGACATCCTCAAGCCGGACGGGTGACTGTCGGTGCATGGACTTTCAACTTGCCGAGTGATGCATTCCAGTGTGTGAAGGTAGCAGACAATATTTTTGAAACCACCCTTTATCTGGTTAAAGATTTCCAGTTTAAATTCTACAAACAACGTCCTTGGGGAGGTGAACTGGCTAGTACTATTGTCAATACGCAACCTGTTAATTTATTGGGTAAGGGATGGTATTACAGTGATCCGGTAACAGGTGGCACTGGTGGCGGACATTTTACCGGTGATTTTGTAGCCGGACCGGATTTCACACCGGGAGTATATCGTGTCCGGATAGATTTGAATAAGAATATATGTATGTTTATTGATAAGGTGGATGAAGGACAACTTGGACCGGAATCTTATAAAATAAATGGTACGGAACTGACTCAATCTACTAATCCAAGCTATACCGCTGTAGAGTTAAACCTCACGAAAGGACAAGTGGTCGATTTCGAAGGATTTAGTTATCTGGACTATATGCTTCAACCGGAATACTTTACGAATGAAAATGGACAATATAAGTTTAACGCTCCGGACGGTAAGTATCGGATTTCATATAATAAGGATAGAGAACTTATATATGTAGAGAAAACGACCGATACGGAATTCCCGGAAACAGTATGGATAACTGGAGCTGCCTTCGGCCATCCTAGAATCAGCGGACTCCTTCCCGATGACATTGGAAATTGGGGATGGGATAATCCAAAAGACTTTATTTGTTGTGTGAAGACCGGAGATCGTGTATATGAAACTAACCTCCTTCTGAACAACGATTTCATGTTCAGATTTTATAAAAGAAAAGGTTGGAATAATGAAATTACTTCGTTTGATGTGACCATCGTATCTGAAGGTGATTTAATAGCCCGGGGCGGTTATTGGGATGGAGATCAATGGAAGGAAACAGAGAACTTTGGACCGGGAAATAATTTCAGAGCCGGTATATATCATGTCAAACTGGATATGAATACAAATACCTGTACGTTTACAAAGAGATAATAGTCTGACATAGGTATTAGTGTTACATAAGATAAAGAGGCCGGGTTTCACCGAAACACGACCTCTTTATACAAATAGCAATGTGGCTTTTTCTTTCAGAAATGTCTTATTATATAGATTCTAAAAATAATATTCATGAAGAATTTCCTATTTGTCTTAACTTTATTGTTTTCATTATCATCCTTTTCCCAGTCTCCGGTCGATAAGTCTTTTCCTCCGGAAGAGTTGTTTGCTTTGGGCTCTTACTATTATCCCGAGCAATGGGATTCCTCCCAATGGGAGCGTGATTTGAAGAAAATGTCGGAAATGGGCATCAAATTCACCCATTTTGCAGAGTTCGCCTGGTCTATGATGGAACCGGAAGAGGGAGAATATCATTTTGAATGGCTGGATCGTGCAGTCTCTCTGGCGGAGAAGTATGGTCTGAAAGTAATCATGTGTACACCTACCCCCACGCCTCCCGTCTGGCTGTCGAAAAAATATTCCGACATACTGATTCAACGGGATAATGGAGTGACTATTCAACACGGACGACGTCAGCACGCTTCCTGGAGTAGCGATCGCTACCGTCATTATGTAGAAAATATCGTTTCCCGCCTGGCAATACATTATGGCAATAATCCCACTGTTATCGGCTGGCAGATTGACAATGAACCGGGACACTACGGGGTGGTAGATTACAGTGAAAATGCACAAGCCAAATTCCGTATCTGGTTACAGAAGAAATACGGCACTATTGACAAACTGAATGATACCTGGGGTGCCTCTTTCTGGAGTGAAACCTATCAGAACTTCGAGCAGGTTCGCCTTCCCAACCAGCAGGAAGTACCTGATAAGGCCAATCCTCACGCCATGCTCGATTTGAACCGCTTTATGGCGGATGAACTGGCAGGCTTTGTCAATATGCAGGCAGACATCCTTCGGCGGCATATCCACAAAGACCAATGGATCACTACCAACCTGATACCTATTTTCAATCCGGTCGATCCGGTACGGATCGATCATCCGGACTTCCTGACCTACACCCGCTATCTGGTGACCGGACATAATCAGGGAATAGGCAGCCAGGGTTTCCGGATGGGTATTCCGGAAGATCTCGGTTTCTCAAACGACCAGTTCCGTAATCGCGTAGGTAAAGCCTTTGGAGTTATGGAACTCCAACCCGGGCAGGTGAACTGGGGAGTGTATAACCCCCAACCTTTACCCGGTGCCATCCGTATGTGGGTGTATCACGTCTTTGCAGGTGGTGGGAAATTCGTATGCAATTACCGTTTCCGTCAACCTCTGAAAGGCAGTGAGCAATATCATTACGGTATGATAATGACTGATGGAGTAACTCTTTCTCCGGGCGGTGAAGAATATGTACGCATTACGCAGGAGATGAAAAAACTGCGTGCCGCCTACGATAAGAAAAATCGTATGCCCGGTCAACTGGCCTCCCGGCGTATTGGTTTACTTTTCGATATGAGTAATTATTGGGAAATGGAGTTTCAGCGGCAGACGGATCAATGGCGGACGATGGCTCACGTGCATAAATATTACAATCTGCTAAAATCTTTTGCAGCTCCGGTAGACGTGATTTCGGAGAAAGAGGATTTTTCCGGTTATCCTTTCTTGATAGCTCCTGCCTATCAGTTGCTTGACAACAAGCTGGTGGAACGTTGGACTGAATATGTGAAGAAGGGAGGACATCTGATCCTGACTTGCCGTACCGGTCAGAAAGACCGTGACGCCAAACTGTGGGAGGCTCCTTTGGCTGCTCCGATTCATCAACTAGCCGGAATAAATAGCCTGTATTATGACCATCTGCCCCACAATCTGTACGGAAAGATCGATTTCGAGGGTAAGGAATTTGCCTGGAATAATTGGGGAGACGTACTGACACCGGCTGCCGGAACAGATGTGTGGGCTGTCTATACAGACCAGTTCTATAAGGGAGCTGCTTCCGTGATACACCGCAAACTGGGTAAAGGAACGGTCACTTATATCGGAACGGATACCGATGACGGCAAACTAGAAAAAGAGGTAGTGCGTCGTGTATATACGGAAGCAGGAGTATCGACCGAAGATCTGCCGTACGGAGTAGTGAAAGAATGGCGCGACGGTTTTTACATCGCTTTAAATTATACATCGGACGTTCAGGAAATAGCCATTCTCGACAAGGCGGAGATACTGATCGGCAGTGCACGCCTCGAAGCTGCGGGAGTAGTGGTGTGGAAAGAAAAATCAGACAACAGGCATAAATAATCAGCTAACAGGAAAAATGAAGATAAAGAATTTGGTCTTTTATACCCTTTACGGGTTTACTCTCTTTGTTTGATCTTAAGATAAAAAATGAACAAATAGATTTATATATTAATCAATTGAAATAGCATGAAAAATAAATGGTGTGTTAATGTTGTGTTTTTATTCTTTTTTGGGATATGTGTATGCGCCTGTACACAGGATTCTAATTCTTCAAACAACAGCCGTTGGTCGGAAGAGAAGATACAGGAATGGTATGACAATCAGCCTTGGTTGGTAGGTTGCAATTATATTCCGGCAACGGCAATCAATCAGATAGAAATGTGGAGTGCGGTTACTTTCGATTCTGAGCAGATAGACAAAGAACTTTCATGGGCACATGAACTGGGCTTTAATACCTTACGCGTTTTCTTGAGCAGTGTTGTATGGCAAAATGATGCAACAGGAATGAAAAAACGTGTGGATGAATTCTTGAATATTTGTCGGAAGTATTCAATCCGTCCTATGTTTGTGTTCTTTGATGATTGTTGGAATCCAGAGTCGGCTTATGGCAAACAACCGGAGCCGAAGCCGGGAGTTCATAATTCCGGATGGGTACAGGACCCTTCATGCAGCTTGCGCAAGGATACGCTGACTTTGTATCCTTTTCTACAAGAGTATATCAAAGATATTGTACGCACTTACGCTCATGATGATCGGATATTGATGTGGGATTTGTATAATGAACCCGGAAATAGTAAACACGAGGAAACCTCTTTGTCTTTATTGACCAATGTTTTTCGCTGGGTACGCGACTGTAAACCGTCACAACCGATTACTGCCGGTATCTGGGACTATAATTCTTCCCGCAAGAATGTTCTGAATGCATTTATGCTGAATCATTCGGACATTATCTCTTATCATAATTACGATAATGAGGCACGGCATGCCGAGTGCATCAAATTTCTAAAGATGCTTAACCGTCCGTTGATCTGTACCGAATATATGGCCCGCCGCAATGACAGCCGTTTTTGCAATGTTCTTCCTCTGATGAAAAAAGAAAAGACCGGAGCTATTAATTGGGGATTTGTTGCAGGAAAGACAAATACTATTTTTGCCTGGGATGAAGTGATTCCGTCGGGAGAAGAGCCGGAGTTATGGTTCCATGATATTTATCGTTCTAACGGAGTACCTTTTCAACAGGAAGAAGTCGATTGCATAAAATCTCAGACAGGAAAAAGATAGAATCCCGTATTCATTTTTCATTTCTGTTTTTTAGTTTTCATATAGGTTACTACCATATATTATTTTATTTTTGCATCATTCTTCTTATGATTTGATAACTACTATAATTAAAACCATGAAAAAACTGAAGATTTTATTATTTCTATGTGTTGTCGCATGTACGCTTACGGTACAAGCACAAAAACAATTTACCTTGAATTCTCCGGATGGGAAACTCCAAACAACTATTACCGTCGGTGATAAGTTGACTTATGACATCCATTGTGACGGACGTCAGATACTGGCTTCTTCTCCAATTTCAATGACATTGGAGAATGGAGAAGTTTGGGGAGAGAAAGCAAAGTTGGCCGGCACTTCCGGGAAAAAAGTAGATCAGATGATTCCTTCTCCTTTCTATCGCGCCAACGAACTAAGAGATTACTATAATGAACTGACTCTCCGGTTTAAGAAAGATTGGAACGTAGAGTTTCGTGCTTACAATGATGGTATTGCATATCGCTTTGTCAGCCGGTCGAAGAAACCTTTCAATGTAGTGGATGAAACTGTAGATTACCGTTTCCCGTCCGATATGGTAGCCTCTGTTCCGTATGTAAAAGCGGGGAAAGATGGTGATTACGAATCCCAATATTTCAATTCTTTCGAGAACACTTATACTACTGATCGATTATCGAAACTGAATAAAAAACGTTTGATGTTTCTGCCGTTAGTAGTGGATGCTGGTGAAGGTGTCAAGATTTGTATCACAGAATCCGGTTTGGAGAATTATCCCGGTCTCTATTTATCTGCTGCTGAAGGGGAAAAACGGTTGACGGGTCAATTCGCTCCTTATCCCAAGAAGACGGTGCAGGGCGGACACAATCAACTTCAGATGTTGGTGAAAGAGCGTGAAGCTTACATTGCCAAAGTAGATAACCCCCGAAGTTTTCCATGGCGAATGAGCATTGTTACCACTTCCGATAAAGATTTGGCGGCAAGCAACTTGAGCTATTTGTTGGCTGCTCCTTCCCGTCTGACGGATATTTCATGGATCAAGCCCGGTAAAGTGGCATGGGATTGGTGGAATAACTGGAACTTGGATGGCGTTGATTTTATCACCGGAGTAAATAATCCGACTTATAAAGCATATATTGATTTCGCTTCTGCAAACGGAATAGAATATGTAATCCTTGATGAAGGTTGGGCAGTCAACCTGCAGGCGGATTTGATGCAAGTAGTGAAAGATATTAATCTGAAAGAACTGGTAGATTATGCAGCTTCCAAAAATGTAGGTATCATTCTTTGGGCTGGTTATTATGCCTTCGATCGTGATATGGAGAACGTTTGCCGTTATTTTGCCGACATGGGAGTCAAAGGCTTTAAGGTCGATTTTATGGATCGTGACGATCAGTATATGACAGCATTCAATTATCGGGCTGCCGAAACGTGTGCTAAATATAAATTGATTCTCGATTTGCATGGAACGCATAAACCGGCCGGCTTGAATCGTACCTATCCGAATGTGTTGAACTTTGAAGGGGTTAATGGCTTGGAACAGATGAAATGGAGTCCGGCTTCGGTCGATCAGGTGAAGTATGACGTACTGTTGCCTTTCACCCGTCAGGTTTCTGGTCCGATGGATTACACCCAAGGCGCGATGCGTAATGCTTCGAAAGGTAACTATTATCCTTGTAACTCGGAACCTATGAGCCAGGGAACTCGCTGTCGCCAACTTGCTCTGTATGTGGTATTCGAGTCTCCTTTCAATATGCTGTGCGATGCGCCAAGCAACTATATGCGCGAACCGGAATCGACCGAATTTATTGCCAATATTCCGACCGTATGGGATGAAAGTATCGTGCTTGATGGTAAAATGGGAGAGTACATCGTAACGGCACGCCGGGCAGGAAATGTCTGGTATGTAGGTGGAATTACCGATTGGACGGCACGTGACATTGAAGTCGATTGTTCCTTCTTGGGCGACAAGACATACGATGCTACATTATTTAAAGATGGAGTGAATGCCCACCGGGTTGGACGTGATTATAAATGTGAATCTTTCCGGATAAAGAATGACAGTAAGTTGAAGATTCATTTGGCACCCGGAGGCGGTTTTGCACTGAAGATCAAATAATAGCTACTTTAGGTTCTATATTCTATCTAAATATTGAACCGGATTTGATAAGTTTGAAATAGGTTCGATGCTGTTCAGTAAATTTGATACAGCATCGAATTTTTATGAACAGGTTGATTGAAGACCTGCCATGCAATGACAAATTAGAACGTGTCAGGATAATGCCGCAATACCTGTTCCTATCAGATTGGCATTATTCATACTTTTTATGTCGATCTCTACGTCTTCCAAACCAAATAAACTGAAGAGTTCCCGTAATTTCTCCATGACAATCATATTATAGTTTTTATCTTTTCTGTTCTTGCTCCAGAAAAGACTTCCTTCGGCAACCAGGCAAATTCTCCTTATCTCCTTATTGTATGACTTTAGCAACATGATAAGCCCTGTAAGTGAAGCTGCAACCAATTGCGCTGATCTGCCATATATCCACTGTGCTACCTGCACATACACTTCTTTATAAATATCGGGATAGTTCATGATAGAGGTAAGCTTTTGTGCATCGAATTTTTCTTCAAATTCTTCCAGAGGGAAAGTCGCTTTTAGAATGTCTCCCAAGTACATGCCGGATACAGCTTTCTCGAAACGTTGTCTTCCCGGATTGTCGGAGATTACATCTACCGTATTATCTACTGCGGTGAGGAATGGTGGATGGAAGTTCCCTGACTCCAGATTAACGGGAATCAAGCCATCAACCTTATGTGACGGACTTAACTTCTTAATTTTGTCAGCCGGAATAAAAGTAGCCATATTGGTACCTGTTCCCACAATCAGACCTATATATGCATCGTAACTGCTGTCGGTAAGTCCTGCGAATAAACTGGCTACGGTGTCATTAAGTACTTTTATATTCGTAAACTTGATTTTATTTCTTTCGTTTAGATAATCCAATAAAGGCTTCCCTACCACTTCTCCGATCATCTCTTTTATGTCAACTCCTTTTGTCCAGCGTAAGAGTTTTGCATCTCCGCTTGGCACAGACTCTGTCGGATAAGAAAAGCAATATCCGATTGGCATTTCTTTTTCCCGTTTTATTCCGGTAATCATGTCTGCCAATTCTTTGAATAATTCCTCGCGGGTATAGCCGGGAGATTTCATAACCGACATGTCTTTCTTCCAACCATTGTTGGGGTGAATAGTTGGAGGAACTTTACTGAAGTCAACGATTGCCACCCGATAATTGGTTCCTCCCAAATCAAGCACTAACGATTTACCATTAATACTACTTGCTTTCGGAGTGATAAAAGTTGGAATGCATTGTATCTCTGCATTTTCAGTGTTCAATCCCTCTTCTACTTTTGCTTTGAATGAACGGGCAATTTCTTTGAGTTGCTCATTATCTAACTGAAAAATATTCTTCTCCATGATATTGACTTTTATTGTGTATACTATGATATATATGAATAACAACTGAAAAGGAATTTTGCTCGGTCGGTATACGGTATATGGATTCGGCCGGATTCCTGATTTATCTCTTTCTTTTTTGCTCTTTCCTAAAAAATAACCTTTCGTTGAATTCAAGTTCTCCTGCAAATGATTTTTCATTTTCATTTCTCATGTTCTCATAAGTTGTATGGTATTTGTTTGTAAATCAATAATATAATGCTATGAAAAATAAACTGTAAAGTGGTATTTCTCATAGTATTTCCATCATTTATCCTTAAAAAAGCTGCATTTCTCATCGGTTTCAACTCATTTTTCCTCTTATTCTCATACTCCTTTTATCTGTTTTGCTTATTTCTCATGCATGATGGCTGCAGCTTTTCCCGAACTCTCGCCGGACTTACGATTATTCCTTTCCTTATGTTGTTTATTAATCAACTTCCTATTGTTTACTGCTTTCCTGTGTATCATTCACCTTATATCTTACTGTTTTCCCTTACTCATTGCCATTTCTTCCTGCTACAGGGCAGACGCATTAAAAATTATTTTCCTGTAAAAGTTGTGACAAATATTTTTCATCCCATCCGGCTTTTAGTCTTTTCAGATTCATGCTTCCTTTTGTTGTTTTTTCATTCTTTAGTATGGTAAGTGCCATCTTTGTTGCCACCGAAAAGTTTCTGGCTGCATTTTTCACCTTTTTACTGTAGTCTTCTCGAAAGGTAACATCCAGTTGCCAATGAAGATTATTTTCAATAGACCAATGCTGCCTGATGGC